>JAKIUD010000139.1 GCA_021647765.1 Desulfuromusa sp. | reverse complement strand
AAAATATTTGTAAGTACGTGCAAAACCAATTGGTCGAATTAGATAAAAAGGAAGTCCACGGAAAGCAACTGGAGCTGTTTTAGGATTTTGCCTTTAAAACTCTGTCGCTTGCGGCCGAGTTTTTTATCCGCCGCTCCAGTGAGCGTTGTTGGCGTTCATCAAGCTCCCAACGGATGAGCTTTGAGAGTAAAGGGTGGTGTTCTTGCGTCAATTCAGACCAGTGAGACTGTAATCCATACAGCCTTAGTTCAAGAGCCTGTTGCCGAAGGTGTTCGCTGTTGACGATTTCACTCATGATCCGCTCCTTTTTCTGTGGGTTGTTCACCATACAGTTGGTCGTAATCGGCCATGTTGACGGTTTTAACCTGTAAGTGTTTCACCTTGTCTGGCAATGCCACCGCCAGTGGTGGTGGGCAGTGCTTCTCTTCCCGTCGCCGTTCCAGTATTTGCTGTACCGCCTGCGGATAGGGCGATTGTTGTTTAAGCGCTTCACCCACTGCTACATGCAGTTCATCCTGCCCATAGTGATCGAGACATTCATTTAGTAAGCGCACGGTGGTTTTTAATACATGCCCGCGTTCAATCGATTGTTGTAGCAGATCGGGGATATGCTTTGATGCTTGGCTTAAGCGATCCTGTCCTCGGTGCAATTTAGCGTGGTTTTTTGCAAGCCACAGGGCATTAATATGGGCTTCCTGTTCGATTTGCTCCCCCTTGCCAAAACAGCGAGGATGTTCGGCAATAACTTCAATACCATCAATAATACGAACCGTTTTTAGATCGGCATACACGCTGAGGGTTTTTTGTACCTGTTGATACGGAATAGAATAATCATTCAGATCAAAACGGATATAGGGTGTTTTGCGCGCCCGAACTTCGATTCGCTCACGGGTATCAAACGGGTTATCTGGCAATCCCAGCAACGCCGGTTGCTCCTGTAATAAAGCATCCCTGACAGATAAATCTTTATTCTCCGGGCAAGGTCGGTTGGCACTCACCCCCCGACACCATTCATCGGCCTGGGTATTTAATTCATCCAGAGTTTGCCAGCGCCGTCCGGCAAAAAAGTTATCCCGAATGTAACGGATAGCGCGTTCAACTCGCCCTTTTTCATTCCCGCGAGCTACGGCAACAGGACGCGGTTCAAAACGGTAATGTGCAGAGAGTTCCAACAACGTGGGATGGAAACGGATGGCATCACCCTGACGTTCAAGGACAGCCGATTTTAAATTATCGTAGAGGAGAACCTTGGGTAAACCATCCCAAGCCTCAAAAGCCCCCACATGGCCACGTAAAAAGTTTTCCATTTGTGCATTGAGATAAAACTGTAAAAATATCTGCCGTGACCAGCTGAGCACCATCACAAAAGCCATTAACGGGCGTTTGGCTGTGCCTATTGTCATATGACCAAAATGTCCCCAATCCACCTGGGCTTGCTCACCGGGTAAAGTCTTTAAACGCAGATAAGCTTCCGGTTGCTGACGTGGTCGCAGTTGACTGATGCGCTGGCGAAATTGACTGGAGCCTCCGGGATACCCCCGTTGTTGGGCCATTTCGTATAAACGGACAGCCGTCAACGTCGGAAATTCACGTAAGGTTTCGACAATAAAGGGTAAATAGGGATCAATGATGGAGGATCTGGGTGAACGTTCCACTTTGGGCAAGCCCGCCTGGGATAAGACCCGATCCACCACCGAATGGTGGATACCTAGCTGGGTTGCGATGATACCAACCCTCCATTTTTCTACAAAATGGTAACGCAGTATTTTTGCTTCGGTCTCTTTATCGATAGCCATGATGTCTCCGGTCGATGAATGAATGGACTCAACAGGCGTCAATCACTGGAATGATCGTGTTATCCGCCGACTGCGCATAAAATCCAGGCGTAAAAAGGGTTCACAAACCGCAGCACAATAATGACAGTAGACTGTGGAACCTGAAAATGACGGTTTTGGGGTCTTTTTAACCTCGGTTAAACGGGTTTTGAGTAGATCATACGGGTGTTTGGAAGGGGAACCCTGATGCGTTACTTTTTGTGAATGGCGTTCACGAAAACGTTGTTGTCGAGCGGCATTTTTGAAGCGACTTGCCCGGGTTGACTGGTATTTCTTACTCGCCCGTTGAGCCGATTCAGATCTGGCTTCATGACGACATTCACCGGTGCAATAACGTTGACCCCGATCACAGTGGGAACAGATAATGACCTGAACATGGCAACGGCTACAAAAATAAAGGCGGCTGGATAAAAACATCGACAAAAAGGTCGATGAGGGCTGAATTTATGACCCTAATGTGTCACACTAGGGGAGTCATGCTTTTGCATGATTCTGTGAGTGTATGGCGTCATACCTAGACCTCAAATCAGTGGTGGCGCCATACCTTTTTCACCGACACTTCACTTTATAGCTTGTGGGTCAATCTTTTGCATTCGTTTGATGACTCCGGCAGCAAAAAAAACTCAAATTGTTGAATTGATAAAATAAGGAGAATTCAGGATAAATCCACTATGCGGCAAATAACTGCGGGTTTGGAGTGGTGTTTACAATAGCCGCCCGATGGCGGTTTTTCAGTCTCCTTATGCTGTTTGCGGTTACATAACCTGGTCTACGCTAGGTCGTAACGGTTGGACTAACATCTGTTTGACCTCCGCAACCAAGATCTGCGTGCGAATAATTCTCATTTTTGCCCCGCACCGAGGACAGATAATCCCCGGTCTCTCCCTCTTCTTTACCCGTCGTGGCTTAAATCTACAAATCAGTTGCAATAGCAAAACAGCCCGTTTGCTACACGGATGCAAAAAACCATAGCTTCGTACCCGTCGAAACCCTTTGGGTAAAATATGCTGCAAGAACAACCAATCTCTGATCCGCTTCTTCTCGATCACCTGAAGTAAATATCTGGCGTAATTCACCGGCAACTTTTCCCCGCATAGCAACTTTTGGAACATAAGCCTGAGCATTGCGCTGAAGATGACACTGACAT
>JAKIUD010000067.1 GCA_021647765.1 Desulfuromusa sp. | reverse complement strand
CAAGTCTAAACCGATAGTGGTAATCTTCATGGTGGTCTCCTCTCATTTCTGTTGATGGAATGATTGATTACCATCATGGCGCATTGACGCCGATGAGTGAAGCGGGGGAGACCATCTCATCGTATTTTGCTGCTATCATAAATTAAAGTAGAGGTTCATCTCGTAGGGGGTTGGTCGTTCATTGACGGCAACCACCTCTTTCATTTTTTCTTCGATCAAACCATTGATCAACATGTCACTGAACACTCCACCTTGCAGCAGGTAGTCGTGATCTTTTTTCAATTCTTGCAACGCCTCTTCCAGGGAGGCAGGGATTGCAGGCAAAGCATTGCGCTTCTCCTCCGTCCAGGCAAAAATATTCTCGTCAAAAGGGCCGTTATTATTTGCGCTCGGGTCAATCTTATTTTTAACGCCATCAATACCAGCCATAATCAGGGCACTGGTCGCCAGATAAGGGTTGCAGGTCGCATCACCGGTACGGAATTCGAAGCGTTTGTTCTCTTCCGTGGTCGCATATTTCGGAATACGGATAGCAGCACTGCGATTGGCCAAACCGAAGATCAACTTGACCGGAGCTTCAAATCCGGGCAACAGCCGCTTATAAGAGTTGGTACTGGGATTAGTCAGAGCAACCAGCGACTTGCCGTGGTAGAGAATCCCGCCGATAAAATGGAGAGCAACCTCTGAAAGATCGGCATAACCACCTTTTTCATAAAGGATATTTTTGCCGTTCTTCTTTAGCAACATGTGGAAGTGCATCCCATTTCCGGCCTCATCATACATCGGTTTAGGCATTAGAGTTGCGGCAAGCCCATACTTGAGAGCGATCTGCTGGATGGCGCTTTTGATATACATGATGTTGTCGGCGATCGCGGGAAATGGAGCCAGCTCGGTTTCAATCTCCTGCTGTGAGCTAATCCCGACTTCGTGGTGGTGGTAGCGGATCGGGCAGATATTCTCTTCGATATAATCGGAGATCTCTTCCCGGACATGGGCATTGCGGTCATAGGGGCGATCCAGATGGTAGCCCTTACGGTGAGTCAAGGCAGTCGCATCAGGATCTTCGTATTCAAACGGCAGAGCTTCCTTATTCTCCATGGTGGAAAACCGATAACCGGCTTTATGCTTGGTATTGTAGTAAATAGCTTCGCTGAGGAGATTGAACTCGAATTCTGGAATCCACAACATTTCATCGGCAATCCCACTCGCTTTCAAATAATCAAAGGCTCTTTGCGCGACACTACGAGGATCTTTTTTGTAGCCTGCAGGAGAATCGGCCTCACGAATTGAACAAATAATCTGTACAGTAGGATTTGAATTGAAATGATCATAACGAGCAGTGGAAAGATCGGGCATTAAAATCAGATCACCCGACTCAACATTACGCATTCCAGGAATACTGGAGCCGTCAAAAGGGATGCCATGCGACATGACATAATCAAGCCGCCGCGCCGGGAAATTGATATGGTACCAGCGTCCAACCAGATCGACATATTTCAGATCGATATTTTTAACCTTTTTTTCCTGAATGAGTTCCTGTAAGCTTTGTAAGTTCATAGGTGCCTCTCCCTGACGAGATGTACTGTGTAATGGTGAAGGCTGTGACAGCAGCCTCCATCGTTTATTTTTAACGCAACTATAGTAAACTTGGGACTGTCCCCAGAACCACAGTGGTTTGCACCGCAAAAGCCCGGGACAGCCCCCATACGGGGACAGTCCCGTTTTTGCTGATAATTATTCAGGCATATTCGGGATTTTAGTTATCTGCCCCAAGTGGTTTTTCAACGTATATTCCTTATCATTCTTATCCATAATGTAGTAATCGGGCATCAGTGGAATCTTACCAATGTTGGTTGCCAGCACATACATCGGTTGCGCCAGACCTGTGGTGTGTCCACGTAACGCGTCACGAATCAACTCGGCACCCTTTTCCACCGGGGTACGGAAATGATCAATCCCCGGAGCAGGCTCACAATAGAACACGTAATAGGGACGGATACGGGTTCGTAACAGTTTCTGATGCAGTTCTTTGAACGTCGGGACGTCATCATTGATCCCTTTCAGCAATACTGCCTGATTCCCCACATTGATACCGCAGCTCATCAACTCATAAACTGCTTTCTCCGTTTCTTTGGTGATCTCCTTCGGGTGGTTACACTGGGTATTGAGCCACACTGGAACTTTGTGGAAACCACCAATCGCTTTTTTCAACCCTGGGGTTATCCTTTGGGGCAGGACAATGGGAAGCCGTGAGCCGATACGGATCATTTCGATATGGGGGATCTCACGTAACTTGGTAATCAGGTATTCCAATTTTTCATCCGACAATAATAGCGGATCACCCCCGGTAATCAGGACATCACGGATTTCCTGGTGTTCTCTGATCCAGATCAACCCTTCTTCAACATCGAAGCGCAGCTGCAGATCCTGATCAACAACCAATTCTTTACGGAAACAGTGGCGACAGTAGATTCCGCAAACTTCGACAACGGTAAAGGCAATACGATCTTTGTACTGACGGGCAATACTGTCAGGACGAACTTCCTCCGTAGCACGATTTTCTTTCCACACCAGATAGTTATCCATGCCAAACGCATTGACCTTTTCCTTCATCGAGGGCAACACCTGCATCCGGATTGGACATTTCGGGTCATCTTTATCCATCAACGAAGCAAAATAAGGAGTTGTCCCCCATTTGGTTTTCAACGTGGTGATCGCCTCCCTTTCATCATCAGAAACGTTGATGTGTTTTTCCAATTTTCCCAGGGTGTCCACCTGGTTCTGCATCTGTTCTACCCATTCTTCTGCCATGTCCTTCTCCTTAGTAAAATTTCGGTCAGGGATTAATTTTCTGCAAAATTTTATGGTTTAAAATCATTGTAGCCAATTGCAGAGCAGTTTGATGGCCGTAAGAACTTTTTCACAGTAGCACTGTAAAAATTCATCACCTAAAGGGAGGTCAGAGGTGATCTGTTCAGCTGCCGCTAGTACCCGCGCTCCATCAAAATCAACAAACGCCATTCGCGCGGTCAATTCACTTTGCGGACGACCAAAACAACTCCCCGGCAAGATTGCAACCCCGGTATCCTGTAACAGTCTGGCGCATAATTCTTCGCCACTGTTGATGCCACGCGAAGCGAATTTTTCGCGAAGGGGCTCAAAGTCAGGGAACATATAAAAGGCACCATCAGGGCGTGCAACTGTGACTCCAGCTTGATTCAATCTATTCCAGATCCATTCACTCAATGACTTGAGGATCCGCCGAGACTGACATAGGTACTGTTCCAACTCAGCCCCCCCTTGAAAAGCTCTTACTGCAGCATACTGAATCGGCGCGCTCGTCGCAGTGAAGGTTTCACTGGCAACAACCGCCATCGCGTCCAGTAACCATTTCAACTCTGCGGGAAAAGCAAAAGTCCCTAGCCTCCAACCGCCAGCACCAGCCCATTTACTCAGACCACTGGTGATAATTGTTCCTTCAGGATAATGACGGGCGATGGAACGGTGGGCGCCGTCAAAGTTCAGTTCACCGTAGATTTCATCGGAAAGCATAATAATCTTGTACTTGCGAGCCACAGCGGCCAGCCCCTTTAATTGCTCCTCAGAATAAGAACATCCGGTCGGATTGTTCGGATAGTTAAGAATGACAATCCGCGGCTTGTCAGGATCTCCCTGGCAATGATGTGCCAATTCGTCCGAGGTCAATAACCAGTTATTTTTTTCATCAGTCTGCAGCCAGTGAACATGGCGACCAACAATATGAGCCTGAGGCGCATAGGAGACCCAACTGGGAGTTGGGATCACAAGGTCTCCGTAGTAGACCAGCTGTAAAATAAACATCAATTCTTTGGAACCCGGCCCGATCAGAACATTTTCACTCACAAAAGAAAGATCCTGAGTACGTCGATAGTATCCGGCTACCGCCTCACACAGTGCCGGAAGCCCTCGAACGGGAAGATAATCTTTCTGATGGGCATTATTCTGCAGCTCCTGAACTATCGTTCTGGGAACCGGAAAAGGTGACTGCCCCAGTCCAAGTTTATAAATCTGCCGACCTTCTGCCAGAAGACGGGCACTCTTTTCGTTAATTCCAAGTGTTGCCGAAATCGGCAATCCACGTACGTTCAAATTCAGGTGAACCTCATGTTGCCCATTACCCACTGCAAGTCTCCCTGTTTTTGTGAAGTCAACACTTAAGCGACCACTAAAGTGCTGCTATTTTTGCTCCTGTTTCAATGTAGTGTTGCCGAATAACCTTTTCAATCAAATCCAGCTCTTTTAGTTTGACACTTTCAACAATTTCCCGATGACGTCGTCCAATTTCAGCCGGGCTATAGAGCTTCCCCCAATATTTAAAAAACAAGATATGTAATTTAAGGCTGAGACGATCCGTATATTCAAGCAGCTGCACATTGTTGTTTTTACAGATCAACAGGTCATGGAACTCGCCACCTGCCACTATCACCATTTTGCGGTTTTTCTTATTTGCATAACTGATCATCTGTTCGACAAGATTGTCCAACTTTTCAATCTCTTCCACCGAAAACTGATCGCAAGTCTCCATCACCGCATAACCTTCCAGAACTCCACGTGTGGTATAGCTGTCAATAATCTGTTTTGGTGAAAATACCGGTATAAAGTTGCCCACTTGAGGACGGTAATCGACCAGACCGTTGCCAATCAGCTCTTTCATTGCCTCTCTAATTGGTGCCCTGCTGATTCCCATCTTCTCTGCCAGCATCGTCTCCTTCAGCTGATCACCAGGATTCAGTTCATTCCTCAACAGGAGCTGATAAACATAATCGATAACTTGATCTTTATAAGTTTTCTTAATAATTGGCATACCAATATCAACCTCCCTCTCTGTCGATTGTCGACATTAGACATCCGTGCAATTAAAGTCAATTATAAATTGATGAAATAATGATATTTTTTTTACTGGATTCAAAACCCACGACAAAAAATGATTTTAACGTATTTTTTTACTAGTTTCAGATATCACTAATAAACATTATCTGTTATAGTTAGACGTTGGATACAATGAATAGATTTTTTGTGTCTCCGCTATATTTGCGTTGAGACCAGCAAACAATTTATTACACAAAAATTTCTATGCGGTCGTTCCAAGGGGGAATATGGCCGCTGCTACTACGCAATTTAACCGGGAAACCCGCTACAGACCCCGCTATAAGCGGTGAGGTCATTGGCGGAGGAAAACCGGACGAGCCGCGATTCATGCGGACAGAAAGGTTTAAAAAATGAGTAAGAAGATGCTGATCAACGCATCTCATCCGGAAGAGAATCGGGTGGCGATCGTTGTTGACGGAATTTTAAGCGAACTTGATATTGAGATCGCAGGACAAGAACAAAGTAAGGGTAACATCTATAAAGCGGTGGTCGTTCGGGTAGAAACTGGACTCCAGGCCGCTTTTGTTGATTATGGCGCAGAAAAACTTGGCTTTTTGCAAATTGGCGAAGTTCACACCAAACTTTACCCAGCACAAAAGGAGACTAAGAGTCGCCCACGAATTGCCGATATTCTGTATCGCGGGCAAGAGATTCTGGTTCAAATTGTCAAAGAAGAACGTGGCAACAAAGGTGCTGCTCTAACTACATTTCTCTCTATACCCGGTCGTTACATGGTGTTGATGCCAGATAGCACCACCAAAGGCGTTTCCCGTAAAATCAGTGTTGACTCCGAACGCCGCAGCCTGAAAAAAACCATGGCAGAACTGGATCTTCCAGAACGGATGGGCTACATCGTTCGCACTGCAGGAATCGGCAAAGACAAAGAAGAATTGAAACGTGATTTTGACTATCTGGTGCGATTATATGAAGGTATTGTTGCTCGCAAAGACCAGATCAAGGCTCCTGCCCAACTCTATCAGGAATCCAACCTGGCGATCCGTTCAATCCGCGACTACTTCAGTACTGAAATGGATGAAGTCCTGGTTGATGACCCGAAAGTGTACCAGGATACCAAGGATTTCTTTTCCCTGGTAATGCCGGAATTGAAACACCTGGTTAAACGTCACCGGGAACGCCGCCCGATATTTTCCCGTTACCAGATTGAGGAGCAGATTGAAGGTTTATCCAAAAACCAGGCTCCCCTCCCCTCTGGTGGCTCAATTGTCCTCGATCAAACTGAAGCACTGGTTGCTATTGATGTCAATTCGGGAAAAATGTCGGGGGAAAGTGGCATTGAAGCAACAGCTTTTAAAACCAACCTGGAAGCAGCTGTCGAAGTTGGGCGACAACTACGGCTACGTGATCTGGGGGGACTGATTGTTATAGATTTCATCGACATGCGGGATCGTAAGAATATCCGCGAAATTGAACACGAAGTACGCAAAGCCCTGAAAGATGACAAAGCCAAAGTTTCCGTGGGCAGAATCAGCCAGTTTGGTCTTCTGGAAATGAGTCGACAGCGTTTAAAACCAGTCTTAAGTGTCGGCGCTTATCTCGAATGTCCACACTGCAAGGGGCTCGGACAAATAAAAAGTATTGAAGCACAGGCAGTAGCATTCTTGCGCCAGGCTCATACAGCAGCAGGTAAAGGTCAAATAGCGCATATTGAAGCCAGCGTTCCCTTTGAAGTCGCAAATTACCTGCTCAATCAAAAACGTTCAACTATCATCGAACTTGAACGTCAGTTGAAACTGAAAATTTCCCTATTGGGACGATCCGATCTCTTACCCGGAGACTTGGACATAGAGCTACATAAGCGTGAAAAAGAGCAACAAGACAATACTCGCCAGACCATGCCAGTTTCTCATGACAACCAGATTGAAAATGCCTTGGCTGCAGCCCAACAAGGAGAAGAAGAGGCCAGGGAACAAGCTGAGGACATATCAGCTGAGACGCCTCCGGAACAGGTGGCTGAAGAAGAACCAACAGAGAAAACCAAAAAACGCCGCCGGAGACGGCGGAAAAAACCGGCTGTCAGCAATCAGGAAGCACTGGAACAAAACCAGCAGGAACCAAGCGAAGAGACAGCTGGAGAGAAAACGCGGACTGAGCAGATAGCCCAGCCGGGAATTGCGGCCGTTGAACAAAATCAGCAGGAACCAAAAGCAGAAGAAAATAGCCAACTGGAAAGCGAAAAACTGGCAGCAGAAAAACCCAAACCGCACCCACGCAGAAGAAGTAGAAAAAAACCTGCCGTCGCAGCAGAAATAATTTCAAGTGAGGTTGAAACTACGTCGAAACAGGCTCTGGAAATAGAAAACAAAGGGGAAGAAAAGTCACAACAAGACACAATAGTGACAAAACCAGAGGTGGTCTCCACAACGGTGCAAACAGAAGAAAAACCAAAACGACGCCCGCGGAGAGCAACGAAGAAAACAGCAGAGTCCTCGTCAAATAATACGGATATAACTTCTGAGGTAAAAACTGTAGCAGAAGAAACACCGACTGAAACCAAGGTTGTTGCAGCGACGGACACGGTTAGTAGCGAAAAGCCTAAACCACGCCGTGCCCCGAGAAGAGCAACTAAAAAGGCTCCTGAAAAAACTGAAATCGTTTCGACAGCAGGAAATGTGGCGGAAAAAAAGCCAAAGCCACGCCCCCGGAGATCAACAAAGAAAAGTACAGACGCTCTTCCAGCCAGCTCGGAATCCGTCCCTGAAACAAAAACCGTCGAGCAGGAAAAACCAAAACGGCAGCCCAGACGAAGCACAAAAAAGACAGTCGCTGTGACCTCTGAGAATAAAACTGAACCGGTAGCTGAGACAGGAGCAAAACCTAAGGCTCCACGGCGACCACGAAAAGTCGCGATCAAGAAAAAAGAATCGGAAACTGAGTCTCCTACTGAGTAAAAAAAGAAAGACCAAACTCTACTAAGAATCTGGTCTTTCTTTTATTGTTTCAATACGCTGGTAAAAACCATGGACTTCAGTCCAAGACTTTCAGCTGCTATTTCTCTTCCCTTCTCCCTGAGGGAGAAGGAGCCCGTTAGGGTGGATGAGGGGAAGTTCTAGCTTTCTGTTCAGCAATTATCTGTACAGGATCAACTCAACTGGTTCAGATCATCAAGAAGTTGATCGATCTCAACCTCACTGTAATCTTTTTTTCTGGCAGCTTCTTCAATCGTGTCCCAAACCGGCTCACCACAGCGGATACAGCGGATATTTTTATGAAACAGATAACCGACAGCATCCTCTTTTAATTCCACAAGTTGTTCGATCTTCATATCGCGAGTAATCAGCGTATCTGTCATGATCAACTCCTCATTTCAATGGTGGTTTTGTTCGTAGCGGTTCATAGAAATCCCGGTTTCTGTTCCCGCCCGGATATTTTTGCAATAGCAATGTATAAAGTTTTGTCGCTCGAAGCTCTAACTGCAACTGCTTTAAAGCAATCGGGTATGTTGTGGATTCAACCCCATAATACCGCTTGAGCAACGGATAAACACGAGAAAAATTTTGAATCAATGGAATTGTTCTTTGCTTACGTTTCGCTGCCAGGAATTGCTTTCCCAGCTGGCTGGCTGCCAGCAAATGGAGATAAAGCGGTTCAGCAGAAAACTGCTGGCGAAGGACACTTTTGTCCATTTCCAGCAAAACTGAAACCAGCACGCGTTGAATACGAGTTCTGGTAAATTGTCGTGACTTGAGACCAACCAGTAACTCCTCCAGTGAAAATGATTTCTCCGCAACACTTAACAAGCGATTTTCTATCCCGTTTTCTACTAACCAACAGTTATTCAACCCGTTAGAGTTACGGAAGATTTGTGCTGACAACAAACGAAAATAATGATCTGCAGAAAAAACCCCCCCGGCAATAGCAGCCTGCTGCAATATTTGTGAAACGCCTGCGGGCAGAAGATTCTCAACGGAGCCACCTTCCGCCAGTTTTTTACGAATTCCGGTCGCGCTGGCAATTACATCCGTTTGAATATTGGTATCATGATATCCAGCACCGATTCTTTGGATTGTCGCTGGCTGGATGGGACTCTTCAACTGGCTCAAAGCTTTGAGATATTCAATCCCAAGGATATTATTCGGCTCATCTAAAGTTTCAGCAGCAACTTCATCCGGTAACAATTTGGCCACAACCTGTGCTCTGGCCTGCGGGTAATTGACCCCCTGACGCAATAATTTCGCTGTTTTCTCCACAACGGTAGAATCGTAAGCCTGCAGAACATCTGCACAACATTGTAACGGATCAATCTCCCCAGACTCGCTACCAAAGCAGAGACTCTCAACACCAAGTGCAGTTAAAGTCTGCACCGCACCCCGAGCAAAATCAGGAGCACTGCTGCAAGCCCAGGGAAGTGGCAATTCAACCACCAGATCCACCCCGGCAGCCAAAGCCATCTCTGCCCGCACCCACTTATCCACCAGGGCAGGTTCCCCACGCTGCAAAAAATGTCCACTCATCACCGCAACTGACACATCTGCGCCCGTAGCACGTAAACTTTCTTGCAGATGATGCAGGTGACCGTTATGAAACGGATTATATTCAGTAATCAGTCCGACAGCGTGCATAAACGTCCTTCATAAGATTACAGGAATTTGGTGTCCTATTCGATTTTCTTGTGGCGTAACAATGGTTTTATAAGCCATCGCCTCGACTCCCCCGGCAACAACTTCACGCAGTAATCGGCCGTATTCGGGATCGATATCATCAGCCGGAGAGAACTCTGTAGCCTCGCTGCGTTGGATCAAGAAAAAGATCACCGCCCTATAGCCCTGATTTTTAGCTGCCTGTAATTCACGTAAATGCTTCTGCCCACGAGTTGTTACCGCATCGGGAAAACAAGCCGTTGTTGTATTGCAGCATAAAGTGACATTTTTAACTTCGACCAAAACTTTCTCGGCAGCTTTTTCCAGATAGAAATCGATGCGGCTCTCGCCGAACTTATATTCTGGTTGCACCCGATAATCTTCCAGAGATGCAATCCAGTTATTGCGTAAAGCCTCTTCCACAATGCGATTGGTTCTCTGGGTGTGGGTGTCAACCCAATTGTCACCGACCTGAATCAGCTCCAAGGTATATTTCAACTTACGCTTCGGATTGTCAGATTTTGAGATCAAAACATTATAGCCAGCAATAGCACATTGCTTCATACTGCCAGTGTTTGGGGTGTGAGCAGTAACCACACGACCATCCGATAACTCAATATCAGTAAAAAAACGTTTATAACGGCGCAGCAGAATACCTTTAATTAAAGGTACAGGTAAATCCATCTAAAATCTCCTGTTGTATTTTATTCCTTTTAAAATACCCCCCACAAGCAACAATTCTTGCATCAACCGATCATCATCGTATAGTCTTGGTGATGACACATAACTACCTGATTTGATTAAAACTACCAAGGAGGTTAATCCATGCCCGACAATCTGATACAGCGTACCGCTTCAGCCTACACCTACCCTCTGCTGATAAAGAATCTTTTGCAGTCACCGGTCGTTAATGATCCGCAACAGGAAATTATTTACCGTAATCAAGCACGTTTCACCTATGCAGAATTCAAACAACGAGTTTGCAGACTGGCCAATACACTGACTGAAATTGGTGTCAAAGCGGGAGACACCGTTGCCGTCATGGATTGGGACAGCCACCGCTACCTGGAGTGTTTCTACGCCATACCAATGCTCGGTGCGGTACTGCATACGGTAAATATCCGCCTGTCGACAGAACAGATCCTCTATACCATTGACCACGCGGAAGATGATTATATTCTGGTCAATGAAGAATTCCTACCACTTCTGGAGCAAATTAAAGGGCGCATCGATACCGTCAAAGATTATATCTTACTTCAGGATGGGCAACAGCAGCCAGAAACAACTTTGACCTTTGCCGGGGAATATGAAGCTCTTTTGGCTGAGAGCGATGATCATTACAACTTTCCCGATTTTGATGAAAATACCCGTGCCACCACTTTCTACACGACTGGAACAACCGGCATGCCCAAAGGTGTCTACTTCAGTCATCGGCAACTGGTTCTACACACTCTTGCCGGGATAGCAGCTCTTGGTACCGTTGTCGTTCATGGTCGGCTCCATCAGCAGGACACCTATATGCCGATGACTCCAATGTTCCATGTTCATGCATGGGGACTTCCCTACATTGCCACAGCACTCGGATTGAAACAGGTTTACCCGGGGAAATATACCCCGGAGGTGCTGTTAAAACTGATTGATAAAGAAAAAGTCACCTTCTCCCATTGTGTTCCAACAATTCTCCACCTGTTGATGAGCCATCCACTGTTCAATGAAATTGACTTATCAAACTGGAAAGTTCTGATCGGTGGTGCGGCACTATCAAAAGCAATGTGCAAAGCAGCCATGCAAAAGGGGGTAGATATCTATACCGGCTACGGCATGTCAGAAACCTGCCCGGTCTTAACCCTTGCCCATATCACTGAATCTGATTTGACGGAGGAAGAAGAGTTGGAGATTCGCTGCAAAACCGGGCGACCAATGCCACTGGTTGAACTCAAAATCGTTGACGAACAAATGGCGGAGGTTCCGGCGGATGGTGAAAGTGTCGGAGAAATAGTTGTTCGTACTCCCTGGCTGACTCAAGGCTATCTAAAAGATCAGCGTAACTCTGAATCCCTCTGGCGTGGCGGTTACCTACATACAGGAGATGTCGCACACAAAGATAAATACAATTACGTCAAAATTACCGACCG
Organism: Desulfuromusa sp.; assembly: GCA_021647765.1. Classification (GTDB taxonomy): domain Bacteria; phylum Desulfobacterota; class Desulfuromonadia; order Desulfuromonadales; family Geopsychrobacteraceae; genus Desulfuromusa. The sequence goes on along the minus strand of JAKIUD010000067.1, from coordinate 5,977 downwards.
GATCAAGGATGTTATTAAAATTGGTGGAGAATGGGTTTCATCATTGGAAATAGAAGACCTACTGGCAACCTATCAAGGTGTTGGAGAAGTTGCCGTTATCAGTCTACCCGATCAAAAATGGGGTGAGAAACCATTAGCACTGGTCGTAAAAAGACCCGAAGTTGAAATCAACGAAAAAGAACTGCTCCAACATGTCCGTGGGTTTATCGACAAGGGAATAATCTCCAAACAACTTATCCTGCTCAAAGTCAAATTTGTCGAAACTATCGATAAAACCAGTGTTGGTAAAATCAACAAGAGGTTGCTGCGCGAAATGCACACTGACTCTAAAAGTTGATATTTTTCCTAAACCTTCCCCCCCCCCTCTTTCACCAAAAAAAGGGGGGCATTCCTGGGTTCCCACCCTCACCTCGTCCCTCTCCCATCAAGGAAGAGGAAGGTTAATTGTGAACATTTTTCCCGCTGATGATTTTACTGGTGCATAATGCATAACCAGATAAAACAAAATGCAACCCGCAGAAAAATATTTCCTTCATCCTGGTTTAGGAGTATCTTATATAAAAATCCATATATTTAACTTAATTGGAGGTCATTATGCAAAAAGTTGTTATTATCGGTGGTGGTCCAGCTGGTCGTCTGATCGTCCATGCACTGCACAAATCCACTCAGGATTTTGATGTAACACTGATCAAAGATGAAGAAATCAATGCCAATCGCTGTGCTGTCCCCTACGGCATTTCTGATAAGAAACCAGTTGAAAAATTTTGTATCTCCAACACTCTGGTCACAGATTTTGGTGCAAAACTGGTCATTGATTATGTTGAATCTATCGATAAGGATGAACAATCAGTCACAACCGCAACGGGACAGAAATTCGTCTATGACTATCTTGTTCTCGCAACCGGCTCGCAACCCTTCATCCCCCCAATTCCCAATATAGACCTGAAAAATATCGTCAATGTTCGCTCAAAAAGCGATATGGAGCAGATGCGTGAATTTGCGCAACACTATAAAAAATGTGTAATTGTCGGAGGCGGTTATATCGGGATTGAAGTTGCTGTCGTGATGAAACAGTTGGGTATCGAGACCACAGTTGTGGAAATGCAACCCCATGTCCTGCTGATGACCATGGATGATGATTTTGCTGAGGCAATCGAGGCACACATCGTCGATAAATGTGTGAGAGTTATCAATAATACCCAGGTTACTGCATTTGCAGGGCAAGATGGCAATGTCTCTGGAGTGGTTCTTGATAATGGCGATATCCTTCCCGCCGACTTTGTGATTGTTTCGGTCGGGGTTAAACCGAATATTGCCCTTGCAGAAAAAACCGGGATTGCCACCTCCCGCCTTGGCATCGTAACGAATGAATACCTTGAAACCACAGCTAAGAACATTTACGCATCAGGAGATTGTGCTGAAAAAAAATCATTTATAACAGGCAATCCCAGCATGGGTGAATTCGGCACTAACGCGGTCTTCATGTCCAAGGTTGTTGCGGCAAATATACTGGGCAAGAAAACAACCTTTCCAGGCATCATCAATGCCAATGCATCGAGCGCATTTGACTACACTTTCGGTTCGGCAGGATTGATTGCAAAAGCAGCTGACCGGGAAGAATTAGATTATGTTGTCGGCGAATCAGACGTTATGGATATGTATCCGATGATGGATGGGGTGAACATGATCAAAACCAAGCTGGTGTTTGATAAAAAAACACGAAAACTGATTGGCGGTTCAGTCCTGAGGAAGGGGCACTGTTCAGCAGGCAATGTTGATTTTATTTCCTTTGCCATCCAAATGGGAGCGACAATTGAGGATATCATCAAATATCAGTACGCGACCCATCCAGAGCTGGCAGCCAAGCCTTCTGATAATACCTACATGTTCGCGGCTCAGGATGCACAGAAAAAACTGTAAATACAAAAAATCAAATAACGCCGGGATCTAAACAAAATCCCGGCGTTATTTATGATAATTTAAAAATGAGAAAAACCCTACAGAAGCTTATCAACGGATACATAATCCAGTCCGAACGCCTCAGCGACACCAGCATAGCAAACCTGACCAGCGACAACATTCAGACCATCTTTAATCCCCGAGTTTTCTACCGCTGCCTGCTTCCAACCCAGATTCGCCAACGTCACAGCATACGGCAAGGTTGCATTGGTCAAAGCCATAGTTGAAGTCAATGGCACGGCTCCCGGCATATTAGCGACACAGTAATGGACGACACCGTCAACCTTATAAATTGGATCGGTGTGAGTTGTTGCTTTTGAGGTTTCAAAACAACCCCCTTGGTCGATCGCCACATCGACCAGAACTGATCCTGGCTTCATCGTCTTGAGCATATCCCTGGTCACCAGTTTGGGAGCCTTAGCACCATGAACAAGAACAGCACCAATCACCACATCGGCTTCCTTTGCCAATTCACGAACAATGGCAGGAGAAGACATCATCGGGAAGCAGTTTTTAGGCATAACTTCAGCCAAGTGCCGTAACCGGTCAAGATCCATATCAAGAAGATAGACTTTAGCGCCCAAACCACAAGCCATCTGCGCGGCATGGGTACCAACCACACCGCCACCAATGACCACAACCGTTGCCGGAGCAACACCAGGCACCCCACCCATCAGTATTCCTCGGCCACCTTGAGAACGCTCTAAATATTTGGCACCTTCCAGAGCCGCCATCCGCCCGGCAACTTCGCTCATTGGAGTCAGTAGCGGCAGTGAACCGTCCGGGTTAGTAATTGTTTCATAGGTCACGCAGATCGCTTTCCGGTCAATCATCGCTCGCGTCAATTCTTCACCAGCAGCAAAATGGAAATAGGTGAAAACAATCTGTCCCTCGCGGATCATGGGGTATTCATTCGGTTGTGGCTCTTTAACGTGCATCACCATTTCAGAACGGGCATAAACATCGGCAGCTGAAGGAGCAATCTCCGCACCAGCCTTTTTATAATCTTCATCACTGAAGCCACTGCCAACACCAGCGGAAGTCTCAACCAAAACACTGTGACCATTATTTTTCATGATTTCTGCCCCAGCGGGGGTCATACAGACACGATTTTCTTCAACCTTGATTTCCTTGAGGATTCCAACGATCATGGCAGACTCCTTTTCTGTCAGATTAATAAGTGAATTATTGTGTATTTGGGAAATATATCATCCTATAAGGTTTTTTTTCCTGCATATTCAAAAATAAAATACTGTTATTCACGGGATTCCATTGCTATCATGCAAAAATGTCACGGATTCCATACAAAAACCAGATAGATGCAATTGATCAAAGAATTCTATCTGCTTTACAAAAAAATGGGCGTCTCACTTATGTCCAGCTGGCCGAGCAGGTCAAACTCTCTGAATCTGCCTGTTTACGCCGGGTTCGACTCCTTGAACAGAACGGTATTATAGACAAATATGTGATGTTGATTGATCAAGCTGCGATCGGCAAACCGGGCAATGTTTTTGTCCGGGTCACATTGGAGGGGCAGCAGCAGGAGAAACTGCAATATTTTGAAAAAGAGATCGGTCAGGTCAAAGAAGTGATGGAATGCTATCTGATGTCAGGGGACAGCGATTTTCTCCTGCGAGTCATTGTTCGCAATAACGAAGATTACATGCGGATCCACAATCGGCTGACCGGAATTCCAGGAGTTTTGAGGGTTCAATCGTCATTTGCCCTAAAAACTGTTCTGAAAAAAACCGAGCTGCCACTGGATTAATTAAACATCTGACACATCAAAGACCTCAACGCAGAGACGGAGAGATTTCCAGCAAAAACGGGACTGTCCCCAGTAGTATCGGGGGCTGTCCCAGGCTTTTGCGGTGTGAACCACAGCGGTTCTTCGTGAATCGTAAACTTCGGGACAGCCCCCGATGGGTCTGGGGACAGTCCCAAGTTTACTCGTTTTTGCTGAACATTTCCTTAATCCAGTGTCATTCGGGACTAAAACCTGCTTTTTTGATTCAAAAAATACTCTTGCCAAATAATGAAGTCACCAATTCAACCGCCATCTTTGCGGTACGATTTTCGTGATCAAGAATCGGATTAATTTCAACAATATCAGCCGATACCAGTTTTTTAGTATCTGCAATAATTTCCATCAACAACTGTGCTTCCCGACAGCTCAACCCACCGGGAGCTGGCGTCCCAACACCGGGGGCAGTATTTGGATCAAGGGCATCCATATCGATACTGACATGGATACGATTGTGGTCACTCAGAAACTCTAATGCTTCACGGGTCACAGATCCCATCCCCCGCTCATCCAGATCACGCATGGTATAAACCTTGACCCCGCTCTTTTTTAACCAATCACGTTCTTCGCCATCCAGATCACGAATACCAATCATCACCACATCTTTCCCGGATAATTTCGCCCCAGGTCGACCAATATCCACGAGTTCAGGATAACCATCTCCAAGCAAGGTCGCCACCGGCATCCCATGAATATTTCCCGAGGGAGATGTCGCAGGAGAATTTGCGTCTCCATGCGCATCGACCCAGACCACTCCAACCGGGTCATGGCTGCTCACCCCACCAATGGTTCCAATCGATAAAGAATGATCGCCACCTAGAAACAGTGGAATTTCACCTGCGGCCACAGCGTCTGCTGCAGCGTTATAGGCTGCCTGGCAAACCTGCTGCACCGCCCCGAGAAAATCACTGCCGTGTTTATCCGCCAGGGAATCGCGCACTGGAACGTAAAGATTTCCCTCGTCATAGAGTTGATAGCTTAAAGATTTAAGTCGGGTCGATAACCCGGCATAGCGGATGGCACTGGGTCCCATATCGACGCCACGTTGATTTTGTCCCAGGTCGATGGGGACACCAATGATACGGATAGTTTTTTTCATCTCTAAATAGTCCTTTTATTTTCTAAGCAGCAAACCAAAGAAATTAATTTACCATCAGAGGCGAAGAAGAATCAAAGACCTTATTACTGGGTTGAAAAAAAGCAGAGAAACTCATCAGCTAAATCCTTTTTTTGCTGTTGATAATAAAGCTCACTTGACTCCTCTTCATACTATATTAACCTTAAGGGTAAAGTATCCTGTAGTTATTTTCACAGGATCAAATTTGTCCCAACTACCGTGCGGTTTTGCACATAAAGAAAGGAGAAAAAATTATGATTAAACGCTTACTTATTCTGAGTCTCTTTATTTTTGGTCTGGTAACACAGGCTCAAGCTGGGGTGGGAGTTCTTTTTGGCGTCTCATTCGTCTTTGGAATATCTCAGGGGCAGTCGAATGATTTTGGAATCACAATCAAAGCACTGTCAGATGATGAGGACGATACTGCTGTCGTAGCTGCAGGGGTGAGTTATTACCCCTTTGCCGAAGTAAAGAAATTTGGCGCTGATCTCAGTGCTGGCTACCTTTTCAAAAATGGTGCAGTCACTGGCGGTTGGGATTTCCTTCAGTGGAAACCACAACTTGCTGTTGGCTATGTTGATACTGAAGATGACAACCCAGCACCAGCAGCTCCAGCTCCACCTCCGAGTTCAGAAGAAACATAATATGCTGCACTCGCAAAAACTAATTAGATGGCTAAGCAAAAATTTCGTCCCACTAGGCGTAGTGGTTTTTCAAGGATGAAGGCATACATGTGGTATGTCGAGGTCTTGAAAAGTCGCTGCAACACCGTGGGGCGGACTTTTTGCGATGCCATCATAATATGGTTTTGTGCTGATTCTAAACCGTTCAAAGAATGCCTCGCAGATAATCCTGCGAGGCATTTTTAGTTCTGCCCATGTAGCGGAACATATTGCGTTGCTGAATTCTCCGATCTGTTATAGATCTGCCAGACATCATCGATTATCATCTCTTCAATCGAGTTCCAGAACTGGATATTTCATATAGTGGCTCAGGTTCTGACAGTTTTTTCAGTTTATTTCATTATTTCTGCTGGTAAATGTAATTTTTTTGCGGATCGCAATTTTCTCAAATTCTCTCAGCAATGCCCCTTGTTC
>JAKIUD010000138.1 GCA_021647765.1 Desulfuromusa sp. | reverse complement strand
TGCAACAATAGTCAAGCAAGAAATATGCTAGGGCACTACATTTTACACCTCAAATCTCATTTTTCTATCTCATTGATTTTAAAGGATTTTATTTTTTAGGAGTGTAGTGTTGTGCGGAAGTCGGGAAGAGAAGCTTGAACTTGAGGAAGCTATTGCAGCTAATGTTTTGAGTCTCGTTGAACCCTATCTTAACAAGCTTAAAATGTCTGGGATTAATAAAAGTCAAGCCAACTATATAGAAATCATAGAATCAACATTGAACAATCTTGTTTCTCCTTTTGTACGAACTTCTGTCGCCATGAACCTGAAATTAAGCCCAGCGGAGATTCGGGTTGCAAACCTGATAAAGCAAGGGAAGACATCTAAACAAATAGCAGAGCTTTTGGGTCTTTCATCTCAGACAATCGACAAACACCGAGGTCACATCAGAAAAAAAATAGGAGTGACAAACAAGGCCATAAGCCTCAGAGAACTTTTGACCTCAAATCACTAGTGCTCTGTATACCTTAAAGATTCGCAAGATTGCGCCGGGATTTTGCGTGTCAACAAGGCGTGACTTTCGCTGCATAGCCATAGCTATACAGGGGAAGTCACAACGCAGTTGACACGTAAAATAACCAGCAAGATGCGAAGATTTAGGGTGTACAGGGTACTCGCTGTCAGGCGCCCAGCACCTGATTGCTAGACCGTAAAGTAGTGAGGGGAAGTATAGCTGTTTATAGGTTGCCGCAACGTGAAGCTATTTTAGTTATTTGGTTTTGGAGCCCCCCATGATTTATGAAGAACAGTCGTATGACAATTTGATTCTGGTGTTAAGGCAACTTCAGGATAAAAACCATTATCTGGAAAAATCCCTCCAGCAGCACGAAGCTGATCAAAAACTAAAAGCGGATAACTGCCCGCATTTGCAATTATTAGAAAATGCTCCAGTGGGAATATTCACAACCAGTTCAAAGGGGCGGTTGCTGTCAGCTAACTTTGCAATGGCTCGGATGCTTGGTGCCGATTCACAAAAGGAGGGGTTGGAGTATTTCACAGATATTGGAACGCAACTCTATCTCCACCCTCATCAGCGGGATGAGCTCTTAACGTTATTAAAAGAGAACTCTATTGTGGATAACTTTGAATATGAAGCACAGACCATCAAGGGAGCATCAATTTGGTTAGGAATCACAGCCAAGATAACGGAATATGAAAATGGCGAAGACTTCATGATCACCGGATTTGCAACTGACATCAGTCAACGAAAAAAGGCCGAGGCAGAGCAAAAACTACTTCTTTCAGCCATGGAACAAACCTCAGAAACCATCATGATTACTGATCAAAAGGGAAATATCTCCTATGTTAACCCGGCCTTTGAATTGGTATCAGGATACAAGCGAGAAGAGGTGATAGGACAGAATCCGCGGATTCTTAAAAGCGGTGAACAGGATAAATCCTTTTACCGGCACATGTGGCAAACCCTTTCTCGTGGCAATAGTTGGAAGGGGCGTTTGGTTAACAAGCGTAAAGATGGAACCTTATACACCGAAGAAGCTAATATCTCTCCGTTTTATGATGCTGTCGGTGAGGTTGTTTATTATGTGGCTACAAAGCTTGATATAACCGGAGAGCTAAAGCGTGAGGAACAATATCGACAAGCACAGAAGATGGAGGCCATCGGTCTGCTCGCTGGTGGGGTTGCTCATGATTTCAACAACATGTTGAGTATCATTCTGGGTCGGGCTGAACTTGGGATGAAACGATTGGATCCAAAAGATCCTTCCTATGCAACGTTGCAAGAGATTCAGCGGGCGGCACAGAGATCAGCAAACCTTACCCAACAACTGCTTGCATACGCCCGTAAGCAGCCGATTGCTCCTAGCGTATTTGATCTTAATCTTGCAATAGAAAAAATCCTTCCGATATTACATCGACTTGCTGGTAAGAACATCATTCTAACCTGGAACCCGGGAGGAAATGCTTATCCGGTTAAAATGGATCCCAGTCAACTCGACCAGATTTTGACAAACCTCACCGTCAATGCCCGTGATGCTATCGACAATCTTGGAGTCATCTCTCTTGAAACCGGGAAAGTCACCCTTGATCAAACCTATTGTGATCGTCATGCCGGTTTTGTCCCAGGTAACTATCTCGTATTGACTGTGGTTGACAATGGTAAAGGGATGGATCGTCAAACTCTTGCCAGGGTTTTCGAACCATTTTACACCACCAAAAGCTTGGGACAAGGCACTGGTTTAGGATTGGCCACAGTTTATGGTGCCATTAAACAAAATCAGGGTTTTATTGATGTGTCGAGTGAACCCAATATGGGAACCACTTTTAAAGTTTATTTTCCAGAAGTGTTGGAAACTGCAACGGATATTCTGATCAACAATGATCTGAATATCCGCCAGGGTCGTGGTCAAACAATTTTATTTGTTGAAGACGAGAGTGCCCTGCTGGAAATGGGAGGGGTGATGCTTCAAGAACTAGGTTACGTGGTGCTTGTTGCAAATTCACCTGAAGAGGCCATACGTCTCGCCGAGAAGGACATCAACAAGATTGATTTACTCCTCACTGATGTGATTATGCCCGGAATGAGCGGTAAGGATCTGGCTGATCACTTGCAAAAGCTCAATGCCGATCTCAAAGTTCTATTTATGTCTGGCCATACGGCAAATATCATTTCAGAGCAGGGAATGCTGGATGAGAATAAAAAAATTTTGCAGAAACCATTTTTGATGAAAGAATTAGCTGCGAATATCAGGGATTCCTTGGGAAAATAAACATAATAATAATCGTTCACTCTTGATTTAAATTGTATCTAACACTAAACAATTGGATGGAGTAAATTCCAGTGAAAATACTTGTGGTGGAAGATGAAAAGAAAGTCGCATATTTTCTTAAAAAAGGATTAACGGAGCAAAGATTCTTCGTTTGGGAATAAAGTGGCCACTCTGGTTCGTCTTTTGATTTCCTTGTTCAGTCGTTCGATACTATTGGAAGTTCGCATTCTTTTCTGGTGTTCAACTGGCAACTTAAAAACGGTCAGACCTTCGGGGATATTTT
>JAKIUD010000066.1 GCA_021647765.1 Desulfuromusa sp. | reverse complement strand
TTTCTGAAGAACTTCGGGGGCAATGCAAATTGTCCCCGATCATCAAAAGACCATTAAATATGAAAATATTGCGAACTGTACCAAATAATCACGGAATGCTTGTCAAAACAATGTGGCAATCAACACCGTTAGGAGAGTTATTTTTCGACCCTGCCCGATTCCTCGACCAATGACAAGCATCATATCTGGATCAGGGGAGAGCTCTAAAAAGAACAAGGCTACTGCAAGGGTAATCAAAGTATCAATTCCAGGCATATTGGAAATCCTTTTCTAATTTTTGAAAGTCAATCAACTCCATTACAAGGTAAAGCCTATCGGGTTAGTTCCGGGGAGGGGTATCCTGTTCCCCTCACCAAATTCCTGAAGCATTGCAGTCTGCTGCTGTTTTAGAGCTGACAATTGAGATAATACCCAGTTTTAAAACCTTTTCAACTCTTGTTTTTGATCCCATTTTTGATCACTAAATTTTATCCTATTTTTTAAAAAAAACTTACAATATTAAATAGTTCTGAAATACCTTCTTTTTGTGTGCCTCTACTGCTGCTCCAAGTCCTTGTCATAGCAACATATTTTCTAATCAAGTAATCGTCCCAGACCCGGTTTTCTCCTTGACAGTTATTGATCGTGTCGCTATATTTTGATCATCCTAGTGTCAAATGGTGTCAAGTGGTGTCAATATGGAATTTTCTGGTGAATACAATGTCAGTATCGATTTGAAGGGACGGGTCAGTATCCCCGCCTCATTCAGGGATGAACTGCGCCAAGTTTACCAGTCCGAGGGCTTGGTTGTCACCCGCTATAAAAAAGGTCTGGTTGCCTATCCTCCCAGTCGCTGGGAAGAGATCTGCGCCAATGTTCTTGCTATGCCGCCGGGGCCGCAGCGTGAAGCAAATTTGCGGAATCGGATTGCCCCGTCAAAAGAGTGTTCTTTTAATGCTCAGGGACGGATTCAAATCCCCCAATCTTTACGTGAGCATGCCGGGCTGGATAAAGATGTTGTTGTGATCGGCATGTTTGAAAAAATTGAAATCTGGAGCCAACAGGCTCATGCCCTGATTGCTGCTGAGTCTGAGATGATGTTAGACGAAGATGCTCAAGGTCAGGCGGATTTAGGCTTTTAGGTATGCAACAGGATCCTTTTGAGCATCTATCGGTGATGCCGGAGGAAGTTCTGCATTGGTTGCAGCCAGTCGTTGGCGGAATTTATTTGGATGGCACTCTTGGCGGTGCCGGACATTCACGTTTGATTCTTGAAGCCGCTATGGATAGTCGTTTGATTGGGTTGGATCGAGATCCTGCCGCTCTCCAGAAAGCCACTGAGATTCTAGCCTCTTATGGGGATAGGGTCAGCTTGCACCATGCGACTTTTGATCAGGCAGGACAGGTTTTGCAGCAGCTCGGTCTTGACGGCCTTGACGGCATGCTTCTTGATCTCGGGGTCTCCTCCCACCAACTAGATACCCCGGAGCGGGGCTTCTCCTTCCGTTATGACGCACCTCTTGATATGCGGATGAATCCCACGGTGGGTGTCACTGCTGCAGATGTTGTTAACCAGACAGAAGAGGCGGAACTGGTACGGATCTTCTTTGAATATGGTGAAGAGCGTTACAGCAGAAGAATTGTTAGAAAAATTGTTGCCCTGCGTCAGGAATCAGCATTAACAAAAACTGGAGAACTGGCAGAGTTAGTTCGGCAGGTGGTTCCGGGAGGGCGGCAGCCAAGTCGAATTCATCCGGCGACCCGGGTATTTCAGGCATTGAGAATTTACGTCAATGATGAACTAGGGCAAGTGGAGCGAGGGCTTGAGGCTGGGATTTCGTTACTTAAACCTGGTGGTCGACTTGTCGTAATCAGTTTTCATTCTCTGGAAGATCGGATTGTTAAACATTTGTTCCGGGAAAAAGCTAAGGGCTGTATCTGTCCACCCCGTCTGCCAGTTTGCCAATGTAATAACACTCCCGACGTGAAAATCCTAACACGTCGGGGCATAAAGGCCGGTGATGATGAAGTTGGCCGGAATGTTAGATCACGCAGCGCCATCTTGAGGGTTGTTGAACGTTGTTAAATAATCTGTTGGGATGAAAGGGGACTAAATGTCAGAAGCTGTATCTCAAGCAACAGTCAAGATGACTGGGTTTTCATTTTACCGTCCCCGGTTCAGTTCGGTTTGTGTGGCAATCATGTTGGTTTCCGTGTTGTCATTATTGTTTGTCTGGTCGCGGATTCATGCGATTAATTTAGAATACAATATCTCCAGTCTTGAGCGTGATATCCGCAGTCAAGAACAACAGATAACCGAGTTGAAGCTGGAAGCTGCATTTTTAGCTCGGGATGAGCGGATTGAAAAACTGGCCAAAAAAGTACTCGGGTTGCGTGCCCCGTCACCCGGTCAAATTATCAGGGTGGAGTAACATGGCTTTAACGGAACGTGGAATTCATATCCGTATCCGCTTTTTTGGAGCTCTTTTTGTCCTGGCTTTTTTGTCAATTGTCGGGCGCGCCTATTATCTCCAGGTGGTACAAGCATCAGAGCTTCAGGAACGTGCTGATCAACAACGCCAACGTATTATTAAATTAGCTCCGCAACGGGGAAGTATTTTTGATAGTAGAGGGGATCCTCTGGCGGTCAGTCTGGCGGCAGAATCACTTTATGCCGACCCGGCACTAGTTGAAAATCCTCAGCAAGTTGCCGGGCAGCTGGAAAAACTGCTTAAAAGTTCAAAAAAAGAGCTGCTACGCTTACTTTCCGCAAAAAAACGTTTCGTTTGGTTGCAACGGAAACTTGACCCTAAGGTTGTTAAACAAATTCGTGGCTTGAAGATTTACGGACTGCAGTTCGTAACTGAACGGAAGCGCTACTATCCGCAAGCAGGCACTGCAGCTCACGTGCTGGGTTTCATCGGTCTGGATCCCAAAGGACTTGAGGGGATCGAGCTGGAATATGATCGGCAGTTGCAGGGCGAACCTGGTCGATTGGTTTCATTGCGTGATGCCAGAGGTCGAGGGCTGGCTTCTGTAGATCAACTGATTCAGGGTGGGGTGGCAGGACACAATCTTTATCTGACCTTGGATCGGTCGCTACAATATATAGCTGAAAAAGAACTGGCTCGAGTCGTCCACGAAACCGGTGCTGTTGGTGGTACTGTCGTGATGTTGGAACCTGCCAGCGGTCGAGTTTTGGCAATGGCCAGCCAACCTGATTACAATCCGAACCTGGCTGGACGCTATAAAGCGGCGAAACGGCGCAATCGGGCGGTGTGTGACATATATGAGCCAGGTTCAACTTTTAAGCCATTTCTCATGGCAGCAGTTCTGGAAGAGGGGCTGGCTCGTCCTGATCAAAAAATTTACTGTGAGAATGGTCGCTATTCGGTCGGTGGGAAAATAATTCGTGATCACAAGAAATTTAAGCAACTGACCATGAAAGAAGTTTTGAAGTTCAGTAGTAATATTGGTTCTGCCAAGTTGGGTAAAGTATTGGAACGAGAGCGCTTTTATTCTTATATTCGTGCTTTTGGTTTCGGTGAACAAACCGGACTTGATCTTCCCGGAGAAGTGGCGGGGATACTGCACCCGGCGTCAAAATGGTTTGAGATTGATCTGGCAGCAATCTCTTTTGGCCAGGGGTTGAGTGTTACGCCGATCCAAATGGCTTCCGCCATGGCTGTTATCGCAAATGGTGGTTTGCTGATGGAACCCTATCTGGTTGAAAGAGTGACCGATGCAGATGGTCGGGAAACACAAAAACGACTCCCTCATGTACGGCGCCGAGTAATTTCGGAAAAAACAGCACGTCAGGTTAGAGATATGATGATCGGTGTCACAGAACCGGGCGGCACAGGAACCCGGGCGGCATTGTTGGGGTATCGGGTTGCCGGAAAGACAGGTACAGCACAAAAAGTTGATACAGTGACCGGGGGATATTCTCCAGATAAGCGGGTGTCCTCTTTTATCGGTTTTGTCCCGGCAGATAACCCGGCACTGGTTCTTTCCGTCACGGTTGATGAGCCAAAAGGAAAAGCCTATGGCGGTTTGGTTGCAGCACCGGTATTTGCCAGAATCGCCGGTCAAACCCTCAGCCATTTAAATATCCTTCCTAAAGGGACTATTGCCGCCCTGACAAAAGAACAGTTAGCTGCGGAACCTTTGCCAGATTTGGCTGCGTTGCTACCAGATGCTGAGACAAGTGACGGGTTGAGAATGCCCGATTTTTCAGGAATGAGTTATCGCCAGGTATTGCAGGCCATGGAGAAGAAAAATCTGAACTTAAAACTTTCTGGAAGTGGTCAGGTGGTTAAACAATACCCAGCTCCGGGGAAAGTTATCCGTTATGGCAAGCAAGCCTGGATTCGGTTTGGAGTGTAACTGATGTCTGACCAACAGGGACAACACATGAAACTGGAGAAACTGCTGACAACCATTCAGCCACTGGTCATAGCTGGTTCAGCTGAAGTGGTCGTCTCGGGATTGGCTTATGATTCGCGCCAGGTTCAGCCCAATATGTTGTTTTTTGCCCTGCCCGGTGTCAAGATTGACGGTTTTGATTATCTTCCTCTGGCTTTACAGGCGGGGGCAACTGTTGTTGTTGCTGAGAAAATCCCAGAGAGTTGTATCGAAAATATCTGCTACATCAAAGTGGCTAATGTGCGGCAGGCAATGGCTGTTATGGCTGCTGAGTTTTATGGTAATCCAACTGATGGGGTTCCGGTTATCGGTGTCACCGGAACCAACGGGAAAACCACTATTACCTACCTACTCGAGGCAATATTTGCTCAGGCTGGTTTTTCTCCTGCAGTATTCGGGACTATCGAATATAGGTTTGGATCATTACGCTATGAAGCTTCACGTACAACACCAGAATCAATAGATTTACTGCGGATGATGGCTGAATTCCATCAACAGGGTGCAGATATTATGATTCTCGAGGTTTCTTCTCACGCGTTAGCGCAACATCGCGTTGATGGAATCAGTTTTGATGCTGCGGTATTTACCAATCTGACTCAAGATCACCTTGATTATCACGAAACGCTGGAGCGCTATTTTGCCAGTAAACGGCGTCTGTTTACCGATTTGTTAGGTTCCGGGATTGCAGTCATTAATCGTGAGGATGCTTGCGGTGCCGAATTGTTGCAGGAGAATCAGAACTGGGTCTCTTTTGGGTTGGACAAGAGAGCCAATGTCTATCCGCAGCAAATTGAGGTTGGGCGTGATCGGATCAATGGAATATTTTCCAGTGAGCAAGGTAATGTTGTTGTTGAAAGTGGGATGATTGGTGATTTTAACGTCAGTAACCTGCTGGCAGCAGTGACCACGGCACAGCAGTTTGGAATCGGCAATGACGTGATTGCCAAAGGAATTTCAAATGCCCCTCAGGTGCCGGGGCGGGTGGAGAAAGTTGAAAACAACAGAGGAGTTTTAGCCCTGGTCGATTATTCTCATACCTCAGATGCCTTGGAACAAGCACTGAAAACCTTATCAAAGCTTGATTCGAAACGACTCTTGACAGTTGTTGGTTGTGGTGGAGATCGAGATCAGGGAAAGCGTCCTGTGATGGCTGCTGTAGCGGTTAAATATTCAAATTTGGCGATTTTCACTTCAGATAACCCCCGCACTGAAGATCCATCCAAAATTCTGGAACAGATTCGGTGTGGTGCATTGGCTGCAGGGAGCAAGGAACTGAGTGAAGATCAAAGCTCAGTTGAAGATGGATTTATGGTCATCCCTGATCGTCGTGCCGCAATTGAGTTTGCTGGTCATCTTGCTCAGCAGGGAGATCTATTGCTGGTTGCAGGAAAAGGACATGAGGATTATCAGATTCTTGGGACGAAAAAAATCCACTTTGATGACCGGGAGGAATTGAGTCGCGTGCTGAACGAGCTTGAAGGTTCACATATTCTGAACAGCGGAATTGGAGCTGAAAATAATGTTTGATCTGGAACGGATTGCCAGAATTGTTGACGGTGATTTTTCCGGGAGAAAAGTCAATTGTCAACTCAGTGGAATCTCCACTGATAGTCGCAACCTGAGTCCTGGCACGCTGTTTGTTCCCCTGCGTGGTGAATACTTTGATGGGCACGATTATCTTGGTCAGGCAGTAAAAAATGGTGCCGCTGCTTGCTTGAGTGAAGAGGTCACTTCTGGCTTGAGCGTCCCGGTTGTGCGAGTTTCTAATACCCTGCGGGCGCTTGGAGATATCGCCGCCACTTACCGTTTACAGCTCAATGGGCCGTTGGTGGCGATTACCGGCTCAGCTGGAAAAACAACCACCAAAGAAATGCTGGCGACAATTCTTGAGCAAGTTGCTCCAGGGCTGAAAACCGCTGGAAACTTCAATAATCTGATTGGGTTGCCGTTAACCTTATTTCGGTTGGAACAAAAACATCAGTGGGCAGTTCTTGAAATGGGAACCAGTGCCCTTGGAGAAATAGAGCGTTTGACCGAAATTGCTCAGCCAACAATTGGTGTTGTCACCAATATTGGTGAGGCTCATTTAGAAACCTTGCAGGGTTTAGATGGTGTCTCCAGGGCAAAAGGTGAGCTTTTTGCCGGATTGCAGGGGGGAACTGCAATTATTAATCTTGATGATTACAGAGTTGCGCAATTGCCGGTAGCTAATGGGGTTAAGAAGTTGACTTATGGGTTGTCGGAACAAGCTGACGTTCGTGCTGAATCACTTAT
Organism: Desulfuromusa sp.; assembly: GCA_021647765.1. Taxonomy (GTDB): domain Bacteria; phylum Desulfobacterota; class Desulfuromonadia; order Desulfuromonadales; family Geopsychrobacteraceae; genus Desulfuromusa. The sequence goes on along the minus strand of JAKIUD010000066.1, from coordinate 11,486 downwards.
GGACAAAGATAAAGGGGTTAGTTTTGACCTTATATTGGCAGGACAACGCTATCCAGTTCAATTGAGCCTTCCTGGTCGACACAATGTATTCAATGCTTTGGCTGCCGCTGCAGCAGCAATGGAAATTCATGTTCCGGCAGAAAAAATTGTTGTTGGATTGACTCGATTTATTACGATTCAGGGGCGGATGGATCTTTTTCCCCTCCCTTGTGGTGGTCTACTGCTTGACGATAGTTATAATTCCAATCCACTTTCTGCCTGTGTGGCACTTGACGCACTGTTGTCATTATCGGGATCGGGGCGGCGGGTTGCCGTATTGGGTGATATGCTCGAATTGGGAGTCAATTCTGTACGGTTACATGAAGAATTGGGTACCAAGGCTGCAAAAATTGTCGATTTGTTGATTGGAGTTGGCCAGTTTTCTGCTGATCTTTGTCGAGGGGCAGAGGCTGCTGGTATGAAGCCAGCTCAAATGATAGCAGTTGCAGATGCGGCGGCTGCAATTGAATATCTACACGAGCAACAACACGTCGGTGATAAAATTCTTTTGAAAGGGTCGCGAGGCGTCCATTTGGAGCAAGTAGCAGAAGCTTTGAAAACGACGGTTGATACCCCTGCAAATGGGAAGAAAGGAAACTAACGGGTGCTATATCACCTCTTATATCCTCTCCATACGGAATATTCAGTGCTGTATGTTTTCCGCTACATCACTTTCCGTACTATCTATGCAACCATTACCGCACTGTTGATTTCATTTATTCTTGGTCCCTGGATGATCGCAACATTACAGCGGATGCAGATTGGTCAGACGATCCGCAAGGTTGGACCCGAATCCCATTTTGTCAAAGAGGGAACCCCGACCATGGGTGGAGCGTTGATTTTATTTGCGATTATCATCCCGACACTCCTCTGGACTGATCTGACAAATATCTATATTTGGGTCACGTTGTTGGTTACAACAGGTTATGGTGTTGTCGGTTTTATTGATGATTATTTAAAAGTTGTCCGAAAAAATAGTGATGGAATATCAGCTCGTCAGAAAATGTTCTGGCAGATCTTGATCGCCCTGATTGCATCTCTATTACTTTACTTCAGTGGCCATTTCGATACGCATCTGAGCCTCCCGTTTTTTAAGAATGTCAATCCTGATTTAGGGGTTTTCTATATTCCCTTTGCTGTCCTGGTGATGGTTGGAGCCAGCAATGCGGTGAATTTGACTGATGGCCTTGACGGCCTGGCAATCGGTCCGATGATTATTGCTGCTGCTACTTTTCTCTTGCTGGCTTATCTGGTAGGAAACGCTAAACTTTCCAGTTATTTGCAGATTACTGGTATCCAGGGAGCGGGGGAGCTGACGATTCTCTGTGGAGCAATGGTGGGAGCTGGCCTCGGCTTTTTGTGGTTTAACAGTTATCCAGCCCAGGTTTTTATGGGAGATGTCGGCAGTTTGTCTCTTGGTGGAGCCCTTGGAACTATTGCTGTCATCACCAAAAATGAATTTGTGTTGGTGATTGTCGGTGGAATTTTTGTGATTGAAGCTCTTTCGGTTATCGTTCAAGTGATCTCATTTCGTTACTGGGGGCGGCGGGTTTTCCGGATGGCACCGATTCATCATCATTTTGAATTAAAGGGGTGGGCAGAGCCAAAAATTATCGTCCGTTTCTGGATTATCAGCATTGTGCTGGCACTAATTGCTCTTTCAACATTGAAGTTGCGATGAAGTTTGACTTTAAAAACAAGCGCATTGTGGTTATTGGAGCTGGTCTGAGTGGCCAGGCTCTGGTGCGCTATTTGGTTGAGCAGGGCGCAACGGTTGCTTTGTCCGATCTGCGCGACGCGGAGAAGATCGCAGGTCTTGATTCTCTTGCCGGGTTACCGGTGCGGTTCGATCTGGGTGGTCATAGTCTGGATCTGTTCGAGCAAGCTGACCTGATTGCCGTAAGTCCCGGAGTCTCCCTTGATTGTGAACCATTGCGTCGGGCAGCTTCCTGTGGGATTCCACTGCTTGGAGAGATTGAGATAGCCGCTCGGGAAATCAATGTACCGATCATTGGTGTGACCGGTACGAATGGTAAATCAACCGTTACCAGCCTGATCGGCAAAATTATGCAGGCTTGGAATAAAAAAATATTCGTTGGAGGAAATTTAGGAACACCTCTGGTTGAAGCATGTTCTTCCGAGCTTGATGGTGTGGTTGTCGAGTTATCTTCATTTCAATTGGAAACCATTGATCAGTTTCATCCGGCGATTGGTTTACTCCTCAATTTAAGTCCCGATCATCTTGATCGATACTCTGATCTACAGAGTTATTATCAGGCAAAATTGAGGCTATTCCATAATATGACGGCAGCTACCGATTTTGTTGTTTTGAATGCAGATGATTCGGAAATCTGCCGGCTGACGACTGATCTTGCTGCAACGGTAGTCTGGTTCTCTGCCCGGGGTCGGTTGGTTGAAGGAATGGTCAGATTGGGAGATAAGCTGATTTGGAATTGGGCTGGAGCCGATGTCCATCTTCCCCTATCAGAGTTACAACTAACCGGCGAACATAATATCGAAAATGCTATGGCTGCGATGATTCCTGCGCTGCTGCAGGGATGTCCAGCTGAACTGGCATGGAAAGCGGTTTGTTCATTTACCGGGCTTGAACATCGGATGCAGCTGGTGCGGCAACTCAATGGGGTGAATTGGTATAACGATTCAAAGGGAACCAATGTAGGCAGCGTGATGAAAAGTCTTGCTGGTTTGTCTCCTGGTGTGACTCTGATTGCTGGTGGAAAAGATAAAGGTGGCGATTATGCCCCCCTTCGACCATTGTTGGAGCAGAAGGTTGCACATCTGATTCTGATTGGCGAAGCTGCACAGAAAATGGCTGCAGAACTGTCAGGAAGTTGTGAAATTCGCTTGACAGTGGGATTGGAATCGGCGGTTCAACAGGCCTATGAAATCACTGTCCCTGATGGGACGGTGTTACTCTCTCCAGCTTGCTCCAGTTTTGACATGTTCACCAACTATCAGGAACGAGGGGATGAGTTTGAGCACCTGGTACAACAGCTTCCGGGAGAGAGGGGTTCCTCATGACATTCCGGCGTGATGTTGACACCAGTCTCCTGTTGTTGACCATTTCTTTGACCTGTATTGGCGTAGTGATGGTCTATTCATCATCGGCCATTATGGCGGAAGAACGGTTTCAAGATGGTTTTTATTTTTTAAAAAGACAACTCCTTTATACTCTGGTTGGATTTGTATTGATGGCAGTCACAACCTATTTTAATTACAAGAACTGGCGAAAATTGGCTGTTATTGCTCTTCTTGGTAGTATCGCCCTGCTCGCATTGCTGTTTGTCCCCGGTTTCGGTGTCCGGGTTGGTGGGGCGATGCGCTGGTTGCATTTACTCGGGCTGACGGTACAACCGGCAGAGCTGGTCAAGTTGACACTGGTGCTTTATCTGGCTCATTCACTGACGCGCAAAAGGGAGAAAGTCCGGTCTTTTCTTAAGGGCTATTTTCCTTATATGATCGTCCTTGGTTTGTTACTCGGGATGTTGCTGAAACAGCCAGATCTAGGTAGTGCCATGATTATTTCCGGGGTTGCTCTGTCGATGTTGATTGTTGCTGGAGTCCGTTGGCGCTATATTCTGCCGACACTTTTGATGTCACTACCAATAGTTTATTTTCTCGTTATGCAGGTCGATTATCGCCGCCGCCGGATCATGGCTTTTCTTGATCCCTGGGACGACCCTTTTGATACCGGATTCCAGATTATTCAAAGTTTAGTTGCTTTTGGTAAAGGTGGCGTGCTGGGGCAAGGGTTGGGGATAGGTGAACAGAAATTATTCTATTTACCAGAGGCTCATACCGATTTTATTTTTTCGGTTATTGGTGAAGAACTTGGTTTAGTGGGAACCCTGATCATTGCGGCTCTGTTTCTGTTGCTGGTTCTTTCTGGTATCCGCATTGCGTTACATTGTCAGGATCCCTTTGGGCGAAATCTGGCCTTTGGTTTGAGTATCTTGCTGGGACTGGAAGCATTTGTGAATCTGGCAGTCTGTATGGGGTTGTTGCCGACCAAGGGGTTGGCTTTACCTTTTATCTCTTATGGCGGTACCAGTCTGGTTGTGAGTCTGATTGCTGTCGGAATCTTATTGAATATCTCAGCTTCTCAGAGGTCGACAAAATGAGGCTGATGCTCGCCGGTGGCGGAACCGGAGGACATCTTTTCCCGGCAGTCGCATTAGCTCAACGTCTGCTTAAGCAAGAGGAAACGGCAGCGGTACTATTTGTTGGGACCAGACGAGGATTAGAGCAGCGCCTCCTCCCTAAATTGGGACTCCCTTTGGCAACGGTGGATATGGTTGGAGTTGTGGGTCGTGGATGGCGTGGCAGGGTTGAATTAGTGCCAAAACTAATTAAGAGTCTTATCCAGGCAAAGATAATATTGCGTAATTTTAAACCCGATTTAGTTATTGGCGTGGGCGGGTATGCCTCGGTTCCGGTCTTGCTAATAGCCAAAATGACTGGTGTTCCCTACCTGATCCATGAACAGAATGCGATTCCCGGTTTAAGCAATAGACTGCTCGGGAGGTGGGCAAAATTAATCTGTCTCTCATTTCCAGAAACTGGCAGTGGGTTCAAGCGGAGTAAAACCGTCGTTACCGGCAATCCATTAAGACATGGTCTGGAATCAGTTGCAGAAAAAATACCACAGCACGGGAAGTTATTGATTTTTGGTGGCAGTCGAGGAGCCAGGGCGATTAATCATGCGGTGATTGAAATGCTCCCATTTTTGAAAGGGTGGGAACGTCGACCAGAAATTCTCCACCAAAGTGGCGAAGAAGATTTCCTGGAAGTACAGCAGGGTTATCGTGACGCAGGGTTTGATCCTGAGCAAGTGGTTCCTTTCATTGATGATATGGCCAATGCTTATCGTCAGGCGAGTTTAGTTATATGCCGTGCCGGAGCGACGACTCTGGCAGAATTGGCAGCCTGTGGTCGAGCAGCGATATTGATTCCGTTCCCATCTGCTGCGGGAGATCACCAGACAGCTAATGCAAAGGCGCTGGAAGCTGTTGGTGCGGCAATATTATTGCCACAAAACGAATTGGTTCCCGAATCACTGGCACTATTGGTGAAAAATTTATTGGCAGATCGGCAAACATTGCAACGGATGGCTGAACAAGGACGACAACTTAATTTTCCAGGTGCTGCTGAACGGATATTGAACGAGTGTCGCCGTTTGCTCGGGATACCGTTGGTGGAGGGAATATAAAATGTACGGACGGATCAAAAAAATCCACTTTGTCGGAATCGGCGGAATCGGCATGAGTGGAATTGCCGAGTTGTTGCTGAACCTTGATTACCGGGTTTCTGGCTCAGATCTGCGCGAGTCGGATACTACCCGTAGACTGGCTGAGCTTGGTGGCGAAATTGTCATCGGCCATCACGCTGAAAATATTATAGAAGTTGATGTGGTTGTGACCTCAACCGCAGTAAAAGGGGATAATCCCGAGGTTATTGAAGCATTACGTCAACATATTGCGGTGATTCCTCGGGCGGAGATGCTGGCAGAACTGATGCGGATGAAATATGGCATCGCCATTGCCGGGACGCATGGAAAAACCACCACAACAAGTATGATGTCGGTAGTATTGCAACATGCCGGGATCGATCCCACGGCGGTTATTGGTGGAAAGTTAGATGCCTTTGGCTCTAATGCCAAGTTGGGTCGGGGTAAATTTTTGGTTGCCGAAGCGGATGAGTCGGACGGCTCTTTTATGCATTTGGCGCCTACCATTGCTGTCGTGACCAATATCGATGCGGACCACCTTGATTTTTATTCGGGAATTGAGGAAATCAAGCAGATTTTTATCGATTTCATTAACAAGGTTCCTTTTTATGGGCGTGCTGTTCTCTGTCTGGAAGATTCGAATATTCAGGATATTCTTCCACAGGTTAAAAAACGCTATATTACCTACGGTTTTACCAGTCAGGCCGATTTTTATGCTGAGGACATTCAACATCGTCAGGGGCGAACCAGCTTCAGTGCTTTTTACCAGGGTGAGGAAATGGGGAGAATCTCTTTCCGGATGCCCGGTCGACACAATGTATTGAATGCTCTGTCAGTGATTGCTGTTGCCCATGAGTTAGAGATTCCATTCCAGACAATCATTGGCGGGTTCCGAAATTTTGGTGGCCTGCAACGCCGGTTTGAATTGCGGGACGAAATCGACAATATCATGATTGTTGATGATTATGGTCACCATCCAGCTGAGATCAAAGCCACACTTGGAGCAGCAAAAAGTGGTTGGAATAAACGGGTTATTGCAGTTTTTCAACCCCATCGCTACACGCGAACGGCAGCATTATTCGAGGATTTTTTAACCGCGTTTTATCAGGCGGATCAATTGGTTGTGACGGATGTTTATGCTGCGGGAGAAGAACCGCTAGAAGGGGCAACTGGTGAGGCATTGGCTCAGGGAATTGTTGAGCATGGTCATAAAGCAGTGACTTACCGGGCCAGCTTGGAAGAGGTGAGTGATTATGTTGCTGAAATTGTTGAGCCGGGCGATATGGTGGTGACGCTGGGGGCAGGTAATGTCAATCAAGTTTGTCATTTGTTAGCAGAAAAACTGCAAAAGAAAGCTATTCAGGGATGATTTCTTTCTCGCAAAAAGAGCTGTCTACAAAGAAAATTGGAGTTTTGCTGGGGGGAATGTCAGCAGAACGAGAAATATCTTTGAAAACCGGAACTGCTTCTCTGCGAGCTTTACAACAACTTGGTTACGATGCAGTTGGAATAGATGTTCACTATGATCTGCCGCAACAATTGGAAAAAGCGGCTATCGAGGTTGCTTTTATTGCTCTCCATGGTCGTTTTGGCGAGGACGGTCGCGTCCAGGGGTTACTGGAGATGATGCAGATTCCCTACACCGGTAGCGGCGTGCTGGCCTCCAGCGTGGCGATCGATAAGGTCGTGACCAAGCAGTTGCTGTGCTACCATGAATTATCAACACCCGGATTTGATTTTATGCGACCCGGTGACTCAGTGGCTGATCTGCTTAAGCGTTGTCACCATTTACCCCTGGTGGTTAAGCCCTCACGTGAAGGGTCAACCATTGGTATCACCATTGCGAAAAATAGCCAAGATTTACGCTCAGGTGTGGATCTGGCTGCCACCCTCGATGGAACAGTTCTGCTTGAAGATTTTATTGACGGTTCCGAGTTAACTGTTTCGGTATTAAACGGTAAGGCATTACCGGTCATTAAAATTGTTCCGAAAAGTGGATTTTATGATTATCAAGCAAAATATGATTCTGGTGATACAGAATATCTGTTGCCGGCTCCAATCGATGCAGACATCTATCAGCTGGTGCAACAAGCGGCAGTTAAAGCTTGCCGTATTCTTGGCTGTCGAGGTGCCGCCCGGGTTGATTTCATGTTCCGTAAGCGAGAATTTTATTGCATTGAAATTAACACCATCCCGGGTATGACAGAAACCAGCCTTCTGCCGAAAGCAGCTCAGGCTGCCGGGATTGATTTCCCACAACTGGTTGAGCAAATATTACTTGATGCCGATTTGGATAAATAAGAGAGCAACATGCGTGATCTGAAAAAAAATCGGAAAACTACCAAAAAGATGCGTCAGAACCGGCTTAAACAGAAGAAGAAGCCGATAAATTGGCGCAAGTCACTGCATCGAATACTGCGTATTGGAGTGACTGTTTTCAGTGCGGTTTTGATTGTTGTTGGAGGTTTTTTTGTTACGCAACTGTTGTTGGCCTCTGATCTGTTTCGAGTTGAACAGGTTGCTGTACAAGGGAATCATCGCCTCAACAAGAATCAGGTGGTGGCTCTTTCTGATATCCAAACGGGAGTCAACACGTTCAATCTGGATCTTGGTTTGATCGGGCGCAAAATTGAAGAGAATCCTTGGGTGCAAAGTGCGCACGTACAGCGAATATTCCCCAGTCAGTTGCTGATTAATCTGGAAGAGCGGCAACCCGTTGCGATTATCAATTTGGGTTATCTCTATTATCTGGATAGTCAGGGACAAATTTTTAAGGTGCTCGATGCTGCAGACCGTCTGGATTATCCAGTTATTACCGGGTTTGATTACACTAAAGCACAGAGACACGATGCCGAGTATGCACAGCAACTGCGGCAGATTGTCGGGCTGTTAGCAGACTTAAAACAACGCAAATTATTCAGCCTTGACCAAGTATCTGAAGTCCATTTTGAACCACGGGTGGGGTTGTCACTTTATACTCTGGAAGGTGGGGTCAAGGTGAAGCTGGGCTATGCTGATTATAGCCGGAAGCTGGATCGATTGGAACGAATTTATACCCAGCTGCAACCAAAATTGCAGATGCTCGATTATATTGATCTGAATGTTGACGAAAAAGTAATTGTGCGAATTGAAAGACTTAAACAACTGGCCAAAGGCTGATACCAAGGGGGTGTCATGAGTAAAAGATCAGAAAATTTAATTGTTGGACTCGATATCGGTACCACAAAAATCTGCTGTATTGTTGGTAATATGACCGAGGAGGGTTTGGAGGTTGTCGGTATTGGGACGAGCCCTTCAAAAGGACTGCGCAAGGGTGTTGTCATCAATATCGAAAGCACTGTTGCGGCAATACAAAAGGCCATCCGTGAAGCCGAATTGATGGCCGGTTGCGAAATTAAATCAGTTTTTGCCGGAATTGCCGGTGGTCATATCAAAGGGTTGAATTCACAGGGGGTGATTGCAATCAAAAACCGCGAGGTCACCAGTGAAGACTTGCAGCGAGTGATCGATGCGGCCAAGGCGATAGCGATTCCAATGGATCGTGAGGTTATGCATATTTTACCCCAAGAATTTATCATTGATGATCAGGACGGCATCCGTGAACCGCTGGGAATGAGTGGCGTGCGTCTGGAGGCAAAAGTTCATATCGTTACTGGAGCGGTTGCCAGTGCCCAGAATATTATCAAGAGTTGTAATCGGGCGGGAGCTGACGTTGCGGATATTGTCCTGGAGCAACTCGCCAGCAGTGAAGCGGTTCTGTCATCGGATGAAAAAGATTTGGGTGTTGCGTTGGTCGATATTGGGGGTGGAACAGCTGACATCGCGATTTTTTCGGAAGGGGCAATTAAACACACCTCGGTTCTGTCGATCGGCGGTGATCATTTAACTAACGATATTGCTGTAGGCTTACGAACCCCCATGGCAGAAGCGGAGAAGATCAAACAGGCATACGGTTGCTGTTTAACTTCTATGGTCGGTAAAGATGAAACCATCGAGGTTCCATCTGTTGGTGGTCGTGAAGCACGGATTCTATCACGACAATTATTGGCAGAAATTCTGGAACCACGGGTCGAAGAAATTTTTTCACTGGTCAATCGGGAAATTACCAAGAGTGGTTATGGAGATTTAATCGCGTCGGGAATCGTGATTACTGGTGGTAGTGCAATTTTGCCCGGGATGCCAGAATTGGCAGAGCAGATTTTTAATCTTCCGGTACGACGCGGTAATCCTTTGAATATTGGTGGTCTGACCGATGTTGTGAACTCGCCCATTTATGCGACCGGAGTTGGCTTGGTCAAATATGGCAGCATGAACACGAAAGTGCAGAACTTCAAGATAGGAGAAAAGAACGTATTTGAGCGTGTTACACGGCGGATGAAAGAGTGGTTTGGTGAGTTTTTCTGATTGGTATTTGCTGAAATTGAAAAATCCTTCCAAGGAATTTTTTCAAAATCTCAACATACCATATGTATCCATTGTGGCGAGAAAAAACACCAGGTCTTGTAGAAGGAAGCTTTTTCTTAATCATCAATGAATAACGGTAAAAGCAGCATAATTATATGATAATTACTCATAAAATACTTGTAAGTTAATTAAGATGTTGGTAGGTTGCATTCACTTAAATATAACTAGTTTTCAGCTTCGCGGAGAAGCTGAAAACGCAGCAACAGGGAGGGCGTTATGCCTAATCAAGAGGGAGTCATGTTTCAGTTTGAAGCAGCATTGGATCAAACCGCTAAAATTAAGGTGATCGGTGTTGGCGGCGGGGGTGGAAATGCGGTCAATACGATGATCCGTAGCAATGTTGAAGGGGTCGAATTTCTCGCTGCAAATACCGATGCTCAAGCATTGCGGCGCAGTGAAGCTGGGATGAAGGTTCAACTTGGTGGCCATCTGACCAAAGGGTTGGGAGCTGGTGCAAACCCGGAAATCGGCCGGCAGGCGGCAGAAGAAGATAAACAACGTCTGGTTGAAATGTTTGAAGGTGCCGATATGATTTTTGTTGCCGCCGGTATGGGCGGTGGTACTGGAACCGGCGCCGCGCCAATTATTGCGGCGGCGGCAAAAGAGGCCGGTGCACTCACTGTCGGTGTTGTAACCAAGCCGTTTACCCGTGAGGGTCGTCAGCGGATGAAGCGGGCAGAAGCTGGTATTGCCGAACTGCGCGAAGTCGTTGATTCTCTCGTCGTTGTCCCCAATGATCGATTGCTCGGCCTTGCTGGTAAGCATATGAGTATTCTGGACGCATTTAAGCCGGCTGATGATGTTTTACGCCAAGCGGTTCAGGGGATCTCTGATCTCATCACAACCGAAGGTTTAATCAATGTCGACTTTGCCGATGTGCGTACGGTGATGAGCAATCACGGTATGGCGATGATGGGAATCGGCATTGCTGAAGGTGAACGGCGCGCTGCTGAGGCGGCACACAACGCAATCAGCAGTCCGCTGCTCGAAGAAGTTGATATCTCCGGTGCAATGGGGGTTCTGGTCAATATTTCAGGATCTTCGAGCATGACTATGGAAGAATTTGAAGAAGCTTCAACCATTATTCACGAAAAAGTCCATGAAGATGCCAATATTATTGTCGGTCTGGTGATTGATGAATCCCTTGGTGATAAAATCAAAATTACGGCAATCGCTACCGGATTTGGGGAAGTTTTTGAAGAAAAACGCAATATTGCAGATATTGTTGATCAACGTTCACAAACGCTGGCACAGGTGAGTGCCAAGGTTGATCTGGATATTCCGACCCATATCCGCAATCAGCAACCGATGTCTTCAAGCAGCCGCAGGACGCGCGATCTGTCTAATCAGGCTCGTGATTTATTTGTTGATGACGAACAATTTGATATTCCAACTTTCCTCCGCCGTAGAGTGGATTGAGGGTAAATCTTGCTTGTCCTGAAGAGTATTGATTGTTTACTCCACAGGAAGGTCAATAACATTTTTTCTATGTAATGCAAGCCGGTTCTCCGCCCGGCAGATGTACAGCTTTCTGTACTTATGATATGAATTCCCGACGACTCCCTCGTCACTGGGGTCACTTTGTGACCCCTTTTTTTTGCTTCTGCATCTGGATATTTCATATAGTGGCTCAGGTTCTGACAGTTTTTTCAGTTTATTTCATTATTCCTGCTGATAAGTGTATTTTTTTGCGGATCGCAATTTTCTCAAATTCTCTCAGCAATGCCCCCTGTTC
>JAKIUD010000065.1 GCA_021647765.1 Desulfuromusa sp. | reverse complement strand
TGGAAGCCAACATTGTGCCAAATTCTTCCCTGCTTGATGAACTACAGGCGACAGAAATCCGCAAGGAGGCCGAAGAACGGGTGTTGAAACGTGCCGCTCAAGAGCCGGACAGTCGCTTGGGGCGTGCCTTGCGTAATATGATTATCCATGCCGCTGAAGACCGTTTCAGCGAGATCATATCCATTGCATTGGGTCATAGAAACATCTTTCACAAGATACACAGACAATATGGCGATGAGGCTGACCCGATTGGGAGTCATATCAGCCAGCTGGAACGGGATTTGGGGCTGGAACCTGGCCTTGACCTGCACAGTATTGGTCAGCAACAGGCAGGTACGGCCTGACATTTTTGTATAACATAATATACTGTGCAATGGTGCCCAGGTCTAGACTTGTAACCTCTTTATCTTTGAACGAAACCTTTTCCGCCTGTAACGTTTGGCCGTCGAGAGCCACAGTAGCCTGATCGTCCTCGTAGAGGAACCCAGCGGTGCTCTCGGTCAAAACTGAGATCCAGGTCCCCCCCTTGACCTTGATCTTCATCTGCTGGTCACCGCTGTAAATAAAGCCGAAATCAGCATTGGCAAAACTCTCTTCTGTTATATGGAACTTCGGCTTGTCCTTGTACGGATCACCAGCTGTAGGACAGAACAAGGTACAGTTACCACACTCATTACAATAGTCACCAATATTGATAATCTGATACGGCTGGCTGATGGTGACCCTGCCATTGCGCACAATCTCAACAGAGCCATTGCTCTGCATTGCCGTCTCCCGAGGGATAGTGACCGCTTCTGCCAACGGATAGTACATATTGCTGCGGTTCGGGCAGACCGTGGTACAGATATTACACACCAGATCACACTGCAGACAACGTGATGCCTCTTCAGCAGCGGCAGCATCGGTGAGTGAAGTCATAAACAGATCAAAATTGATCCGACTCTCGGCGGCTACTTCCGGTAAATCTGGACCAAATCCACGTCTCGCCTGTTTGAACTGTAAGAGACTAAGGTCAGGTTGACGATCATCAGGAGGTGAAGCCAAACCGTGCCGCTCCTGCTTGGCTTTCTGCACAATCTGCAAAGCGACATTCTGACCATCGGCAATCGCATGGATCAGGCTCGATGCTCCGCGCATGGCGTCACCACCGGCAAAAACATTCTCCAGATTTGTTTCGTAGGTGGTTCTGTTGACATCCAGTTTGTCTTCCGGGTAGAAATCGAGCACCACCTGTTGACCGATAGCAGGAATAATCAAATCGGTCTCAATAACACTTTCAGAGTTTTCAATCTTGACCGGTCGGGCACGACCACTCTCATCGGGAGCACCCAGTTTCATTTTGCTGACCGTCAGCCCGGCAACTTTATCATCTTTAACAAAGACAGATTCTGGTGAGGAGAGCTCAACCAGCTTAATCCCCTCTTCCAGTGCACCTCTCACCTCTTCCGGGTCACAGGGCATTTCCCGCCGGGTACGACGGTAAACAATTGTTACCTCTCCCGCTTTACCAACGACCCGCTTTGCGGTTCTGGCGGCATCCATCGCCGAGTTTCCAGCACCGATAACAATGATTTTTTTGCTCTTCGGGATATCCTGATTACGCCGAACCCGGCTTAAATAGGTCAACTGATCAAAAACCCCCTCGGCATCAATACCGGGGATATCAAGCGGTAAACTTTCCTGAGCACCAATAGCGATGTAAACATAGTCGTTAGCCTGCCGGATCTCCTGAAACTTCTCGGTACTCATCTGCTGATCCAGGTGCACCTTAACCCCGAGAGAAATAATGGCATTGATGTCTTTATAGAGACTGCCGTCATCAAGGCGGAAAACCGGAATACCATCAGCAGCCATCCCACCGAGGAACCCCTTAGCCTCGAACATTTCAACCGCAAAACCTTCCATTGCCAGGTAGTGAGCACACGACAAACCAGTTGGTCCGGCACCGATAATTGCCACTTTGATACCGTTTTGCTGCTGCGGTTTCGGCAGGCTACGGTCAAACTTATCGGCAACATAACGCTTGATTTCACGGATCATCAGCGGGCGTTCATAGTTGATCCGGGTACACTTTGTCTGACAGGCGTGGTCACACACTTTCCCCTGAACATTGGGGAAGGGGTTGGTTGCCAGAATCGTCTGATAAGCTTTTTCCAGATCACCCTGGGCGACATAATCAAGGTAACGGGGGATTTCCTGCCCAGCCGGGCATTCGCTCATACAGGGAGCTTCAGCACAATCAAAGAACTCAAGTTTGCGGGCGGTCTTGATCGATTCGTAGGGATACTGAATTTTTTTGTAGGACTCAGAATCGACGACTTCAGCAGCATAAGCGGTCAGATTTGCAAGTCTGGCAGCAGCCAGATCTTTTTGTCCCGAAGTTTTTATGACAAAGTCATCCAGGGAATCGGCACCGACAGCCTTTAGTGCCTGCTCAATCAGGGGTAAATACTGGCTGATCCGCCCATAACCACCGGGCTTGAGAACATCAGAACAAATGGTCACCGGTTTCAGACCACACTTGAGAATATCGACAATATTGAAACAGTCGGCACCGGCAGAGAAAGAGATGTCGAGGGTTCCAGCGAATTCCTGCTGCAGCTTGGCGGCAACATTGATACTGATCGGATGGAGGGCCCGGCCACTCATATAGACCATCTCTTCGTTCTTCGGCAACTTCTGATTAATATTTGTCGTCTCTAAAGTGTTGGTTAATTTCAGATTGAAAGCCACACCAACCGCAGCAGCAGTTTTGGTCAAGGAACGGATAATTTCAACTGCAGCAGCATATTTGAGATCGTGGTCAAAAGCGAGATCGGGGACCACCGTCGTAAAACCAAGTTTTTCATTGAGGATTTCACGCAGCTTTTCAGCACCAAGCATGGTTGGATTGAACTTGATAGTCGTATCCATCTTGCGTTCTTCGATAAAGTAGCGGCCGATCTTCTCTACTTCATCAGGGGGGCAACCGTGCATGGTTGAGATCGTGACATTACGGCTGATCTGGGTGGGAATCTGCAGATCACGAATGCGGGGGTAAAAAGCGGCAATCTCTGCAATTTTCGGCTCTAACTCGGCACTGCAATCGGCCATCCGGTCAAGAAAGCGTTGCACTGTCGGACTGAGGATTCCTTCGAGATTATACCCCACACTGAGGTTGAAAATATAACCACGCTCGGTTGTGTCCCAGCCAAACTTATCCTTGAGAACATGGAGCATGATCCAGGCGTTGAGATACTCAGCAAAAGACTGGTCGAGTTTCAGTTCCTGAGACCACTCACAGTTATACCCCTCATCCGACATATCGATACATGGCTTGGTCACCTCAAGTTCATCAAGGATCTGCACAGTCTTCAACTCCATGTAACGGGCACCGGTCAACCATGAGGCAATAATGTTTTGTGCTAACTGGGTATGCGGTCCGGCAGCAACACCGAGAGGTGTCTCCAGAAGCTGATTGTAGCGGGTCATGCGGAATGAATTGGTTTTCTTCGGCTCAAAGAACAGCTCTTTATTGATACCAAACAGTTCACCACTTTTATCAAACAGCTCAAGCCACTCAAACAGGGTCTTCAATGAACTGCATACAAATCTGTCACTACTCATACATCAACCTCCAAATATTTAATTTTGCAAATCTTTATTAAAGTTTTCGTGCAATAAACTGTCCGGAACCCTTTTTCCCGATAAAAATTCCATTTTTCACCACAACCTGGCCACGAACCATGGTCAGAATCGGCCACCCTTTGGTGACCATTCCCGCAAAGGGGGTGTAGTCACATTTCTGGTGTAAGGTCTCCACTGAGATGGTTTTTTCGATATTCTGGTTCCACAGAATCAGATCGGCATCAGCACCAACCCGCAATGCCCCTTTGCGGGGATAGAGTCCCATTATCTTTGCCGGATTCGTCGCAACCAGATCAACAAACTGATTAATAGTGATACGTCCCTTATCGACTGCTGCGGAAAAGATCACCGGCAACCGTGTTTCAACGCCGGGGCAACCGCCGGGGCATTGTCTGAAATCATCCTTGCCATATTTCACTTTATCGGCAAATGAGAAGGAGCAATGATCCGTCGCAATCACATCGATTGAACCATCTATAACCCCTTGCCACAGAGTTTCCTGATCGGCAGCCGTCCTTAACGGGGGAGCCATGATATATTTCAGCCCTTCGTCCCCCTCCTGCTGATAACAGGACTGGTTGAGGAGAAGATACTGCGGACAGGTTTCGGCAAAAACTTGCTGCCCTTTCTGCCGGGCTTTTTTGATCTCTTCCAGCCCTTTTGCCGTTGACAGGTGGACAATATAAACCGGGATATTTCCGCTGCGCTCGGCAATCTCCAGAATTCGTCGAATCGCTTCTGCTTCCGCAGTGTCGGGGCGACTTTTCGCATGATAAATTGCGCTCAGCTTCCCTTCTTGACCATATTTTACGCGCAGACGTTTAATCGTTTCGTCATCTTCAGCATGAAAAGCGGTCAAACCATGAGCCGGCTCCATGGCCTGCAAGACCTGTTCAACCTCACCATCCTCAAGCATGCCGTCATAAGTTAGATAGGCTTTGATACTAGGAATGCCACTCTCGATAAGTTCTGGAATTTGCCGCAGGATATCGGCATCGACCCGCTGAAAAACGCCATGGATGCCATAGTCAATGACCGCTTCTTTTTCAATCTGCTGCTGATAAAATCTGGGTTGATGAAAAAGTGAGCAACCGGCCGGACCGGCTTCAGGATGATCAACAATTGTGGTTGTCCCACCAAAAGCGGCTGCCCGCATACCGTGATAAAATCCATCACTGACATGACGAGAACCTAACGCAAGATTGAGGTGGGTATGAACATCGACGCCACCAGGGAGAACATAACAGCCGGCAGCATCGATCACTTCTGTTGATCCATCAACCTCAATCTGTGGGGCAATTTTGGCAATCTTGTCATTGTCGACCAAAAGGTCAGCGGTAAAAGACTCTTCTGCAGTGACAACGACACCATTTTTGATCACTTTTTTCATGTCAGGAGCTCTTCCCTAAGATTCCCCCATCTTTTTCCACAGCTTGTTGCCCATCTCACTGGCATGGGCCAAAATCTCTTCTTCATCGACATTGGTCACCAAACCATTTTCAACAATCACCCGGCCATTGGCGATAACGGTATTGACGTGTCGCGAATCGAGACCATAGATGAAATGACCGATAAAATTAGCGCTGGTCACTTCGGTCGGGGCATCATAATCGAGAATAACCAGATTATTATCACCATCCCCCTTAAACCCGTTTTGCTGAATATAGCGATGGACATTTCTGAAACGGTCATAGATGGTATCCATACCGACACCCTCTAACGGCTGTCCACTCAAGAAAGCCGCCTTGGCACTGCGCAACATGTCACTATGCATGCCGTCGGTTCCAAGCATCACCTTGTCGGTTATCTGACCATAGTTGGCTTGCCCGACATTATTGTTCTGGTTACTTTCAATGTTTTCAGTCACCCATGAACCATGGGTTCTGATCAGCTCTTTTTCACTCTCATCCAGATGGATACAGTGAACCAACATTGTTTGTGGCAATGCCAGAGCTCCGGCGTCAGCATAACGTTGCACAACCCGCTTGCCGTAATCTTTCAGGCAGGCATCCTGATCAGATTTGTCTTCGGCGACATGAACATGCAAGCCGGTATTATACTTGGTCGCCAGCTCGACAGCACGGGTCAGCAGCTCATCCCCGACGGTGAATGATGCGTGTAATCCAACGTGTCCCTGACCACCCCCGGATAAATAACTTTCATGCTCAGCCAAACCGGCATCTGCGATTGCTTGGCCATCCCGATCCGACAGCTCATAACAGAGCAGATGCGACAGCCCGACCTTATCAAAAGCTTTGGCGATAGTTGCCAAGGAACCTTCGATGGCATAGGGAGACGCATGGTGGTCAATCACAAAGGTGACACCATTTTTGGCACAGTACAGTGCTGAAGCGAGAGCACTCGCTTCGACCATCTCCAGATCGAGACATTTATCGACGGTCCACCAGATATAGGTGAGAATCTCTTGGAAGTTGGTCGGGATTTTTTTCGGTGCCGGCATTCCTCTGGCAAGGGTAGAATAAATATGGTGATGACCACAGCCGAAAGATTTTGTCACCAGACGATTCTGGCAGTCGATAACCCGATCCTCTGCCGCCAGCTCACTTTGCTCTGGAATCTGGTTCACACTAGTGACTTTGCCGGAATTGCCCTCTTCCACCAGCAGGTGGCCGGCGGTTATTTCAAAGGTCTGCCAATCGAGATATTTTGCATTTTTCAGATAAAGAGACATAATGATCTTCCTTGTTATTTTTGCTTCAGCGGTTTCAGCGGCAGTGATGTCCGTTTGTCACCATCAAAGCTGCGATAAGCACCTGCAACGGCAGCAGCAGTAGGGATACAACAGATCTCACCGACCCCTTTAGCACCATAGGGGGCATCTTCATCGTAGATTTCAACCGTCACCACCTCTATTTCAGGGACATCGGTTGAACGCAACAAGCCAAGTTTTCTGAACCTGTAGTCGGTTATCCGCCCCTTCTCGAGAGGGACGTTTTCGGTCATAGCATAGCCCATCCCCATAATCACACCCCCTTCGATCTGCCCTTCAAACATTTTCCGATTCACCACAATGCCACTGTCGTGCACGGCTCTCACCTTCTCCACTTTGCCATCATCAGCAAGAACAACCAGCTGGGTGGCAAAACTGTAGGCAAAATGGCTGATCACCTCGCCATCAAAGTCGGGGGGAGTTGTCCAGTCACACAAATAAGAACCATCGTATACCGTTCCAGCCAACTCTTTTAAAGTTTTGCTCTGCAGATCTTTCTGCAAACCTTTGGCCGCTTCCAGAACCGCTTTCCCAGCCAAAAAGGTTCCACGGCTGGCGGTGGTGCTGCCCCCATGGGTTTCGCTGTCGGTCATGACGATCACGTTAATACACGATGTATCATCCAGCCCCAGACTCTCGCACAACATCTGCTGCACTACGGTATCAACCCCCTGCCCCATCTCACTCCAACCATGATAGAGGTTGATTGATCCCTCTTGCGTCACTTCCAGCTTGACCTGACTCAGTTCGGGAACTCCGTTGCCGATACCACAGTTTTTGATACCACAGGCAAGACCGACAACTTTGCCGCTATTGTATTCATCCTTAACCAGATCCAGGGTCTCTTTCAGACCAACTTTTTTTCTCAGTTTATGCCCACTGGTGGTCCTCAACCCTTGATCAAGAGCATTGTCATAGCGGATCTGCCAACGATCAAACCCCGCTTTTTCACAAAGTTCATCAATCAGCCCCTCAATCGCAAACGTCACCTGATTGACACCAAAACCGCGCATCGCACCTGCGGTAAGATTGTTGGTATAAACAGCTGTCGACTTCACATCAATATTGGGGATGTAGTATGCGCCACCGGCATGGGTTGCTGCCCGTTCCATGATGGGACCCCCAACCGACGCATACGCCCCGGTATCACCAACAATGCGCGCATACAGTCCGGTAAACTTGCCATTTCCATCGCACCCCAGGACATACTCCATAGTCATGGGATGACGCTTGGTTGACATCCGCAACGAGCCACTACGATCTAGCTTCACCTTGACCGGTCGTTTCAACAGATATGCCCCCAGAGCGGCATGTCCCTGACAGGTCAGATCCTCTTTTCCGCCAAAGGCTCCACCAGCCGGAACCAGCTTGACATTAACGCCCTTGATATCCAATCCAAGCATATCGGCAATCTGGTGACGGTCTTCGTAAATTCCCTGCCCCTGAGTATAAATAGTCAGTTTGTCATTTTCATAACAGGCAATGCTGTTTTCCAGCTCAAGATAGGCATGCTCAATTAATTGGGTTTGAAAAGTATCTCTGACAACATGAGCAGAACGGTTCAGAATGTCCTCAATACCGACGCCATCTTGCATATCTTCGCCGTAGCAGATAACCGTCTCCTTGAGCAGGTTTCCCCCCTCGTGAATATGGATATCACTAGTCAAGGCTTCAATAGGATCGGTCAGAGGTTCAAGAACCTCATATTCAACCTCAATCAGCTTAGCCGCTGCCACAGAAATTGGTTTTGATTCGGCGATGACACAAGCGATGACATCACCAATACAACGGGTAATCTCCCCTTCGGAGATGTACATGTCACAATCTTTGACGATCATTCCAACTTTTTTGCTGCCGGGGATATCCTTTGCCGTCAAAATCTTGATGACTCCAGCTAAAGCTTCAGCTTTGGATGTATCAACCTTGACAACCCTTGCTCGAGGATGTTCGCTGAAATGGAGGGTACCGTGAGCCATATTCGGCTTCTCAATACCGCCAACGAACAACGGTTTGCCAATTGCACGCTCGTACGCCTCTAATTTTGGGGAGGACTGACCAATACGGCCCCCTTCGAAAGGAATGCTCTCTTTATTGCGGATTTTTTCTGCTGCCAGCATAATCGCATCAACAATTTTGACGTAACCGGTACAGCGACAGAGGTGATGCCTGATGGCCTGAATGACTTCTTCACGGGTCGGATTCGGATTTGAGCTTAGCAGAAGCTTGGCTCGTAGCAGCATCCCGGGGCTGCAGAATCCACACTGGACAGCCCCTGATGCAACAAAAGCCCGCCCGAGGGTCTCTCTGATTTCTTCAGGAACCCCTTCCAAGGTCACCAGATTGCGTCCCTCCATCCGCTCCATTTTCATGGAGCACGACAGCATCGGTTTCCCGTCCAGTTCGACAAGGCAGGCACCGCAGGTTCCCTGCCCCGAACAGCCGTCTTTGACACTTTTCAGGTTGGCAGTAAAACGTAACCACTCCAGAAGAGACTGGGAACCGTCACCAGTATATTCGACACTTTGACCATTCAAGGTAAATTTAACCATAGCCACCACCTGTTTTTTGGTTCCATCGCCTGAATCTTGATGAAACGGAACGGACACACCCACTTGCAGGCAAAACTACATCTTTTTTAGGTTGTCACTTCAACAGTTTGCCCCGCACATTGGGAGGACAATCCCGAATGGTTTAAGCAACCCGTAGTAAACTTGGGACTGTCCCCAGCCTCATCGGGGGCTGTCCCAGAAGTTTACGAGCCACGAAACTACGCTGGTTCACACCGCAAAAGCTTGGGACAGCCCCCCCTGCGGGGACAGTCCCAGTTTTGCTGGGAAAATGTGCCATTCGTGATCACTTATACTGAATCGTTACAAAAGCTATTATTTAACCGCGATTGCTTCAACTTCAACCAGCACATCTTTGGGTAAAGTTTTGACCGCCACACAAGACCGTGCCGGAGGATTTTCTGAAAAATAGATGCCATAAACAGCATTAAAAGCAGCAAAATCGCCCATATCTTTCAAAAAGCAGGTTGTCTTCACAACGCTTGCAGCCTCACACCCGGCAGCATTGAGGACAGCCATCAGATTGTTCATAACTAGCTCAGTCTGTGCAGTAATATTCCCTTCCAAAACCTCACCTGAAGCAGGATCAAGGGGAATCTGCCCAGAAGTAAAAACCATACCATTAATTGTTGTTGCCTGACTGTAAGGGCCAATAGCCGCTGGAGCATTCACTGTCTGAATAATTTCTTTCATCATATCCACCTGTAACTATGCCCTGGCAATAAAACCGGGGCATGCAAATAATATTGATTAAGCGATTCTCTTGTTTTCAGCATCGAGCAAGCCCAGCAATGTATCGGATGGATTCTTGAATTTGCTCAAGAAAATCATTGCCGCGATAACATAGGGCTTATAGCTTGCCTCTTTGTAAAGAGGGACACGGTAGCGATCAAATACACTAGCGGCAACTTCACCTTCCTTACAGGAGACTCCAGTAATGTCTGCTGGCAAACAATGCATATACAGGGCTTTACCCTCTTTGGTAGTGGCCATCAGATCTTCAGTACACTCCCAATCTTTATGATTTGAATTTTGTACCAGAAGCTCTTTTTCTAGAGCTTTAATTCCTGCATCATCGCCTTCACCGTAAAGGTTCGTCCGCTTCTCCATCGCGGCAAATGGTGCCCAGCTCTTCGGATAAACAATATCAGCATCTTTAAAAGCTTCGGCCATGTTATTGGTTTTGGTAAATGAACCACCCGAGCGTGCCGCATTCAACCTGGCAATCTCTTCAACTTCAGGCATCACCTCATACCCTTCTGGGTGAGCCAGAGAGACATCCATACCAAAGCGGGTCATCAAACCAATGATCCCCTGAGGAACGGAGAGTGGCTTACCATAAGAGGGCGAATATGCCCAGGTCATGGCAATTTTCTTCCCTTTGAGGTTTTCAATGCCGCCAAAAGATTCGATCAAATGGAGAGCATCTGCCATCGATTGAGTCGGATGATCAACATCACACTGAAGGTTGACGATCGTTGGGCGTTGCTCAAGAACACCTTCCTGATACCCCGCTTCAACAGAGGCAGCCACTTCTTTCATGTAAGCGTGACCCTTGCCAATGTACATATCGTCACGAATACCAATAATATCGGCCATAAAAGAAACCATATTTGCTGTCTCACGTACGGTTTCACCATGTGCAACCTGTGATTTTCCCTCATCCAGATCCTGAATTTCAAGACCCAGCAGGTTACAAGCACTTGAAAAACTAAACCGGGTCCGGGTTGAGTTGTCCCGGAACAGAGAAATTCCCAGACCACTGTCAAAAACCTTTGAAGAGATATTATCTTTACGCATTTCACTGAGAATTTCTGCAACTTTAAATACAGCCTGTAGTTCCTGATCAGACTTGTCCCAAGTATGCAGAAAATCATTCAAGTACATCTTGTCTGTATTCAGTAAACTTAACTTACTAATTAACTCACGGGTACATATCTTACTCATTTAACACTCCTTTTATTTAGTGATTCGGGTTCCAACTTTGTATTCTAAAGCGGCCTTTAATTGTTCCGGCGCAGTGATAATGACTTCTTCGCCACCATTCTCCAAAAATTCAAGAGCCGCCTCAATCTTTGGCAACATGCTTCCTGCTGCAAAATGGCCTTCGTCAACATACATCTTCATCTCATCAAGAGTTACATGCTCCAGCCGTTTTTCATTCTCCTTGCCAAAATTAAGGAAAACATAATCAACTCCGGTTGAAATGATGAATCGTTTCGCCTGAACGGTTTCAGACAACAGTGCCGATGCCAGATCTTTATCGATAACAGCATCAACAGCCATGTAGCCTTCGGCTTTTTTAACCACAGGAATTCCACCGCCACCACAGGCGATAACAACATAATCCCGCTCAATAACATCCTTGATCACATCAATCTCAACAATCTCAAGGGGGTCGGGTGAAGGGACAACCCGCCTGAACCCCCGGCCGGAATCTTCAACAAAAGTCCAGTCCGGGTACTGAGCCAACAGCTCATTTTTCTTCTCTTCATTGTAAAACGAACCGATAGGCTTGGTGGGATTCTGAAATTTTGTGTCGTTTTCATCAACCACAACACGGGTCACAATCGTCACGGTTTTCTTGATAATTCCACGCTTCTCTAGCTCAATCTCAAGAGCTTGTTGAATCTGAAAACCGATCGCCCCCTGAGTATCAGCAACACAACTGGACAGAGGAACCTCATGTAGACCCGATATCTCAAAAGCAATCGCGGAACGTCTGAGCATAAAACCGACCTGCGGGCCATTGCCATGAACGATGACCAGCTTGAAGCCAGACTCAATAATATCTGCCAGGTGCTTGACCGTCTCGACAACCGACTCATACTGGTCATTCACCGATTTGTGAGCTTCATCACGGATCAAAGAATTACCACCAATAGCAACAACGACAGTTTCACTCATATCAGCTCCTACGCTTTACTCAGGTAAACTTTAGGTAACGCGGCGTAAACTGCGGCACAAGTGACCAGATCCTGCTTCCAGGTCTTTTCGTTCGGTGCATGCGCTTGTGCTTCCTTCCCGGGACCGAATCCGACTGTCGGGATACCGAACATACCGGTAATGGAAACACCATTGGTTGAGAAGGTCCACTTGTCGATACGTGGATCCTTGTCAAACAGTTGGGTATAGGCATCAGCAACAGACTGAACAGCGACATGCTCTTCCTCAACAACCCATGATGGAAAGTAACAATCGGTCGGGTAGACCAGGCCGGTATAGGCAGCCCTCTCGTAGGTGTACATTTCAACCTTGGCGCCGGCTTTTTTAGCTGCAGGCAGCTCTCTGATCTGGCCTAAGGCATATTCCATATCTTCACCCTTGGTCAAGCGGCGGTCGATAGAAATGGTACAGCTATCAGCAACAGCACAACGTGATGGTGAGGTTGAGAAGACCTCAGAAACAGTCAGAGAACCCTTGCCGAGAAAGCCATCAGAGATGAGGTTGGTGTGCAGTTCTTCAAGTTCCTCAAGGATTGGAGCCATTTTAAAGATAGCATTATCGCCCCGTTCCGGTGCTGAACCGTGACAGCTGACACCACTAACAGAGACCTTGATTTCCATCCGGCCACGCTGCCCACGATAAATCCCACCGTCCGTCGGTTCAGTTGAAATAACAAACTCAGGCTTAAGACCGAGCTCTTTGACAATGTACTGCCAGCACAGACCATCGCAATCTTCTTCCATGACCGATCCGACCATCACCAGGGTGTATTCATCCTCAAGACCCAGATCTTTAATGATCTTGCCGGCATAGACCATCGACGCCATGCCACCCTCCTGGTCACTGGTACCACGACCAACGATGATCTCATCGTCCTCAAACCCCTCATAAGGATCATAGTTCCAGTTATCCAGGTTACCTACACCAACCGTATCAATGTGAGCATCATAAGCGATCAGACGCTTGCCATGACCGATGGTGCCAAGAATGTTGCCCATAGGATCAATCTCAATCTTGTCAAAGCCAACCTTTTCCATCTCTTCTTTGATCCGCAGGACAACTTTTTTCTCGTCACAGCTCTCACTCGGAATACGAACCATATCCCTGAGAAACTTGGTCATATCATCTTTGTAACCTTCAGCCAGTTCAAGAATCTTTTTGAAATCTTGCATTGTTTCCTCCAATTGAATAATGTTTTTTTAATAGTCAAAATATTTTTATGATCTTGGCTTGAGATGCTTGCCATACCAGACAATTTCTCTAAAGTTAACCGGATCGGTATTCCCTTCGGTGTTGAACATCAAAACCGTAGAATCGGCATTTAACTTCAATGCTTTTTTAAGCTCCTGGTATTCAGGATTATTCATAATCAGGTCAAGAACACCAATACCAATCGAACCGGACTCTCCGGCAATAATTCTGTCGTCGCCCAGAACCGGGCAAGATAAAATACGCATCCCATTAGCAGCCAGATAATCTTCGACACTCATAAAACACGAAGCACTCTGCTTTAGAATATCCCAACCAATTGGATTCGGCTCACCACAAGCCAGCCCGGCCATGATGGTTTGCAAGTCACCTGTGACTGCGTGTGGCAGGCCATCACCCACTTCTGCCGAACGATACAGACAAGCAGCATTTTTGGGTTCAACCACCACCGTCGTGGGAGCATCTTCTCCGTAATACTCAACCAGCAACCCCTGCACGGCACCGGCAAGCGCACCGACTCCAGCCTGAATAAAAACATGACTTGGCTTGATTGCACCCATCGACTTAAATGCTTCCAGCGCCATTGTCATATAGCCCTGCATGATCCACTTGGGAATTTTCTCATAGCCTTCCCAAGCGGTATCCTGAACCATGAACCAACCATTCTTATCAGCTTCATCATTAGCCAAACGAACCGCATCGTCATAATTCAGATCGGTGACATGAACTGTCGCACCATGATTCTCGATACTCTTCACCCTGGCAGCAGCAGACCCTTTGGGCATATAAACAATTGCGTTCTGCTGCAACTTTTCTGCTGCCCAGGCAATACCTCGACCATGATTACCATCGGTTGCAGTAATAAAGGTCATATCCCCAAGCTGCTTTCTCACCTCGGCACTCACCAAAAAATCAAAATCAATATCGGTTAGCTTTTTACCAAGCTTCTCACACAAGATATTAGCGACTGCGTAACTCCCCCCGAGAACCTTGAATGCATTCAGGCCAAAACGATACGATTCGTCCTTGACATAAATATCGTTGAGCTCCCAAACCTTCGCTAATTCTCCAAGATGCGCTAATGGAGTTGGCTCATAGCCCGGGATACTGGAATGAAACCGCATCGCACTTTCCGCCTCTTCCTTGGAAAACGCCGGAAAAGCCGCCCCTTTTACTGGACGGTTAAGAATGTAAACCATATCTTTTTTACCCATTTCAACATACCTCCCTGATCGTCATTACATTTTATTTTACATTATGCACAAAATTGTGCAAGCTAAAAATAATAGTTTTATGCGAAAAGAATAATCAGTTCTAAAGAAGCTGATCAATACGGTAAAATCAACCCTGATTGGGTCGCTAAAAAACTATCTGAACTGTGGATGGCAACGCACAGTGGAGAGTTCAAAAAAATAGGACAGCCAAAGGAATCTATTGAGTGGTGAACTAACTGTAGGTTTACAGGTTCCGACATATCATCACTACTTAAAGGGATAGGCAAATCGCAATATCAATATATCTGTTGATATTTCACAACAAATTTCATATCATGCAGCATCTTTTCATCAAACAACAGCAGGAGAAATGATGACAAATAAAATCAAAACTATCTTCACCGCAACTGACCGCAAAATCTTAACGGCATACGAAGATATTGTGGATGGCATTGCTGCCTTCATGGGGGGACACTGTGAAGTGGTGCTCCATAGTCTTGAAGATCCAGACCATGCCATTATAAAGATTGTCAACGGCCATCATACCAACCGGAAACCAGAGGCACCACTCACCGAACAAGGGACACAAATACTTTATGATTTTCATAAAACTGGTCAGCAGGATCACACCTGCTATACAACGAGCAGTACCAAGGGTGATCCAATGCGGTCACTTTTTACCGTAATCTGTAACGGCAACAAGCCAATTGGTCTGCTGGGCATCAACTTCAACATGAACATCCCGCTGACCGAATTCATTTCTACGTTCAGCCTGTTCCATCAACCGGCACTGCATAAACCGGAAGAGACAGACAAACCCAAAACCAATAATGTTGATGATCTCATTCACGATGCCGTCAATAATATTGTCATCGAAATCAGCAGCAATGTGAACATCCCGAACCATGAAAAGAACAAATACATTGTCTATGGTCTCAATAAAAATGGGATCTTTGATATCAAAGGCTCAGTCGCGCTGGTGGCAAAAGAGCTGAAGCTATCAAAATACACCATTTACGGTTACATCAGAGGGTCAAAAGAGAACCACAAATAACTTCCTCACATCGGCAACACCAACCACACAGGCAAATGATGAAATTCAACTATATCTGCACAGAGTGCTCTCGACAATTCGATATTGTCCCCGAACTTATGGTGTGCCCTAACTGCTCAAAAGCCCAACGGTCAGATGAACCAGTACGGGGCATCCTGGAAATCAATCTCGAAGGGAACGTAAACAAGCAATTCTCCGTTTTCGATATGCTCCCTGTCGAAAAAGAGTATTTCCCGGCAATTCCGGTAGGAAATACACCGCTCTGGCAACCAGCCAATATCCGGAAGAATGCCGGCTTTGCCAATCTGCAGATCAAAGATGATGGAGTCAACCCGACCTTCTCATTTAAAGATCGAGCCTCTTTTTTGGTCTCTGCTTTTGCCAAAAAACATCGCATCAACGAAATTGTTCTTGCTTCAACCGGCAACGCGGGCTCTTCGATGGCGGGGATTGGAGCGGCGGCGGCGCAGGATATTACCATCTTCCTGCCGGAAACAGCCCCCGAGGCAAAGATCGTCCAGGCACTGCAATATGGTGCCAGTGTCTACAAAGTCAAGGGAACCTACGATCTGGCCTACGATATGTCACTGGAATATTCCCGACTCAAAGGGGGGATGAACCGCAACACCGCCTATAATCCAATGACAATTGAAGGAAAGAAAACTGTTTCTCTCGAAATTTTTCAGCAACTTGGGAACGTCCCCGATTATGTTTTTGTCTCGGCTGGTGATGGCTGCATTGTCGCCGGTGTGATCAAAGGGTTCAGAGACCTCTTAACCCTAGGGTTGAGTGACAAGATGCCTGTCGTTTATGCTGTGCAGGCAGAAACCAGTGATGCCCTCTACCGCGCCTGGAATTCTGGAAAGTTCGAAAATATTCCGACTCACACGGTCGCTGATTCTATCTGCGTCGACATCCCCAGAAATGGCTACCATGCCCGTAAACTGCTCAAGAACCACAACGGCAGAATCATCAGAGTCTCAGATGCGACCATTCTGTCAGCCCAGCACGAACTGGCAAGCAATGGTGGACTTTTTACTGAACCGGCAGGAGCCACAGCCTACGCCGGATTCCTGAGTGAAAAGAATAATCTTGAAAATGATGCGCAGGTTGTTGTCATCACCACCGGCAATGGTTTAAAAGATGTGGCTTCAGCTCTCAAAGGGGTTAAAGCCCCCGATAAATCGATAAAATCTATTCAAGAGATCCTGTAAGGAGGACATATCAAGTGATTAATTTAGAGATCAACTCTGAGATCAGAGATAAGAATGCAGCATACTGCAGAGAGAAAAAAATCCTTCTCCCCACCTTTGAGATGATGAAAAACCCAGAGACAATTCCCGACAAAATCAAGGAATCGCTCAAATCAGTCGGGCTTTGGGAGGTTAACCCCCTCAACCTGTTCCGTATCACCTGGAAGAATAAGCAGAAGGATTCTGGAGGCCAGTTCGGCGGTGTTAATCATATTGTCCTTCCCCCGGAACTGACCGGTTGTAAAGCAACAATTATTATGCTTTCCGGTAAATGGTTTCCAACTGGTGCCCACAAAGTCGGTGCCACTTATGGCTGCCTTATCCCGCGATTGATTTCGGGGCAATTCGACCCGCAAAAAACCAAGGCGGTCTGGCCCTCCACTGGCAACTACTGCCGAGGGGGTGCCTATATCTCCGCACTTCTCGCCAATCATGCTATCGCGATCCTCCCCGAAGAGATGTCACAAGAACGTTTTGACTGGCTCAAAACTGTTGCCGGAGAAGTTATTGCGACGCCGGGTTGTGAATCCAATGTCAAAGAGATTTTTGATAAATGTTGGGAACTGAGAAATTCAGGGGAAAATCTACAAATATTCAACCAGTTCGACGAGATGGGCAACCCTCTCTGGCACTACAACGTCACCGGAAGTGCTGTGGAGGAACTGGTCAACCAATACGTTGGCGCAGATGAAAATTTTGCCGGATATATCTCCTCTTCCGGCTCTGGCGGCACTCTGGCAGCCGGCTACTATCTAAAAACAAAATTCCCCAAGATGAAAACCGCCGTTGCCGAAGCACTGGAGTGCCCGACTCTGCTACAGAATGGCTTTGGCGATCACCGGATTGAGGGGATTGGCGACAAGCACGTCCCCTGGGTTCACGACTGCAAGGATACCGATTTTGTCATCGCAGTCGATGATGAGAAGGCGATGCGAACCCTGCGCCTATTTAACGAGGATAAAGGGAGAAGTTTGCTCAAAAATGAGGGAGTCGATCCTGAACTGGTGGAGAAACTGGACCTTCTTGGCATTTCAGGGGTTGGCAACATGCTCGCCGCCATCAAGTTCGCCAAATACAACGAGCTAACCGAAAAAGATTATCTGGTGACGATTGCAACCGACTCCATGCAGCTATATGGCTCACGCATTCAGGAACTGGAACAAGCTAGAGGTCCGTATACAACGGGGAATGCTGAAAGAGATATCGAGCTGCTACAGTCGCTCTCTTACGACAACACCAAAGAGCTAACCTATTACGACAAGAAGGCGATTCACAACCTTAAATACTTTACCTGGATTGAACAACAGGGGAAGGATCTGCAGGAACTGAATGCCCAGTGGTACGACCATGAAAACTTCTGGACAAAAACCCTAAACCAGGCCGATGAGATTGATGAGTTGATCAACGATTTTAACGCCCGGACGGGGTTGTAACGCTCCCCCCCCCAAAAAACCGGCCCCTGCTGACCAATGGCGGCAGGGGCCGGTTCCAAACCCCTTTTGCCGCTTAAATAGAGCCGTGGGGACAGAATGGGGATGATCATCTTTCGCTATAAGGTAGTGTGTCACTTTCTGCCCAGAGTCTACCCGGCCAAAATCAATGGCCCAACCCCCAGGTGAAGTCTAATCGAGAAAATCTTCAAAAGAAAAATTCTGGCCAGCGATGGTGAATGGAGTGTTCCATACCAGCGTCCCGAATGGCGCTAGTTTAAGCAAGATTGTAGTAAATTTGGGACTGTCCCCAGGTTCATCGGGGGCTGTCCCAGACATTTACGGACGCTGAAACTACGGTGGTTCGCGTCGCAAAAGCCTGGGACAGCCCCCATGCGGGGACAGTCCCGTATATGGTCTCCCCCTTAATTGCAAGGTTTTTTTGTCAATGATAACAGGGACAGGATTGCTGCCGTATATCCGGTCTCTTTATGAGAGATTTTAT
>JAKIUD010000064.1 GCA_021647765.1 Desulfuromusa sp. | reverse complement strand
GTTGTTATGATACCCGTCAACTGGTGGTTTTCCTGATCCAGAAGCCAAAAGAACACATCGTTTGCTGAGCTGTTTTCCAGATAAAGATTTCGCGTAATTTCTACCAGATCTTCAAGACTTTTACCGTCTGCCAGGCGAGCCCGGGCAGCTTCTTGATCAGCCAACATGAAGGTCAATTCTGTTAATCGATCCAGTGCGGCAGATATCTCCAATTGAAGCTTATCTGCATCACTTAAAATGGCGCCGAAAGAGGGATAGAGGCCACTGACCCAATCGAATAAATAGTCAATCTCACTTTTACGAAAATCGAATAGCCGCTCGGCAAGAGCTTCTGTTTCTCCTGTTAACTGCTGCGGGTTCCGACAAAAATATTGGGTCAGACGGGCAATTTTCAGGAGTGGGTGACTCTGTTCAATCTCAGCAATATCGGCATGCAAAAACCGGATAGCATCCCCCAGGAATGAATCAAGTTGCCATTCTCCAATTAACTGATCGGCAATTTGTAGATGATCAGTCGCATAATTAGCATCTTCCAAGCGAGACTGGATCGCACTGCTCCAGGGATTTATATCCAAATCAACATAGCTGGAACCCTCACTAGCGAACAGAGTATGGATTCCGAGATTTAGCAGTAACCCAGCAAGTTGAGCCTCCTCAATATGGGGATAATTGACCGACGGGGCAAGGCAACGCGCAAACAAACCGGCAACCTGGGATGAGAACCACAGCCCATACTGAAAAGATAATTCCCGGGGGGTAAACTTGTGTTGAACAATCTGCCTGGCTGCTTGCAGGGCGATACCGGTTAGCATCGGCGTTCCCAGTTGCTGAACAGCCGACGAAACAGGTTCAAGTGGATCCAGCGGTTTGGAGCTGATTTTACTGGCCGCCAAGATGATTTTTGCCGACAGAGCAGCGTCCTGAAGAATTATCTCGGCAAGGGACTGGGAATTATCGCCACCCAGGCAAGCTTCTATTAAATCCACCAATACCCGTGGCAAACAGAGCAATTCAGCGGTTCCCTGCTCTGAAAAGATTTTTGCAGACGTTTCCATACAACCTGTCAAACCATCCCCCCATCAAAAAAAAACACCAAAGAATGAAATAAGTACCAACCTAACTAGAGTCACCGTAGTAGATCATTATCGGTCAAATCAACTTTTTCAGCAAGTCATTTATCGACAAAACACCATAATATTCAATAGGTTAGACAATACTAAATATTTTCATTCCTAATAAACTTTTCCTAAAAATAAAAAAATAAAACCAAAGCAATCTAACCACACCAGAGGTAACCCATTAAAAACAATAGAGTTAAAACACTGCAGCTACAGAAAAATATTATAGATGGTAAAAAGTGCGTTTTAATCCAAAAGGTTTTCCCATCGCCCTAAAAGATAACTATCTAAAACCACTATATTTTATTTATTATCAACACTAATTATTTTTTTGACAATCACACTCAATTCCCATACCTTTAGTGAGTAAAATAATACTCAATTTGTGAGGAAACCATGGGACAACCCGCACCACAACAAATCGAACAGATTATTGGCAACATTCAGGAGTTCGGCAAAGAAAATTTAGAGGAGATCCTCCACAAGCTTATCGAGGGGATACAAACTCTGGCAGGTGGTGGAAACTGTCGCATCTATCTGGAAGATTTG
This sequence comes from Desulfuromusa sp., assembly GCA_021647765.1. GTDB lineage: Bacteria > Desulfobacterota > Desulfuromonadia > Desulfuromonadales > Geopsychrobacteraceae > Desulfuromusa. Next base: position 17,198 of record JAKIUD010000064.1, on the reverse strand, counting down.
ACGATGGGGGCTCTCACTTGTGCGGCAGCAACCGGCAGAGATATTCTTCGCATCCAGAATAATTCCTCCCCAATCAACAACGGTGATTTTTTAATTTCACAGGTCTATCAGCAGAAACAGGAACTTGCGATCAATGACTTGTCGCAATATCCACAGGATATTCCGCTGGTCACAGGAAACCGCAAAGCAGAAGCCAGCTACCTTCTACCAATCACTCAGCTGGGACGCTCAATCGGTGTTCTTTGCCTTGATCGAACAAAACAAAACCAACTTCCCTCGACAGAACGTCTGCACTGGATCCGTAAACTGCTAGTTGAAACTGCTCCAATATTGAATCGAGCCCGCAAATATCACCAGCAATTGCGACTGGCTCGACGCGTCGATGAAGCAAAAAAACGCGAGGCGGCTCTCTTTATGGTGAAATCCGCAGCACAACTGGTTGAACAGGTCGCTTTGGCTTCAGTTCTGATTCCAATTCCCTCTGCGGTTGATGGTGAACGCACCCTGCAGATCCTCGCTTCCTATTCCAAAGAACGGGAAGCAAGGACACTTTATGAAGAAGAAAAACTCATCAACCTGACACCGGGAGAATCCCTCCTATCCCGCTTTATTGACCGCGCTGGAGTGATTGTTGACGATAGTCTGCTGGCACCACTTTACATTGCTGACCTCGCTGCAGAAACCCTGCAAAAACCATATTTGACCAATGAATTGGGACTAAAATCACTCTACATGGTTCCACGCTACGATAAACGAACCCGCCGAGTTATCTGCCTGGTCAATTACTACACGAAAGAACATTATCAGTTCAGCCCTTTCGAGCGTGACCTTCTTGATGCTCACGCTGAAATGGCTCAACGGGTGGTTCAGGAAATTGGTGACGAACACCTCGAGGTTCAGGTTCTTTCAGAAATCAGAGACTTGCTCCAGCAATCAAATGACAGTCTGAAGGCATTTCTGCAGCGCGTTCTTTCCAAAGCGACACAGCTAATTGGAGCTGATACCGGAAGCATTGCTCTGATCCGTGAACATGAAGGGGAGCGCTGGCTTCTGGTTGAAGACCCCCAGGGGAATCTGATCGGGGCAAAAAACCGGGAATGGCTGAAGCAATATATCCCGCCCCTTCGTGTCGGAGGAGAGGATCTTCCCCCGGAGGAAAGAAGCCTTTCAGGGCTGGCAGCAACCACGGGTAAAACAGAGATTCTAGTCGATAGCCTGGACACAGAAAATAACAACAGTTTTTATCAGCCGGTCACAGAAGCTATCCGTAGTGAGATTGCTGTTCCAGTCATTTATGATGGTGAAGTTCTAGCCGTTATTTGTCTTGACAGCCTGCGTCCACACTATTTCACCAGCGAACACAGACGGATTCTATTGATTATTGAGCGGATGATTGGTCATCACCTGGCCACCCTGCAAAAAATTGAGCAACTCACCAGTGAGATCGATCGGCTCCGTCAGGATGTTGACTACAAAGACCCGAATATTACCTCATACCGGCTAGGCAACATCATTGGCAATTCAACAAAAGCTCAAGAACTTATCAATACAATTCAAAAAATCAGTCCACCTCTCTGCCAACGACTCATCCAATGGAAAAAGCACAAAGTGCCGGATCAGGGAGAATTTCTCGGGCTACCCTCTATTCTCATAACCGGAGAAACCGGAGCTGGGAAGGAATTTCTGTTTAATAACTTGTTTACCCAGCTCAATCGAATCTACCGGGAACGATTACCCGCGCAGGAAACCCTACCCCTGAAAAAAACCAACATAGCGGCCTATAGTGGTGAGTTAACCTATTCAGAATTATTCGGACATAAACGTGGCGCCTTTACCGGGGCGCACAGCGACCGGCGTGGAATTTTTGAAGAAGCCCATGGTGGGGTGGTTTTTCTTGACGAAATCGGCGATGCCGACCCAAAAACCCAGGTTCAGCTACTCCGTTTTCTGGATAGTGGCGAATTTGTCCGGCTGGGAGAAAATATCACCAGACATTCTCAAGTGTTGCTGGTTGCTGGAACCAACCGCGATTTGCGGCAGCTGATTGCTGCTGGATCCTTTCGTGAAGACCTCTATCACCGGCTATCTGAACTTATTATTGAAGTGCCCTCACTGAATCAACGTCGTGAAGATATTCCCGACTTGGCAGTCCACTTTCTGGGTCGTTTATTTCAAGCCTATCGCCAACCAGATCAGAGTTTGGAGGAAACTCCAAGGCTCTCTCCCGAAGCGAAAAACCTCCTGAAACGCCATTATTTTACTGGAAATATCCGAGAGCTGCGTAGTATTTTACTTCGAGCAATGTTATTTCGCCAAAGCAAAACGATCTACGCTGATGAAATTGAAAGAGCATTACAGCCACAGACAAGTGGACACATAAACAATTCGGAACCGGGACGGATGATCCTTGCTGAACATCTGGCAGAAGAGATATTAAAAAGAATTATGGCTGATCAGCACGATTTCTGGGAGGAAATCTACCGACCCTACGGCACCCAGGAATTGACTCGTGAAGTGGTGATAAAACTGATCGAAAAAGCACGTGCTGAAGGCGCAACCAATATGCCAAAGCTTGCACGACTGCTCCGCGCTTGTGATCCTGCGGATCATTCACCGGAAGAAAAGAAAAACTTCTACCGCTTTAAAAATTTTCTTTATAAAACAGTCAGAATTAATTGAGCTTGAATCATTTACTGGAAAGCAAAGACCGCCCCCAAGGTGCTAGTTTAAGCAGTATTGCAGTAAACTCGGGACTGTCCCCAGATCCTCCTTTCTGGACAAAATCCAGATCGATGAATTTGATTACAAATTGAGATAAACAAAGTTGAGTGTCCACGATGTTGTGGCACTAAAATGTGTCCACGATGTACTGGCACTCAACAATTACAAACCAGAACTCTGCAGTTGCTGATCAATAATCTGGCGATCGACTTCTGACCAGGGGCCAACCACAACCAGTTTCATTCCCTGTTGACAAAATAACTCTCTAGCCACCTGCTGCAGATAGGTCGAGGTCAGCTGCGGTAATTCCCGACAATCTTGCTCCAGAGTTCGAATATAATCAGCTTGCAACCCCCAGCCATAGCGAACCGCCATAGCCTCACTTTGATCGCGCGAAAATTCGAGATCAAACTGGTAACTTTTTATAACTGCAGCCAATTCATCGGCTGAAATCAGTTGGTCACGCAATTCAGCCAGAACCTCAAATAATGCTATCACCGCGGCTCGCAGATTTTCTGGAGCCACTGACAGATCGATAGCCAGATAACCCGTATCATCCAGCAGTGAGCAGTTCGCCTCAACCGCATAGGTCAACCCGAGCTCTTCACGTAACCGCAAAGAAAGCCGCGCACCACCACCCGAGGACAAAACCCTCCGCAACAGTCGAATCGCCAGAGTCCGGGCATCCTGCCGCCCCGGCAAGGGAAACGCCAGCTGCAAACCGATCTGCGAATCAGAATCCTGCACCCAGAGACTTTCTGGATCTGCTGCTACGATACCAGGAGCAGGTAAAATTGGCAGTGGCTCCCGCGGTAACCAGCCACCAAATTCATCTTCCACAACACTTCGAAACTCATCCCTTACGATCGGCCCACAAGCACAGATAACCAGGTTCTGAGGTAGATACCAAGAGCGATAATAAGCGTCCAGAGTTGAGAGATTAATTTTCTGTAAAGTTTCAGAGGAACCGATCAATGATTTTCCCAAAGGATGATCTGGCCAGAGCAAACGAACCATCAAATTATCATGATTAACCTGAACGCCATCCTCATTGAAATCCTCGCGCGCTTCTTCAAGGATAATACGCCGTTCAATATCGATATTATTGAATTTTGGTCGCCTCAGCATAGAAGCGAACAGAGCCACCCCCTTGTCGAGATAGTCGGGATGGATGCGCGAATGAAAACAGGTTGTCTCTGCATCGGTTGACGCATTAACCGATCCGCCAAGTGCCTCAAAAGCACGCTCCAACTCGATGCTGGTGGCATATTCAGCCGTACCCCGAAAAATCATATGTTCGAGAAAATGGGAGATTCCCGACAGTTCAATCGGTTCACAACGCCCCCCGACAGCCATAGTACAAACCAACTCAGCAGAATGCAGATGAGGCATGGGAACTGTGACCAGACGGACACCATTGGCTAGAGTATCAATATAGTATTCAGGCATAGTAAAAATATAAGAAGGGGCTATCAATATCCAATAGCCCCTTCACTCCATTCATATTTAGATAGAGGGCTCAGCCTTGCAACAGCTTGACCGCCTCTTTCGCGTGATAGGTGATAATCAAATCTGCACCAGCACGTTTCATCCCAATCAGGGTTTCCATCATCACCCGATCACCGTCAATCCAGCCCTTTTCTGCAGCAGCCTTGACCATGCTGTATTCACCGGAAACATTATAGGCAACCAGTGGCAGATCAAAATTATCTTTCAACTCCCGCAAGACATCCAGGTAAGCCAATGCTGGTTTGACCATCAGGAAATCGGTACCCTCAGCAATGTCCTGGTTAGCTTCCCGTAACGCTTCCAGGCGATTAGCCGGATCCATCTGGTAACTGCGCCGGTCACCAAACTCGGGGGTACTTTCTGCCGCCTCACGGAATGGACCATAATAGGCACTGGCATATTTGACCGCATAACTCATCACCGGGATATGCTCAAAACCGTTTTCATCCAGAATATCCCGAATTGCTGCGACGCGACCATCCATCATATCTGAAGGAGCGACGATATCTGCACCCGCTTGAGCGTGGGAAAGAGCTTCTGCTGCCAACAGTTCCAAGGTCGAATCGTTATCGACATCACCAGCTTTGATCAGTCCACAATGTCCATGATCGGTGTATTCACACATACAGACATCGGTAATTACTGTCAGTTCAGGAACCTCTTGTTTAATGGCACGTACGGTGTTTTGAATAATTCCAGTAGCAGAATAAGCGTCACTGCCGACGGCATCTTTCAACTCAGGAATACCAAACAGAACGACTGCTGGAATTCCAAGATCGACAACCTCTTTGGCTTCAATAACAATATTATCAATCGACTGTTGATAAATCCCCGGCATCGAGCTGATCTCTTTTTTGATGTTTTCGCCAAACGCACTGAACATCGGATAGATCAGATCATCAACCCGTAAATGGGTTTCACGCACCATGCGACGGATATTTTCATTGCGACGCAACCGGCGGGGTCGATAACTGGGGAAATACATAGGCAATCTCCTATTGGAATATGGATTTATAAACTCTTATTTGTCAGTATTGCAGCAAACTTGGGACTGTCCCCAGCCCCACCTGGGGCTGTCCCGAAAGTTTACGAGCCACAAAAAACTGCGCTGGTTCGCACCGCAAAAACCTGGGACAGCCCCCATGCGGGGACAGCCCCGGTTTTGCTAACGCGGGGTGAACATACAGGTTCGCCCCGAAAATTTATCCTGAATAATAATCAACCATCGCGACAACCAACGCATCCAAAGTCCATTGTTGTGGTTCCAGTGCGACTTTAAATCCGTGCTTACGAATAGTTTCTGACGTCTGCGGACCAATGGAAAACAACCTGGTTTTTCCCAATAATCCCTGCAACCCCCCCCCCACCATTTCAAGCAAATTATCAAAGGTCGATGATGAACTGAAACAGATGGCATCAAGGGTTCCCATTGCCAGAAGATCACGAATTCGATCTCCATTCCCTTCCGGTATAACCGTCCGGTAAGCAACCGGTGCAATCACCTCTGCTCCAGCAGCCTGCAAACTGTCTATAATCAGGGGACGAGCAATCTCGGCTCGCGGATAAAGAATTCTTTTCCCTTTGACTCCATATTTCAAAAGTTCGGCAACCACTCCTTCAGCACGATGGTCGGCAGGAATCAAGTCGGGTCGGATACAATGCTGCTCCAGCGCTTTTGCCGTTTTTGGACCAACAGCAACTAAGAAAATATCAGTCAGGGTACCAATATACTGGTTGGTTTCCAGCATCCGCTCAAAGAGTACTTCAACACCATTGACCGACGTGAGAATCAAGATATCAAACTCATCCAGATCCCGCAGCACAAAATCCAACGCTGCATAACTTTCGGGAGGAACAATTTCAATCGTTGGAATACAAATGGCTTCACCACCCTGTTGTTCAAGCAGTAATACAAAATCGGCCACTTGAGCCTGTGGGCGAGTCACCAGAAACCGTTTACCTGCCAGTGGCAACTGTTCAGACACGATTAACCCTCATCAGTATTAAAAGTATCGCAGCCATAGACCTCATTGAGGATCTCTCCGGCACCTTGCAGCAACAACTTTTTTGCCAGGGCAACCCCAGTTTCAACCGCCTGATCAACATGACAGGTCAACGTTTCTTTCAACATTTTTTGACCGAGGACATCTGAGACCAGCCCGGTCAATTCCAACTGATCACCACTCACCGTTCCAAATGCCGCAATCGGCACCTGACACCCCCCTTCCAAAGTTGATAACACCGCGCGTTCTGCGGTGACGGCATAGGACGTTGGTAAATGGTTGAAAAAATCGATCAAATCATTGGTAACACTGTCATCAAGGCGGCTTTCCAGACCTAACGCTCCCTGTCCAATCGCCGGAAGACAGATTTTAGGATCAAAATATTCACCGATCTGCGCAGAAAATCCAAGCCGATGCATCCCGGCAGCCGCCAGCACCACCGCATCCAGATTGTCTTCTTTAAGCTTGGTGATCCGAGTTTGAACATTACCACGGATATCAACCATCTCCAGATCAGGTCGCAGATTCAACAATTGCGCTTTCCGCCGTAATGATGATGTACCAATTCGCCCGTGCTGGCGGATTTCAGAAAAGCTCTTGTAGTCGTTTTTCAGAACCACAATATCACGGGGATCTTCCCGTTCAGTAATACACCGCAAGCCAGTTCCATCAGGGAAAAAAGTGGGGACATCTTTCATGGAGTGGACAGCAATATCGACTTCATTACGCAACATCGCCTCCTGAATCTCCTTTACAAACAGCCCTTTGCCGCCCACCATAGCCAATGGCACATCAAGAATTTTATCACCTTGAGTTTTAATTTTGGTCAGTGAAACCTCCAAATCAGGATAACGTTTTTCCAATTCCTCCTTAACCCAATTGGCCTGCCAAAGGGCTAAGGTACTGGCACGAGTACCGATTCTCAAAGTGCGGGTCAGCATAAAAACTCCTTAACTTTACGAGTTTGATTTATCATTATTTAATTCAATACCACCCTGATCGGTTAGATCAAATAAAGTACGGGCGACATCAACATATAAATTACCATCTGCATCGTTATTTTTTTGCTTCAAAATATAGGTTGGATGATGGAGTATTTTATTGATAATTGCACTGGTCATGGCTTCTATTGCCTTGCGCTCTTTATCTTCCAGCCGGGTCAAACTGTTCAACGTTTTCTCAACTTCACCCTGTCGAATTTGCTCCATCCGCTGTCTCAGAGCCACAATTGTCGGTTTCACTTCAAGGGAGGATAACCAGAGACAAAACTGGTCAACCTCTTCACTGATGATCAGTTCTGCTTTGGCAGCCTCTTTCTGCCGCCCCTTCAAATTGGCTTGAACGACACCCTGTAAATCATCAACATCATAGAGATAGATACTATCTAACTTATTTGCTAGTGGATCAATATCACGTGGCACAGCAATATCAATCAGGAACATCGGCTCATAACGCCGCATTTTGCTAACTTCCTTAAGCTTTTTAGCTGAAAGAACATAATCCGGTGCACCCGTTGAAGAAAGAACGATATCAACCCGATGCAATTGCTCACGAAAATTATCAAAGCTGACTGCAACCCCACCAAACTCTTCTGCAAGTTTTTCCGCCCTGCTGAAAGTTCGATTCGTCACCAGAACTTTGGAAACCCCATTATTGATAAAATGCTTTGCCGCCAGTTCGCACATTTCACCAGCACCGATCAACATAACGGTTTTATTTTCCAAAGAATCAAAAATCTTTCGGGCAAGTTCAACTGCAGCAAAAGAGACAGAAACCGCATTGCTGGCAATGGCCGTTTCATTACGCACTCGCTTGGCTACAGAAAAAGCCTTGTTCAGAAAACGATTTAAGATCAGTCCAACAGTTTTATGTTCACAGGCATAACCATAAGCGCTCTTTATCTGACCAAGAATCTGCGGTTCGCCAATCATCATCGAATCGAGGCTTGATGCAACCCGCAGAACATGCTTGATAGCAGCTGCCCCCTCAAAGTCGTAAAGATGATCCTGCAGTGTCTCCAGTTTTAAATTATGAAAATCAGCCAGAAATTGCTTTAGTTCAATAATCGCAGCATCCGGCTGACGACTGATCACATAGAGTTCAACTCGATTACAGGTTGAAACAATCACGGCTTCGGAAACAGAAGGCAATTTCAGCATCTGCTGCAGAGGAGCTTCCATCGCAGACGGCGGGAAAGCAACCTTTTCGCGTATTTCGACTGGAGCTGTTTTATGACTCAGCCCCACGATAACAATATTCATATAAATGTACTCGTTAAGGTTTCATCATAAAACAGCAAAGGCATCAAAGGTATGGTAGCCGCTAAGTAACAGGTTCACCCCGAGAAAAGTAAACAGCAGGAATATAAATGCAATGATCGAAAAAATTGCCGCCCTGCGCCCACGCCAGCCAGTTGACAGGCGACCATGTAATAGTGCTGCATACAAAAACCAGGTAATCAAGGCCCAAGTTTCCTTGGGATCCCAGCGCCAGTAGGTTCCCCACGCAGTGTTCGCCCAAAAGGCGCCACTAATAATTCCCAAAGTCATCAACGGGAACCCGATACTTAAACAGGTGTAGTTGACTCTATCTAAAACATCTAAAGATGGAAGTAACTGATAAATCCCGGTAAAATGCTTACTTTTCAGCATCCGGTTTTGTATCAGGTACATCACTCCAGCTCCAAAAGCGAGAGCAAAGGCTGCATTCCCCAAAAAAGCAAACATAATATGGACAGGGAAGAGCCAGCTTTTCAAAACTGGGCTGAGCTGAACAACAATGTTTGGACTCAAAGCACTGGCAACCATCGACAGAAAGGCTAAAGGTGCTGCAAAAGCCCCCATAACTGACAAGCGAAAACGCAAATCCAAAAGAAGAAAGAGTAAAATAAGACACCAGGCAAAAAAAGATAATGATTCATGCAAACTGGTAACCGGAGTCCCCCTTGCAGTTGAATGTTGAACAGCAAAACAGGCTGCATGAAAAATGATTCCAGCCAGCAGCAACCAACGACCGATACGACCAGCCTGCGGTCGCTTACCGATCATGGAAACCAGATAAAAAATGCTTGCAGCAAGATAAACAAGAGTTGTACTGGTGAATAACAGGGTCATTGTTCCCATGATATCCCTTCTGATAAGTTCAGTCGAATTTTATCCTAAAAGTGGTACTTAACCGATAAATTGTATTTTTCCCGATCAATTCAGTCAACTATTTTCATTCTTTTTATGTCTTAAGCAGCAATTATTATCGGCCAAAAAGTTCTGCCTCGACCAATTCACACAACAGATGACCGACAAACTGGGCAAGTTCAAGTTGCCGTGGGGCAGAAGTCGTGGCCAGATTGAGGCAAATACCGACATCGGTATTTTGTAGTGGATCTTTCCTGCAATCGTAGGAAATTAAAGCAATTGACTGTTCACTCTCGACAACTTCATCGCGCAGACTTTTCAATGCAGTTGCGGATGAGCCATCATTGAGTAGCAGCAACAAATGGTGCTGTGAGTTTAAAGCTCGGTAGTGCCGAACCAGATGCTGCTCAAACTGACCCTGTCCTGACATGAGACCACTGAGAACAGGGTCGCTGCCAAGACACACTGCGGGGAGTACCGGTCGATCAAAGCTGAGATAAAAAGTAAACTGACTGGCCAACTGCTGAGCGACTGGCTGCAACGCCCCGTTTCCAGCTATCAATAAGTGTCCGCCCTCGGTAAATAGTGTCCCAAGCTGTTTCGCCAATCGAATCAGTTCATTATTTTGTTCACGACAAAACTGCTCAAATAATTCAACCGTCTGACGACATGTTGAGGTGATTCGCTGGTTCATTCACATCTCCATCAATAAAGTCCTTCACCCACCAACCCGGCATCATATGAAGCCGACACACCACTGTCAAGCAAGACAAATAAAGCGATTACAACTTGATTTTCAAAAAAAAATCTATATATTGAGAATCGAATGTTCTTATACATTTATAGATGTATCACTACTGTCAAAGTAAGAAAAAGGAGAAATCAATGGCAAGCGATAAAATTTTTGCATTCACTGACGCTCAATTCGATGCCGATGTCCTGAAATCTGACACCCCTGTCCTCGTTGACTTCTGGGCAACCTGGTGTGCCCCTTGTTTGGCTATCGCACCGGTACTTGAACAGCTGGCTGATGAATATGATGGGAAAATCAAGATTGGTAAAGTCAATGTTGATGAAAACCCGGCATCACCTGGTCAATACGGTGTACGTGGTATTCCAACCATGATTCTATTCAAAGATGGGGAAATTGTTGATCAACTGGTTGGCGCTGTACCAAAAAAGCAAGTCGAAGCACTGTTACAAAAAGCTTTATAGGTTTACCTAATAACCAGACAGGCTCCTGGTGGAGCCTGTCTGGTTATTAATCCGCGACTTCATCCAACCATGAAACTATTTTCCGTTCATCATCACGTGGAATCTTTTGCCCCTGCATCTCTGCCGTTAGCTGCTTTTTCCCTTCACGAGCTTTTTTTATCCGATCGTCTGCCTTTTTTATGATCTCCCTGGAACCATAACTCCAACGCCGAGTCGCATTGTTTTTTTCCTGCACCGCCTGCCGATATTGTTCCGCCAACTGCTCAGCACGTAGCAACATTTTTTCAACCCGTCCTTGAGCCTGTCGCTGTTTGTGTTCAGCTGCGCGGACGTTCTGCTGAAATACAGCCCCTGAACCCTGAGGATCTGCTTGAGCGGGGACATAATTCAGATTATCGGGATCTTTCGCTTCGACCACCTGTGCCCGTCCCGAACATTCTGCAGGAAGCGCTTGCAAGTTATCGGTTATAAACAATTTTCCTTGCTTATCTCGACAGGAGTAAATAGCCGCCTGCACCGTCACAGCAGAACAAACCATAATCAGCAGTAGAAATAGAATTCTTTGCACCCGCTCCTCCTTAAAAAGTTCGCTCACTATCAAGCAGAATAGTCACCGGTCCATCATTAACCAGATCCACCGCCATGTCTGCCCGGAATTGACCCATTTGCACTCTGATACCTCGTTGTTTTAACTGCTCGACAAAATATTCGCAGAGTGGCTCAGCCAGCTCCGGCGACGCTGCGGCTGAAAATCCTGGGCGACGCCCCTTGCGACAATCAGCCAACAGAGTAAACTGTGACACAATCAAAACCTCTCCAGAGCAATCAAGAACAGAAAGGTTCATCTTTCCAGCAGAATCCTCAAATATTCTCAACCCAGCCGTCTTTTCTGCCAGATATTCCACAGCTTTTTTATCATCACCGTTTTCAACTCCTAACAGAACCAGCAAACCAGAATCGATAGCAGCAATCCGTTTACCAGCGACAACAACTCCAGCACGGCTGACCCGTTGAATAACTGCCCGCATTCTAATCCACTCCCAACCATTCATCCAGCAGTTGCCCAATCTCTGCTGATCGAGTAAGTACGGCATCAACACAACTATAGGATTGATCTTCAGGATATTCCCCTTGAATTAAAACCGTTTTCATACCAAATTCTTTCGCCATTTGCAGATTCTGCAACTGATCTTCTACCATGATACACTGATCTCCTGACAGCGCCAGGGCATCAAGAACCTGTCGGTAAGGATCAGGATTTGGTTTTGGTTGATAATTGGCAATCCGGATATCAAAAACATCAGCAAATAAACCATCCAGCCCAAGTGCTGTCACGACACGATCAACATGACAGCGTGACCCGTTAGTAAAAATATAGCTCTGCAAACGAAGATTGTTCAATGTTTTCTGCAGTTCAATATCAATGGAGAGTCGACTAGCAACATCAACCGCATGGACATAATCGAGATAATCTTCTGCATCGATTCCATGATGGCGGATCAGCCCCTGCAAAGTCGCACCATACTCTTTCCAGTAGAGACGACGCAAACCATCAACATCAAGTGGAGCAATGGCAACAACCTCCTCCATATATCGATTGATCCGCACATCAATCAATGAGAAAAGGTCGCGCTCGGCTGGATAGAGGGTATTGTCCAGATCAAACAGTATTGCTTTCATTCAAACATCTCTCTATTGTGGATCAAATTTTCCACTGAATACCTCCACTGCTGGGCCGGTCATCATCACTGAACCCGTTTCCAGCCACTCCAACTCCAGATCACCACCACGCAGATGGTTGATAATTTTCCGTTCGGTGCGACCGGTTAACACCCCGGCAACTGCCACTGCAGAAGCACCACTGCCACAGGCCAAAGTTTCTCCAGAACCTCGCTCCCAGGTTCGTTGAATCACTTCTGTCGGGCTATGAACCTGAACAAACTCAACATTCACCCGTTCAGGAAACCAGATATGATTTTCAATCAGTTGGCCAATTTCAGCAACCGGAAACTGTTCAACAGCATCGACAAAAATAACCGCATGTGGATTACCCATAGAGAGACAAGTCGCTTCAAACCGCCGATTGGCAACCTCTAGAGAAATTGAGATAGCTTTCTCTGTCGCAGAGCCGACCATTGGCACATCCCCACGCGTTAATCCAGGTGCTCCCATATTGACCTGAACGAAGTCCACCCTGCCCGAAGCTCCGACAGTCATGGACAAAGTCAAGATACCACCGCCTGTCTCCACAGTCATCTCCAGTTGTTCAACCAAACCATGATCATAGGCATATTTGGCAACGCAGCGAATTCCATTGCCACACATTCGCCCCTCACTTCCGTCAATATTGAACATCCGCATGCGCACATCAGCAACAGTCGAGGGAAGAATCAGGATCAAGCCATCCGAACCAATCCCGAACTGCCGATTGCTGACCCGCTGTGCCAATGTGACCGGATCTTCAACCTCCTCTTCAAAACCATTGATATAGACGTAATCATTCCCTGCCCCGTGCATCTTAGTAAATCTCATCTTTCTCTCCTAACAACTGTTGTCATATAAGCGCCTCGGATACTATAATTCACCGGAGGGAATGGACTCAACTTTTTAGTTTCTGTTTATTAATTTTTTATTCGAGAGCACTTTTCATATGCCCATTATGCTACAAATCATCCAGATACATGCCAGCGACATGGATAATTTCTCGTACCTGATTTATTGTCCAGAAACATTACGAGGCGCGGCAGTTGATCCGTCAATGCGTCCAGAATTGCTCCTTGACAGGGCGGCGAAACTCGACGTGACCTTGGATTTTCTACTCAATACTCACGGACATCAGGATCATATTGCTGGTAATGGATTAATTCTTGAACAGACTGGAGCCAAACTGGCAGCACATCCGCTTGATCTACCAGATCCTGATATTTCACTTGCAGATGGTTCCAGACTTGTGTTGGGAAATGGGATAATTGAGGTTATGCATACCCCGGGACATACTCCAGGGTCGATTGTTTTTAAAACTGGGCAGCGTATTATTACCGGTGATACCCTATTTGTCGGTCGCTGTGGTCGGGCAGATTTACCTGGCAGTAATGCAACAGAACTCTACCATAGCTTACAGCGATTAAAAATCCTGCCAAAGGAAACTCAAGTATATCCAGGTCACGATTATGGTTCATCAGTGACCTCGACAATCGGTTGGGAATTGGAAAATAATGATTACTTTAAATGTCCAGATCTACAGAGTTTTATCAAGCTGCGGCGGGAAACCTGATAGGCTGCTAACCTTTTAAGTTCTGTCCGGGCAAATAACAACCCGGGTTCCCGCCAGGCGATCATTCCAACCACGCCGTTCAGAATTGGTCAACATCACCAGATAGCCCAATCCCGCGGGCAATAATTGCAACAACCCACCGACGCTACGCAAAAAAGCCTGGGAAAAAGACAATGGCTCTCCTTCGGTCGTTTCAACCCGCAACCCAGCCAACATTTTCCCCGGCGTCTGCCCAGCCAAGAAATGAAATAAGGTGAAATAACCAAACGCCAGAAAGAAAAGAACCAGAAAATAAGGAACCGACAGATCAATCAAAGTTTCCAGGGAAGGGAGCAATCTGGTCTCCCCCGCAGACATGGCTGCTTCTGCAGCCACAACAAAACTTATTCCGACAACTGTCAACAAAATAACATCGCAGATAAACGCTTCAATACAGTTCAACAATGGTGGAGGAGATGCAAGATTAGCGACAGTATCTTCAGGAAAATCGTCCGTAACAACCGGGGAGACCACAGTTGCGGCTGCTACAGCGACAGTTGCAGTAGTTCCAGCGACGATTCCCCTTCCTGCGGCAACAGACTCTGATTCCCCAACTGGATCTGAATCCAAGAGTAACGGGGAAGATTCACCCACCTCCAAGACCGGACTCTCAGGCAATTCTTCCGGGATTGAAGAGTCGTCTTCTAAAAATGGTTCAGCGGGTTCTCTCTCTGCCACAAACTCAGCGGGTTGTTCTGCAAAAGGGTTAAGATGATCTTCCGGAGCCCCCACAACCTGTGGAGACTCCGGTAAGTCAAAAGGGCGTTTGGGGTTCTCCTCAGATCCTGAATCCTCAGATTCGGTTGCTGAATCCGGTTCTTCATCATCAAAAGAAAAATCATCCTCGGTTGCTGAAGCCCTTGCTTTCTCATCCGCACCAATACCAAAATCATCCTCGAGATCGGCCTCATCATCTGGCAGATCGAAAGCAAAGTCATCGCCGGACTCAGCATTAGCCTCGGCTTCCTCTGCCTCTTTTGGCCCCTCAATCGTTTCTTCGATATCCTCATCTTCCGGAGCCTCTTCAAACAACTCATCAAAAGAGAGATCATTGTCCTCAGAGCTATCACCCATAAAATCAAAACCGAAATCATCACCATCGGATCCAGAAGCAGTCGGCTCAGCGCCTGCTCCATTCACCACCGCTGCGGTTGCCGTTGCTGCAGCAACTCCCGTAACCGCAGCCACGACAGCATCAGCAGCAATACTTTCAAGCTCTGCATCTTCGGCTCCATCACCTGAACCCATCTGCCCCGGAAACAAAACACTCTTGATTCCAAAGCTCTGCTTGAATTCAACCAGATCTTTGCCACATTTTTTGCAGCTATCCAGATGATCAAAACTGTTATAGCCACATTTGGGACATCTCATGACTTTTCCTTTCTTTGATACATAGCTATTCAACCATGCTGGCTCGAAGCCAAATCCCCATAAAGATATTGTAAAATTGTCATTATCGCAAGTCCTGCTGTTTCAGTACGTAAAATCCGTGGACCAAGGCTCACCGGTTGATACCCCTCAGCCTTAGCCTGCGCTACTTCCTGTTGAGTGATTCCCCCCTCTGGACCGACCATAACAGCAATCCGTTGTGGGCGTAACTGTGGGAGAACAGTCTCCAGAGTTTTTTCACTCTCCTCCCAGAGTAATAATTTCAAATCGGCTTTGACTGCCGACAAAATCCCCGAAAATGTCTCAACCTCCAACCGTGGAAGATGATACTGTTTACTCTGCCTTGCCGCTTCCTGAATAATTTTCTGCCAACGTTGCAACCGTTTTTCTTTTCGATCAGATTTTAACAACCCGATACTCCGCTCCATAGCTGTCAAACAAAACTGATTAACACCAAGTTCGGTTCCCTTTTGCAGGATCAATTCGAGCTTGTCCCCTTTAGGCAGTCCCTGAATCAAAGTAAGAAAACAATTTGGCGCAGGATAATTAACCATGCCCTCAAGTTCAACGCTGGAATTATCCCTTATAACTGCTGTAGCTACTTGCCCGGCACCATCAAACAGTTGAATTCTATCTCCCGGCTGCATACGCAAAACCATGTGCAGATGCCTTCTTAAATCATCGGGCAAAGAGATGATAGTACCACGACATAATTCTGGTTCAGGTAAATAGAAACAACGCATTTAAATTATACTGATTCCACAACGAAACAACACCATGATTACGCCATCAGCCGCTGCAATAACAAGCAGATCCATTCACCCTGATAACGGCTCGGAAAAAATTTCAAAGGTAAATCGGCAAAACCACGGCAGACCAACGACTCTTTTTCTTTTAAAATCCCGGACAATATCAACCACCCTCCCGGACATAAATGATCCATAAAAGCATTTTTGAGGCGAACATTTTCTTCTGCCAAGATATTCGCAACAATCAAGTCAAATTGTCCCGGTAGCTGCTCCAGAGTTTGTTCAGTGATTTTGATCCGATCAGTATAGCCGTTTTTATCGACGTTCTCACGAGCAATAGCACAGGCAACGGAATCAATATCGGTTGCAACAACTTTACGACAGCCAAGAGCTGCTGCTCCCAATGCCAAGATACCCGACCCCGTTCCAACGTCAAGCATATCAGCCGGAGGATCGGGGCGATCCAGTTGTTCTGCGATCACCTCCAGGCAAAGTTGTGTCGTACCATGAGTTCCGGTTCCAAATGCCATCCCCGGATCAATCTCGATAACAACCTCGCCCTCCTGTGGAAGATACTCTTCCCAGCTCGGCCGAATGACCAGGTTTTTACCAACATGAAAAGCTGAAAAATTTTGTTTCCAATCTTCAGCCCAATCTTCTATCCGCACCGTACCTCCCAGGGTAACACGGATATCCTGGTTGCTGAGCACTGGAATATCCTGCAAAGCACTCTGCAATTCAGCGATAAGCAGATTTGAATCTGCTACAGTATCAAAGTAAGCCTTCATATTGTAGTCAGCTGAAGGATCCAGGTCATTGTCAGGGACAACAAAAGTATCCAGTTTGCGTTCCTCAACAACCGTTCCAGAGCAACCAGATGCAGAGAGGACTGCGCCGACAAAATCAACAAATTTCCCCCTAACCCTGATTTCGATGACAATCCACTCATTTTTCATAGATACTAATTAACAGAATCTATCACTCAAAAGCAATAGAGAATTTTAAGAATAACTCTTTTTGCAGGGGAATATAGTTTTTTTATAGGTAGAGTAGAGAGCAGGTCTCACCAGCGTTAGGTTCAGCTTATCTGTTTCCGCCCCTTTCGTTTGGCGGTGCCTAAATAGCTTTTCCATAACTGCTTCAACCAGCCCTCCCTCATCAAACCGTG
>JAKIUD010000063.1 GCA_021647765.1 Desulfuromusa sp. | reverse complement strand
ATGGATTAATCCACCGGTAATCGAATTCGGGGTTAGCATCGCAACGCCCAGAACGATATAAGACAGCTGACTGACGGTTGAATAGGCTAATCGGGCTTTGAGGTTGGTCTTGGTTATAGCAATGACCGAAGCAGTTAGAATGGTAAATGACACAAAATATGCGGTCATCAACCCCAACCCCGTCTCATGAAGAATGTCGGTACCAAAAACCGACAACATCACTCGGCAGAGTGAGAATACGCCGACCTTGACAACAACAACCGCATGCAGCAAAGCACTGACTGGAGTCGGTGCAACCATGGCGTCAGGCAACCAGTTATGCAGAGGCATAATGCCCGCTTTTGCAAAACCGAACAGACAGAGCAGATAAGCGATACCGACAACAAAACGATCCGCATCCGGAGGGAAAATTCCATGTGCAATGCTAGCAGAGTTAAAATCAAGGGTTCCGCAAAGGACATAGATGATCACCATCGCTGGCAGGAGAAACGCCTTTGAAGTAAACATCAGATAAATTATATATTTTTTGGCGCCGGCGTAACCCTCTTCATCCTGATGGTGCATAACCAGAGGATAGGTAAAAATGGAGACTATTTCGTAGAATAAATACAGGGTAAACAGGTTGCCAGCAAATGCGGCTCCCATTGCAGCACCAACCGAAACGGCATAACAAACGTAAAAACGGGTCTGAGCATGCTCATCAAGTCCACGCATATAGCCGATACAATAAAGACTGGCTAAAATCCACAGAAAAGACGCCACCATAGCAAAAATGATCCCGAGTGGATCCAGATTCAGCTTGACAGTGACTCCGGGATAGAGCTCAAACAAAGTGTACTGAAGCTGATCTCCCCCGAGAATAACCGGCAAAAAAGACATGACAGAAACAAACGTCAGGATCGCGCCGAGAACCGACAAGCCATCGCGCACATTCTCTTTTTTACCCGCAATCAGAACAAGCAAAGCCGTAATCATCGGGATCAATGTTGTTATAATAATTTTGCTGGTAATAATTGTGTTCATTGCATGTTCTTTCTCAAATGGTGTGTCGTACTAGCAGAGCTGCGTGACTGCCGTTACCAACTATAAAAACGTCGAGGGACAAAATCACATTTTCATATCCTGAAGGTCTTCAGGATCTTCACTACGATACTTGCGGTACACCGCAATGATAATACTGACCACAATTGCCGCTTCTGCTGCGGCTATTCCCATAATGAACAAAACAAAAATCTGTCCAACTGCCGGATTAGGAGCAACAAAGCTATTAAATGCCATAAAGTTCAAAGCAGCCCCATTGAGAATAAATTCGCTTGAAATCAGCATACCAATCAGTGAGCGGTGCTGGATCATCCCGTATAAACCGATAACCAACAAAACAGCTGAAATAATCAGATAGGTATTCAAGTTGCCACTGATCATCATGACGTTTTCCCTTCCCGGCCGCCACGTGCCAGAATAATGGAACCAAGAATAGCTGTCAGCAAGATAACTGAAATCAATTCAAAGGCTAGACAGTACTGTAACAACAGGCTTTCTCCGACAAATTCTATCGACATATCGCCAACTTTTTCTGTTGCCACGGTAAATTCGGTTCGAGTGATTGTAGCAACAAACAAAGCAATAAATCCGGCTGAACAAGTAAGCAAAGCCAACGGCAGATTTCGCCCAGTCAGGTGCTTAGCAGCCAATTGATCCGGGGTATTCCCTAACATAACTCCGAGGACAATGATGATACATACGGCACCAACATAAATCAGAATCTGCATCATCGCCAGGAAAGGGCTGCCAAGATGAAAATAGAGACCCGCAACGCCAAACAATGTGGCAGCCAAACCCAAAACAGCATGCATAAGCAGTTTTGACCTGACGGTCATAATGCCACCAGTAAATGTCAAAATGACCAAAGCATAAAAGAGGACTTCAGCGAGGTACCTATAAACGATCATTCCCGTTCCTCCACTCTCTTTAAGAGATCGAAGTGAAATTGTTCACGAGTAGAACCCGCCAGTTCATACTCGTCAGAGTAATCGAGAGCCTTGGTCGGGCAAACTTCGACACATGCGCCACACAGACTGCATTTAGTAAAATCAAGAGTAAATATTGTCAGCACTTTCCCCTTAACCCCCTCACGCTTTTCACCCTCAACAACAATACAATCGGAGGGACATTCACGCATGCAACTACCGCAAGAAATACACTTGTGCGCACCGGTATCGGCAAACTTGATCAGATCAATATGACCACGGTAGTTGGGGGTGACCACGATTTTTTCGCGTGGATACTGGACAGTAACAATCGGTGAGACCAGCGCCTTGATGGTGACTTTCAAGCCAAGGATCAGGCTCCATGCTCCCGTAAACAATTCCGAAAAATAGGATTTCATAGCAGCTTCACCATCACGACAGTAATAAGGAGGTTGACCAGTGCAAATGGAATCAGATACTTCCAGCAAAAGTTCATCAACTGATCAAAACGGGTCCGGGGATAGGTCCAACGAATCCAGACGAGGAAAAACATCAGAGAATAAACCTTCAACATAAACCAGATAATCCCGCTGTACTCAAAATAGGGAAGCGGAATCCCGGAACTGCCACCAAGAAAGAATACTGTGGCAACACTGCTGACGATGAACATATTGGCATATTCAGCCAACACGAACAGACTGAAACTCATACCACTATATTCAGTATGAAACCCGGCAGTAAGTTCACTCTCGGCCTCAGGCAAGTCAAACGGTGCCCGGTTGGTTTCAGCAACAATAGAAACCAGATAAATCAAAAAAGCCAAAGGCTGGATGACGATAAACCAGACGGGGCTTTGCGCAGCAACAACCGCTTTCAAGCTAAAGGAATTGGTCATAAAGACAACCGCCAGCAATGAAAGCAACATTGGAATTTCGTAGGCAACGTTCTGAGAAACTGCCCGGAAAACACCAAACAGGGAGTATTTATTATTAGAAGCCCAACCACCTATTAAAATTGCCAGAAGGTTTATTGAGGCGAGAGCCAAGATCACCAATAATCCTATATCCAGATCAAAACCTTGAATTTTTTCACTGAATGGCAGAACCAGAAGCGGCACAAAAACTGGAGCAAAAGCAAGCAGTGGAGCGAACCGGAACAGGAGAGGATCGGCCTTGGCGGGCACCACCAGTTGTTTACCCATCAATTTCAGACCGTCAATCACCAACTGATAAATGCCATGCGGACCAACTTCCATCGGACCGGGACGAAGCATGATGTGACCCGCAAGTTTTCGCTCGGCATAACCCATTACCAGTGCGTTACCAAATACGATAACGGCGCCGCACACGGCACAGATAACAATCCGAATCAGCTCCGGAAGAATACTATAAAAGGTTTCCATATACCCTACCTGTCAATCTCGGGGATAACCAGATCAAGAGCCCCCATGGCTGATACGACATCTGAAAGGAGCATCCCCTGACACATCTCAGGGATAACACTCAGATTGGAATATGACGGTGTTCTCACTTTGAGACGATACGGGACATCTGATCCATCAGAAACAAGATAATACGAAAGCTCGCCACGTGGTGCTTCAACCGAGCTATTATAATCACCAGCAGGAATTTTCAACTTTTTTGGCACCTTAGCAGCCATAATCGAACCTTCTGGCAATCCATCTAATGCCTGCTCAATAATGCGCAGACTCTGTTCCATTTCATGAAAACGAACCATAAAGGATGCCATACAGTCACCCTTGGTTCCAGTTGGGATTTCAAAATCAAATTTTGAGTAAATTGAATAGGGTTCTGCCCGACGCATATCGTAGGCGACACCGGTACCGCGTAACAATGGACCGGTAATCCCATAACGTGCGCAGGTATGTGGAGTGAGCTCACCCACGTCAATTAAACGTTTCTGAAGAATAATATTGCCGTTGACCAGATCTTCATACATCGGGAATCGACTGCGTAACCGTTTGATAAAAGCCCTGGTTCCGGTTACAAACTTTTCATCGATATCCTTGCTCACCCCACCGACCCGAAAGTAGCAATAGGTTAAACGTGAACCGGTAACATCTTCGAGAATATCAAGAATGTGCTCACGATCATCAAAGGAGTACATAATCGGGGTAAATGCACCCAGATCGAGCAGATAAGCTCCATACCAAAGCAGGTGGCTCTGAATTCGGTTAAGCTCAGAGGTAATAACGCGAATGTACTCAACCCGCTCCGGCACTTCAATTCCGGCAGCTTTCTCCAACAGTTGAGCAAATCCATGATTATAAATTAATGCACCCAGATAATCCATCCGTGCCGTATTTGGCATAAATGATTTGGCCGGCTTGAACTCGGCAATTTTTTCGTGACAACGATGCCCATAACCCAGCACCGGTAAAAGGTTCATCGCATATTCACCCTCAAGCTCCAACAGCACCCGCAAGACACCGTGGGTACTTGGATGCTGTGGTCCCATATTCAGTACATAGCGATGATGTCTATCGTCTTCCAGTGCTTTAACATCCATGGACATCAGCTCTGCTCCTGACTTTTGACGGCTGCAGGTTTAACTTCGGGCTTTGGTGCTGGTTTAGCCTTGGGTGCTGGTGCTGGCTCAGGGGGCTTGCGCCTCACAGCATCAACATCTTTGAGCTTGGCTTCTGCCTTCAGCAGTGGTTTCAGATCGACATCTTCTTCCGGCAGAATCAACGGTTTAAGATAGGGATGACCAATAAACACGACACCGTGAAAATCACGAGTTTCACGCTCGTGCCAGTTAGCGCCCTGATAGATATCTGAGATGGTTGGCATTTCAACTTTATCATCAACAAAAGCACGCGCCAGCACCCTGCAACGGGTTTCAAAATGGGCAAACTGATAAACCACCTCAATAGCTGGAGTCACATGCACCGCCATCAGGTCAACCAGATAAAACCCTTCATTAAGCATCAAGGTTGCAAAATCACGAACCTTGTCACGCTCAAGACAGACATTGTAATCATGTCCACTGACCGCATACTCAATATCTTCGACAGCCGTTGACAACTTCTGCCACTGTTTTTTTACTTGATTAATATCCATTGCTCTACGCTCCCTCCGGCATCTTGTTCTGCGGGAACGGGAAACGCTTGCCGGTAATTTTCTCTTGTAATTGCAGAATACCTTCAATCAAGGCTTCCGGGCGTGGTGGACAACCGGGAACATAAATATCAACAGGAATCAGCTTATCAACACCAAGGACAACATCGTAGTTTGCCTCAACATCAAAGGGACCACCCGCCACAGCACAGTTCCCCATAGCAATAACGTAGCGAGGTGCCGGCATTTGCTCATACAAAGTCACTAGAGCAGGAGCCATTTTGCGGTTCACTGTGCCAGCAACAATCATCAAGTCGGACTGTCGCGGAGAAGGGCGAAATACCTCTGCTCCATAGCGAGCCAAATCAAAACGAGCCATACCACAGCACATCATCTCAATAGCACAGCAGGAGAGGCCAAACGTAAGAGGCCAGAGAGAATTGGCTCGACACAGATCAAAAATCGCATCAGACAACTTCATCTGGATCAGAGGGGGCGCCTCTGAAATTTTGGTTCGCTGCGGAGAAGCGCCATCATAGCGCTCTATACACTCCTTGGTATAGGAGTGGACGTTTAGCAGGCTTTTCTTCTGTTCGGCCACGTAAATACTCCCTTAGCCCAGGCATAAACAATCGCCAGAGACAAAATACCAACAAAAATTACAATTTCAGAAATTCCCCGTACTGCCGACACCTTGTCAAAGGCAGTGGCAACTGGAAAGAGGTACAGAACATCAACATCAAAGGCCAGAAAAATAAGGGCATAGAGGTAGTAAGAAACATCAAAACGGATATTCCATGCCGTGCCAAAGGGATCCATACCACACTCGTATGTATCACGAGTTTTACCAAACAACTCACGAGGCGCAAAAAGCATAGAAATAATCAGTGGAGCCAGGCCACAGATGATTCCCACCAGCAAAAGCGCCCACACATACATATATTCAACTAAATATTGTTCAATCATTACGATCCATGCCTCCACAGAGGAAATCTGCACGCCGGAGAACTCTTATTGAAACTGTGCTCCGTCGCACATTCTGAATGTGTATTTACACATTTTCAAGCAGTATAGACAAAACACGTATCTTCTAACGGAACGGCTCTTTCTTGTCAAGAATTTTATTATGATGATTTAAGTACTAACAAGACACCTATACAGATTATCTTCATAACTATTTGTTTTTAATGTTTATTTTAAAGGAATACATCTTTGATTCACACATTTTTTCTCGTTTCAATGTGAATACTGTATACAGTTTGAGGCGGGAAAAGTACTGGACTAAATTACCCGGATTGGTCATCTTTCGCGTTAAAGTGGGAACCAGTTATAATCTTCTTGTCCCCCAAGAATAGATAATTCTGTTCGTCTCCACGAGGGAGGCGACGTTATAAAAGTGGGAGGGGGGTCATCATGGGGAGGGTAGAGTAGAGAGCAGGTTTCAATCCACGCCCCCCGCGAGGGGAGCGACTGCATGCTGTTAACAGCATGTTTTTCCATTTATTTCTTTGATGTTTCTGCGAACCGATCAAAATTGGTGTTTAGAAAGATCTCTGAACCGTTATTCAAAAAAATAATCTCGTTTTTTCAAAGTGTTACAAACGTTGCGAACCCACTAGGGAAAACTCAACAGCTTGGGGTTCGCTAAACAATCAATGGTTCCTCCTGATTGATCGATTCTTTTGCTCCGATATGCTCTACTTTTCTCTGCCAATTAGCACCTAAAAAATAGAACCGTAAACTATCCTGCTCAGCATTAATCACATCAATTAATTGTTGGCGCATCTGCGTCCATTGAGCCGGGTCAACAATGCACTCAAAAATGGAGTATTGAACCCGCTGCCCATAATTCTGGCAAATCTTAGCAACCCGTCTCAACCGCCTCGCCCCGACACGATCAATGGTTGAAACATCGTAACTCACCAGCACCATCATGACTCACCTCCACAAGAACGGCGGATATTCATCCAGATCACCACGCAAATAACGACTGAGCAATTGCGCCTGAGCAAAAACCAGCATCCCAACCGGGATTTTTTCTTTCAAAAAGGGATGCTCAATCTCCTCCTGTTTTCTGGTCTGATAAGCCACTAACAGGGTTTTACGGGTGTCGTCATCCATTTTAACTGCTCCCGATTCGGTGATGATAAAACCTTTCTTTTTGACCTGCCCCAAGTTGATCAATGACAGCACCAGTCGATCAGCTAACATCGATCTAAACTCTTCCATCAGGTCGAGTGCCAGACTCAACCGTCCCGGTCGGTCGCGATGCAGAAAACCAACCGCAGGATCAAGTCCAACCGTTTCAAGTGCAGAACGGGTATCGTGATAGAGTAAAGAATAGACAAACGACAGCAGACAATTGACCCGATCAAGAGGAGGTCTGCGATTACGCCCGGAAAAAACAAAATCCTCCTTTTGGGCAACAATCAAATGGTTGAATTGATCAAAATAATCTCTGGCTGTTCGTCCTTCAATACCGCGAATACTATCCAAATCGTCTTCCAGCAACAAACGTTTTGTATAGCGGGAAAACAGTTGACAGATCTGCTCCATGCCAGCTTCTTCTATTTTATCCCGATGATCACGCAAAGCACGATGAATACTAACGCGAGAATTTGCCACTTTACCAAGGATAAACATTCGGGCAATCAACGCTGAAGATTTTTCGCTATCAGCACGGCGATACTGTTCACGGCGCAACAGTACATTTCCTGATACCGGCCCCTGTAGCCGTGCCAGGAACTTCCCATAGGTAGTCATGAAACTGACCGAAACATCCTTTTCGGCACAATGTCCAAGCAAAAAAGGACTGCACGATACCTGGCCAAAGCAGACAATTGAACTCAAAGTATGTATCGGTAACCGCAAACGATTTTCCTGTTCAACTTTGACCACAACCGTCTCCCCTTCCTTGTGCAGATAGGCCCCCTGCGTGGTCACATAAAGCGTATTCAACATTTTTCTCATCAATCCCCTCCTAACATCCGGTTCATGTAGCGACTGACGGATCGAGCGGCACCGCAACTCTTCGGCATACAAATTTGCAGCAGCGAACAGGTATCGCACTTTTTGTCATACTCTTCTGGTGGCGTTTTACCACTTTGTATTAGCTGATGGGTTTCGCTGATGATATCCTGCGTCAAAATCCTGAGCGCAGCATCAAATTGAATCTCTTTTCTCCGTTTGCGCTGTCCATAAAACAGTGCGCCACTGTCAACTTGGACATTTAGCATTTCTTCCAGACAAAGAGCTTGGGCACAAAGCTGGACTTCATCACAATGATTTTTTTTCGGCTTGCCACGCTTATATTCAACCGGATAAACCGTTCCATCGGCATGAAACTCCACCACGTCGGCCTGCCCGCTCAAACCAAAACACTGCGAACAGATCGGCAAAGTCCGCACAACCCGTACATCCCCCACCCACTCGCTCTTGTTACTGTCCACGCATTCGTGCAATACCTTACCCTCAGCGGTAAAGCGATTTTCAGCCCACTGCTGCTCAATATGAATCAGGGCGCACTGGCGCGGGCAGAACTGATAGTGTTGCAATGCTGAAAGCATGATGTAGTCAGATTCAAGATACACCTGCGTTTCCTTTCTTACCTGTACTTAGCCAGTTTATCCAGCAACACTTGGCGCAGCTGCGATTTATCTGACGGATAAAGAGAAATCAAACGTTTCCCCTGTTGCTGATATAATTGTTGTTTTTTCAACATGCCAATTTTGTAATCGGCAGTATCCATCCCCCAATATTCGATATACACATCGAATTCCGGCAAATAAAAATCGGGGCGAATAGCATAGCCGTCAAGGATACGAAAGCGTTCATCGTAACGATAACGGATATCTTCGGCATCGAGCGCTTCACAAATCAACCGCTCACCATGTGACTGAACCCAGGTTCCATCTTTTGCCCGAATTTTCTTTTGCAACTCTACCTTGGTTTCAAAATTGCGCCGTTCCAGAAAAACTTCATCGAAACAATAATTACAAAAGGGGCGCTGAAACGCTTTTTGTGAGCGCACAAATTCATCGTGCTCCAACTCAACACCACAGCGTTGACAACAATGAACAGCTTGCCTCTCTGCGATCCGACTCGCCTCCTCAATCAATTCGATAGCACGCTTTGCACCATTATTGTTGTACTCCTTTTCGATTGGACTGATCGCCATATCACGTAAATCTGATAGCACAGGTTGCGGCACGGCCATAAGCACTAAGGGCACTGGTTGCATACTGACGCACTTGCGGTTTTGCGTCCCGAAGCAGCGGAACAAGAGCGGAGGTAGCCATTGACGCATCCACAAGACCCGCCAGCTTACCAATGGCAGACGCCGCCAGCCGCCGCACGTTAGCGGCGGGTGAACGGGCCAATTCAACCAGTTCCGGCAACGCCGCCGGATCACCGGAATTTCCCAGTTCAACCGCACGTTCACGAAATTGCTTTTCAAGTTTTGCGTTCATGGTTACCCCTCCGATTAATTTTTAAAAAAGGGGGGGGGACAATTTGCCACCCCCCTTGGTGCAACAGTCGAACACTAACTTAGTCTGCCAATTCAGCCCGTGACAATTTGTCACGGGTTCATCTTTCTCACAGGGATTGACTACAAGCGGGGTACGGTTTGTCCCCCGCTTGGTAGACATTACAGTTTTTCGATAATTTTAACACCTTGCGGAGATTGTCCGACATTCGAAACCGTTACTGAGTCAACTTTTAGAGCACGCCCCCACTTACAAAGTGTAATTCCTCACCTTCCAATGGATCAAGTTCTTCCGGTGTAAGACCGTTCAATATATCCAGTTCATAAGTTCCATCTGGTTGCACGTGCAACGAACGGTGAACCTTTGCTGAAGAATATTGTCCGCTGGGACTATTGTGTTGCCACCAGATCACTTTCATGATTTCCATGCTTCCTTCAGGACGGGCAGAAGAAGCGTCGTTGACGAACAGAGTTTGCAACGCCTGTTTGATTTTTTCGACATCGTCATCCGAAAAGCCGGTTTTGCTTGCAAGTTGTGTATTGATGGCACCGTAGGTCTCATAAATTCCTTTATCAACACGGTGTTTCATCCCCATCGTGTCCGAGCCCTTTTTATCTGGATCCTTTTCGGTTTTGAGATTAACGCTCTTGGTAATTTGTAAACTATCCGTCGTAATTGATTCAACACTGAACGCACTTTGAATGGTTACAGGACCACGAATACCAACAGATACTGCGTCAGAATTTTCATCTGAATTTTCCGCATTCTTGTCTTTCTTTCCCTTTCCTGTCTTCGGAAATGCAAAGACTTGACCAAAGGCACGCACATCAAACCATTTTTCACATGAATCTTTTCGCGTATCGCCAAGATTTGCGGCTTTAAAGCGATCATTAAGCGAACGAAATTCATCCCCAAGAGCACGATTATCATCCGATTGAACAAAAATAGTTTCACCCATATCCTGCAGACGGTTACGGATTTTACGTTTGAGACAAACGTCCGAGATTTCACCAAGCCCATCGTAGGTTTGGCGGGGACGGTTGCCATTTAGCGGATCTCCGTTTGGATTCGCTCGTTTCACGGAAATAATCACCGCGAAATCGACTTTGTTCGTAAGCGTTTTATTGTTTATCATCGCTGCTCTCCTTTTTGTTTGTTTTTTGCAGCCTCAACAAGACTGTCGATATAGGCACGTTCGTGGTAATAACCAATCAGATATGAACCGTTCAGGGACGCATCCTTTTCGTAATCTCCAGACAGAAACTTAGCCATCACTGCTTGGATCTCATTAAATGCAAAACTACCTTTCACCGCTTGGATATACGGGTTGAGACAACCGTGTATGGTTTGCCATGTCCTGAACGGATGCTGGGCAAAGGTTTGCATATGCCGGATCGCTGCAGTGACAACGCGGTCATTATCCTTTTTATAGAGGGCATATTCCTCTAGTTTATCTGCCGCACCGAGCAGCCTGCCATAGAGGTAATCGCGATCTGTTCTGTCAAGTTCAACACTCAATGTATAGTCCTCCTTGTTTTTTTGTAGATACTCTTTCCTAACCAGCGCACACGTCGTTGATACGACCTGTTCAAAACCGTTACGGTCAAACTTGCTGTTCTTTGTAATCCCCAATGGATTTGAAGCCCGACGAACAGACGCTGTCACATAATCCGTCGGTAAGAACACCCCGTCAAAAACACAACGAAGCAATCGCTCCCGTGCCACTTTTTTAATCTTGGTATAGCTCTCATCCTTTCCACTGTGAGGTTTTCCGTACACCGCCTCAATAATTCGATCAATGGACGGCGCACCAATATAGGGGACATATTTCTCTTTTTCTTTGCTCCAGAACTTTTGATGCCACTTACAACCACTGTGCCACTCGGCGACTTTTTCGAGATATTCACTTTTGTCCAATTCACGATAAAATGTAATGGCTAATCGCCCCGTTGTCGCAGCATCCAACGCAAGCACCACGGTTTTGGCATGTTGTCCCAACGCCTTGCTGTGCCCGAAACCAGCTAAAGATTTTCTTAGTGCATCAGCATAATCAACACCCGTTTCAGCACGGAGATTGATTTGCGCATCACTCTCCGTTTCTGTCTGGGATTCTTGCAGGATGCTCCAAATATTTTTCTCTTCAATCGGCGGTGGCAATAGTTTTTCCGTAGAACCTACCGCAAAAGATAAAATCACCTGTTCACCACAGTAATGCCCCCGATCATTGATGAGATACCGTAAAAACTGATGGGCCTTTTGAGATGTTTCATAGCCGATTGATACAGCTTCAGAGGATTCACTAAACTTGCCCCGAAATGTGTAATTCGCTTTATCATTATCAGAAACCAGCTTTGCATTTGCCGCCTTGCGGGTAGAAATCTTTTTCGGGTGGGATACCGCTACCAGTTGATCTTCTCCTGAAATATAATCCAGCAGCTTTGCATCCTTTAATTCCTTATCAATCTTATTTAGCTCCTTAATCTCTTTTCTTAACCCCTTCTTTTTCTCTGTCGAAAGATCCTTTTTTTCTTTTGACGCCAAATTTCTTTCGCTCAACTCACTTGCTATTTGTTTCTTCTTTTCGACTGCCGCTCTTTTAGTTCCCAGATAATATTGATGCCACGCACTAAAGAAGGCTTCATCTTCCCACACTTTTGTTTGCGGACACCCCTCTATTTCGACCTGAAAGACGATGTTTGTTTTGTCTTTCGGCTTCATTGTCGACAAGTCATCAGCAACTGTTCCCTTTGCAATATACTTATAGATTGAAGAAACCTGCTCGGTCGTGAAATTTGATTCGGCGAAATTTTTCAACAGACTAATATAGGCATCATACTTCTTACCCACCCCTTGTAAATATCCGTATTGATCAAAAACAGGATGCGGTGCAACCCCGCTTGAACGACCCAAACTTTTCTCTGTAACCGGAATCGTGATATTCTCTATTCCAATCTCATGGTTCGCTTTTTCAATTTTATCGTAACGAACAAGTTTTCCGTCACCATCAATGACGATGATGGCAATTATACCGCTCTTGTTAGAAATGGACGTTGTCGAAAGCGGGTACGTTTTTTTCAACGCCTCCGCGTTTTGATCGTAACTGTCCGCTAAATACTGCCAGAAGCTCATACCTGTTCCTCCTTCAGCAAGTCCGCCACGCTGAGGTCAGCGTCGATAAGCGAAATATTCTGATCAATCTCAAATTCCTTCGCCGTCATTTGGCGAATAGTTCGTTGCAGGGAAGGTTCACAATCCTTCGGCGCAGGAAATGTAATGAGACCGTCTTTCATCTTTGCCCGCCACAACCGAACAGCAAGTTCATCTTTTCCGGTCTCATCGGGATAGTTATATCCATGAAACTGCACGCCGAAATCGAGTTCGCCATATTGATCGTAAAAGCCTTCTTCTTCTCCGAAAACACAGGGTTCGACATAACCCTGACACTCCCGAGTTCCAAGAAAAATATCCCGCCGTCCGCCTTTTTTGACACAACGTTTTGCAATGTTGTGATGCTTATTTTCGTCGCGATCATCAGCAAGATTTTTACGATGTTCATTCCATTCAAAATGAGCGAGAACCTGATATTCCACATCCCGAAGATACGTATAATATGCAAGATCGTTTCCGCCGCTCATTTTTATCGGCTTGATGCCCTTGGACTCAGTTTGAATCTTTTTCATCACCCGTACAGCATCGATATACCAGACAAATGTCGGTTTCCAGTAAACGCTTTCGAGAATGCCTTTAAGTGCCTGATAGGTTGGGATCTGATAGGAAAACTTTTCACCGCCCACCCTTGTTACGGGATCGGAAAACAGGGCGTATCGTCCTGTGATCTTGAATTCAACCGAGTTGCGTTTTTTATCCATTCTGACACCTCTCTTTAGTTTTACACATGCAACAAAGAAAACATCGCCTCACGCTTCAACCCTTGTTCTGCCACATCGTAGTAATCAGGGCTCAACAAATAAAACGTGTCATCTACAATGCTAACCGCTTGTTTTAGCCCATCGAAGGCTTGTATATATACGGAAACCGTATATTTTTGCAGTTGTTTCAAAATACGCATTTTTTGCTTCGGATTGTAACAACTGTAAAATGCATCAACAAGTTTCATAGCATCGCCATAAGGAACAACAATACCAATCTGGGCACCGTCAATCACGGAAAACTCATCTGACGCCGTTCGGAAAGCACTTGGCAAACCAGCGTATTCCTTGTTGTTGCGGTTTCGGTAGGCAAACATCCCCAACGGATTATTACTTAGCAAGCTGTAGATTGTTGTATTGCCATCCTTTGTCATGAAATCCATTTTCCCTATATTTCTCCCTCGTTGCTGATCATAAAAATAATATTGGTAATATCGATTAATCACTTCATCGCTCAATACATCCTTACCTTGATTTTCACGTAACACTCTTGCTGTTACACTCTTACCTTCTTTAATTTCCTGCAAACGTGAAAGATTTTCACCTTGGACATCGACAACAAAGACCGTCTGCGATGTCGTATTTTCTTTGTTGCGGTTGCAACGTCCAGCCGCTTGGATAATGCTGTCAAAACCTGCTGCTGCACGAATTACACAGTCAAACGATACATCTACACCTGCTTCAATTAATTGTGTACTGACACACAATGTGACCCGTTTTGTCTTGGGATTCAGATTTTTCCGTAATCGTTCAAGGATGTTCAAACGGTGAGCGGGACAAAGATCAGTCGTCAAAAATGCTTTCTCACATGCAATCGGTTTGCACTGTTCATACACTCCATGAGCATCGCTTTTAGTATTCAGAATAACGAGTGTACTCTTGCCCTGTCCAATCTGAGCTTTGACCAACGTCGCAATTTGTTCGTGATCCATTACCGATTGGGTTTTAACTTCAATGCGGACTCGCTCAAAGATATTCAACTCATCCGACGTAATACTGACAATCTCTGGCTCGTCAGATAATAGTACTGGATGCTCCGTCTTATGAAGGTGAGGCTGTGTAGCCGTACAGAGCAGGATAGTTGATCTTCCAAAGGTTTGCAGGAAGTTAACCGCCTCGTTGAACAGATGGACGCACTTTATCGGTAGAGCTTGAATTTCATCAAAAATCAGAACCGCTTCCGACATATTGTGAAACTTACGGAGTTTTGACGCTTTGTTGCTGTAAACAGTTTCTAAAAACTGAACCATCGTGGTCAAAATAATTGGACTTTCCCAGCGGGAAGTTAACAGGCGGTACTGTTCCTCGGCATCATCCTCTTCCAGCAGCTCGATGTTGGAATGATGCTCCAAAATCAATTCACCATTGTCATCTGAGAAAACCTCGCGCATCTTAGCAGCGGTTTGGTCAAGAATTGACAAGTAAGGGATAATATAAATAATACGTTTCAGGTTATGCTCTCTGGCATGCTCCAATGCGAAGCGCAAGCTCGACAACGTTTTTCCACCACCGGTCGGGACAGACAAAGTATAAATTCCCTGTTGCCGACAGCCTGCTTGTCGACATTGTTCCGATATGCTCTTGCGAACCTTATCAATGCCGCTCTCATCAGAAAAAAAACTCAGATAGCTTTCGAGTTGTTGAATCAAAGCCACCCAATCAGGTATTGTATCGTTAATTGTTAAGCCTGCACTGTTGCATCTATCCGCATCCACAAGGCAGGAATAAACCGCTTTCGTCAAAAAGTGCAGCATAAAATACGTGTTTAATTCTTTCGTTTGGCTTGTTTGACAAAAATTTAAAATTTCAGTTTTCAACTCTGCTTCGTTGATTTTTGGACAAAAGGCATTTACAGCTTCCGCATAATGTAATTTATCTTCACCTTTATTGGTTTTGACGGATAACGTCCTTTCGCCGTCGGTAATATTGTCGAACAGACCACCGTGGTGTGTTGCGATGGCATTGCCAATGATGTCCGCAACTAAAGGCTCTTTAATTGTTTCCTTCGTAAACCTCGCTCCTTGCAATGCGTGAATTACTTCACCGCGCGTTACGTTCTCACCCTCCAAACTACGCTTCAGATAGTTCTGAAAGGCATGTGTGTATTTCCCCAAATCGTGCACTAAACCGGACAGATAGGCAGTATTTCCACAACCAAAAACACTGGCGAATACTCTTGCAAGATTAGCTGTAGCTGTGAGGTGATCAAGCAATTCCTGATTTTCACGAGCGTAATAAATCATATTTGTCCTCACTTATGAATAAAGCACCCATCTACTCTAAAATCGGGCAGGCACAGGGACCTGCCCCTACGATTTACCCACACAATTGGGGCGCGGCAAGCGGCGCCCCTACGGCGTATTGTTCCGGTGGTTGGCCGGGTTTTCGTCATCGATTTCCCATTGCATTGGGTTATCGCGGATATATTGCCGTGTGTTATGCAATTCATCTTCATTGCGAATGATTCGTTCGTAATAATTGCGTTGCCATAATTTTCCGGTAAATGGCGGCCAATTGTGGTGGTTGACGCCCTGACGATATCGGGCGGTGGTCAATGATTTAAACCGATGGACAACATCCGGTAAGGATAATACCTCCGTAGGGGCACCCCCCTGTGGGTGCCCTTCCCCTTGTGATCCATGAGAATCTGGGCAGGCACGGGGGTCTGGTTCTAAACCTGGGCAGGCACGGGGGCCTGCCCCTACATCGTCATTAATAACAATTATACCGTGAAAATGGTTGGGCATGACCACGTAGGTATCGATCCCGATTCCAGGATAATTGTCGGGTAATTCCTGCCAAATTCTTTCCACCATCCTCCCCGCAGCGTTCAGTACCATCTCGCCGTTGGCAATCTCACCCAACAAACATTCGCGATCCTGCACACAAACGGTTATAAAATAGAATCCTGCAGAGGTATAATCGTAACCAGAAAGACGAATCGAACGGCGCTTGTGGATATCTGGATCAAATTTCACGGCAGCAACCCGGCCAACCGTCCCCATTCCCCAGCCCCGAACACCGCCGCAAACTCTTCCGCCAGATCGGCCACCCCTTGCAAATGATTCTCAAGGGTTTGCCAATCCGATTTATCCGGGTTATCAGTTGAATGTGCATAGAATTTCATCGCCCTACCTCCATCCCCACCCCAACCTTCAACATCCTCCATGGAGTTCCCTCAACCTCCAGCACCCGAGCTCGCAATGGCGCACCTAGTGAAAAAACCTCTCAAACAAAAATCAGTTATATTATCTTCGCTCTACTTATAAACGTTGCCAAGATGATAGCATCTATATCTTTTTCTCTAACCGCTTCTGCTTTTCTGACATATCCAGATAGTTCTCACCTGACACCACCTTACGCCCCGATTCCAGTTCCAATTTTTTCCGTGCATCACCAGCAATCACGCCACCCTTGTTCGCAGCACAGCGATTTTCATCAAATCCCTGTGCATCTTTTACTCTGGTAATTTCCGTAGTAGCCGCCTCGCCCAACATTGAAAAGATCAACTCCAGATCGGTCATATGATCACGCAGATTTTCGCGCTCCAATCCTTTAAACTGTTTGTATTCTGACGGTGTTACCCCAAATGCCGCTTTGGATATTTCGGCAGTAAGGATGGCATATTCACAACTATCGCCAACATCACGGTTTTTCCATTCTTCAGTTAATTCCGCACGAACGGCAATCCCACGCATTCGTTTTTCAATCCAGGCATCGGAATAACCTTTAGCCTGATACAGCTCTCGGGTGCGCTTAGTTGCTAATTCAGGATCTTCAATTTCCTGTACCCGCTCATAGCCAACCTTGGCCAGCCAACGCTTGAAGGGTTCGGCCTTGGGCGATGGAATTGATTGAACGATGCGGAAAATACCTTCGGTGTTAGCACAATCGGTTGCATATTTTTTTCCGTCAGCTGCTTCAAACTTGAGTTGTCGACAAAATGTCGACAACTCAGCACCGCTTGATTCCTTTTCTCGCTTTTTCATGCGATACCAATAATCACGAGGCTTGCTGCTATCAGTTAATGCGGCAATAACATCAACAACAGCAAAAAACCAAACGTCATTAACAAGAAGTCGTCTGATTTTCTTATCCTGAAAAACTATGAGTTTTTCTGTCATTTCTCCTCCTATTCAAATCGTCCACAATCAACTTAATCTTCTTTGAATATTATTGTTGAACAGTTTAACCTGAACCCTTTTCCCTATGATCTCCCCCAAAACCCTACCACCTCACTGTGTCAAAATAAGTCACACTCTATAAAAAAATATCCATCTATCCCCAAAACCGGGCGGGCACAGGGGCCCGCCCCTACGTTGTCATTATTGATGATTATCCCGTGGAAATGGTTGGGCATGATCACGTGAGTATCGGTTCCGATTCCGGGGTATTTTGAAGGTAATTCCATCCAAAGGTAATTCCATCCAAATTTTCTCCACCTTCCGTCCTGCATCATTTAAAACCACCCTGTCTTCGACAATCTTACCCAACAGGCATTCCCGCCCCTGCACGCAAAACGTCACGAAATAACCTCCCGCTGTTGTATAATCATAACCGGCAAGACAAATTGAACGGCGCTGGTGAATATCGGGATCAAACTTCATCGCAGTGCATCCTCAACAAACACAAAAAAAGCGCACGGACAATCATCCGGGCGCTCTCACAATTCATTCACTCAAATTTTCTATTCTCATGGTTCCCCCTCATGAACATCCAATCAAAGATACAGTATAGACCTTGTTTTATATATTGCAATCGGGCGGGCACCTCCGGGCAGGCATGGGGATCTGCCCCGACGTCAATAATCGTGCGGGATTCCTTGAATATGCAAGGCCAGATGCTCATCATCATCCACATTTTGCACCCAACCGTTATTTGCATCACACTTGCTATCAAGATCATTGATGTAGGGTTTGATATCAAGAAGTGGTGTGTTGTCAAAAACATCCAGCCCGGAAGTGTAGACCCTGTTACCCTTGATCTCCTTGACCCTGACAACACTTAAACCAATCGGGTTGGGACGCAGTGGCGAACGACTGGCGAACAGTCCAACCTGTTGCCCGGCAGCCCAGGGAGGGGCAACCTCCATTTTTGGTGCGGCGTTCAAGCGGTCGATAAAATAGAGGGCATAGATGTAAGTAAACGAATCCAGATCCTTAAGGCCAGCGACATAATCAGGTTTGAGTTGCAGATAAAACTCTTGCTCATCGGTATCAACAGGTTGGTAGGGTGCGTTATCCAGATAGGGGGTTTTAATGATCCCGATGGGATTTAAACTAAAATTTTGCATGGATTTTATCCTGTCTCACAAGTTTAATCATCTTTACACAGCAGCTCAAATTCATCTATGCTAACGTATGAAGCTCTGGCAAAGCCCTATAAAAAACTCGGCCGCAAGCGACAGAGTTTTAAAGGCAAAATCCTAAAACAGCTCCAGTTGCTTTCCGTGGACTTCCTTTTTATCTAATTCGACCAATTGGTTTTGCACGTACTTACAAATATT
>JAKIUD010000062.1 GCA_021647765.1 Desulfuromusa sp. | reverse complement strand
CTTTCTGAAGAACTTCGGGGGCAATGCAAATTGTCCCCGATCATCAAAAGACCATTAAATATGAAAATATTGCGAACTGTACCAAATAATCACGGAATGCTTGTCAAAACAATGTGGCAATCAACACGTGAGACTCAAAATGCAAAGTTGTGGGAACAAGTTGGACAGTTATTATTGCAATGAGAAATCTACTAAGCAGATGCATTGAATTAGTAACTCATTAGATATGCAAGAATAGTGCCGGTAACTTATGTGAGTATGTCCGGTAAGTTGCTGATATATAACAATATATATTATGCAACGTGTAAAGAAATCCGACACAATTTCAGTCCAAAAACAATCAATTGACCCGTTACTGTCGGTTTTCTTTACACTTTTTCTTTCCACCCCATCTCACTAACCGGAACGTCACCGGAGCTAATCCCACGTACCGGAGCATCCATACCATGCCTTGAACTTTGCCGGAGAATTGAAATGTTTTGAAGGGAAATCCAGAGCTTGACCGGAGGCACAAAAAAAAGGTCAACCACAAAATGGCCAACCCTTATAAATTCTGCTAGTCAAGTTGTGTCTTACTTTCTTTTCCTTCTGTAGAGGTTGCGGATGTGGATCATGGTGGGACTCCTTTCTGTGGAAATAAAAAAAGACCAGCCATTGGGATATGACTGAGTTGATTGATGGGATAATAAAAAAGCGGAGCCATTAGATGACTCCGCTTTAAAACTATCTGTCGGAAACCTTTACACTTACTTTCTTTTCCTTCTGTAGAAAGCCAATCCTGCCAAGCCACTACCTAGAAGGATGAATGTTGCTGGCTCTGGGACAGGGGCTGAATCCGTAACCACTGAAATATTATCAAGCCCCCAAGATTCATCATCTAGAGATTGAAGCCCTGTTGCATAAAAGTTCAGGGTTAGAGTGTCACCAATGCTTGAAAAGTTAATGCTGATGTTCCTATAAATATCATCACTCCAAGAAGTGTTAAAACCACTTGTGGTTGAGGTTAGAGTGTAGGGGAAGGTTGATGTCTTATTAAAAGTCGAATTAGCCACACTCCAACTATCAACAAAATCACCACTAATGCCAAAAATATCAGGGCCACCCCAATAACCTTCTCCATCCCAAGAGTCTATCGCATAAAAGTCAAAAGTAAGTGCTACATTGTGGATCCCTGAACCCAATCCAGATAAGCTAAGCGTTGTGGTTTCTTCCCCAAAACGGCCAAGAAAACTGGTAAATGTTGAGTTACTAGAATCAATGCTTGTTGATCCCGACCACTCCGTGCCAACTGAAGTTTCAAAGTCAGTAGAATAGGATAGTGCAAAAGATGTACTCGCCATCAATAAGATTGTCAGTAAAGCTAAAGCCGTTTTTTTCATCTTGAGAGCCCTTCCCTGATAGAGTTTTTTCATGCAATAGTGATTGATCTTTTAATTATGCAGACTTTATACCAATAAAAGTTAATCAGTAGTAACAGTAGGTTGGCTGTGATTTTTATGAAAGACATACTGAGTGTAAAGAATTCCGACACCCTAAACACTCCCTTTCTCGATTTCCCCATCTAACTAACCAGAGACACACCGGAGCCATTTACTCGTACCGGAGCATGCCTTGAAATTTGCCGGAGAATTGAACTGTTTAGAAGGGAGATCCGGAGTCGTACTGGAGACACAAAAAAAGGGTCAACCACAAAATGGTCAACCCTTAGAAATTCTGGTCGGAGCGAGAGGATTCGAACCTCCGACATCCTGGTCCCAAACCAGGCGCGCTACCAGGCTGCGCTACGCTCCGACGGACGGCATTGGTAACATGGTGAAAGTAAAAATTCAATCTTTTTTTCAAATTATGGGATTTCTTTTTTATGGTTGAGAGTTATCAAGCCGAGGAGACTCTATTATGTGTCATATCGGGTTCTTTTTTTCCATTTTTTTAGAAAAGGAATCTGATGACTAGATAAATCGTCGGGAGTTGGCTATCCTATGATATATGACATCATGTCTCATCTATTAACTTATCGTCAATTTTCCACCAGGATTATAATTATGAGTTCAGAAAAATTTACTTCCGGACAGATTGTGTCCGGTTTTGTTGTTGATCAGATCGATTCCTTACCCACGATTAACGCCACTCTGATCCGTTTACACCATCAGCAGACGGGTGCCCGTTTTATCCATCTGGAGCGGGACGATGATAACCATCTATTTGCAGTTGGATTTCGGACACCACCAGAAGATTCTACCGGGGTGGCTCACATCCTTGAGCATACCGCTCTGTGTGGTTCCAAAAACTTCCCGGTACGTGACCCGTTTTTTTCAATGTTGAAACGTAGTCTCAACAGTTTTATGAATGCGATGACGGCGAGCGACTGGACCCTTTATCCGTTTTCCAGTATGAACCGGAAAGATTTCCATAATCTTCTCGATATCTATCTGGATGCCGCATTTTACCCCCGCTTAACCGAGCGAGATTTCCGGCAGGAGGGGCATCGCCTTGAATATGCGGTTGAGGATGATCCGACAACTCCGCTGGAATACAAGGGGGTTGTTTATAACGAGATGAAGGGGGCGATGTCTGATCCGTCCTCACTGTTGTCACAACGGTTGAGTACCCACCTCTATCCGACAACCACCTATCACTATAATTCCGGTGGCGAACCGGTTGATATCCCGTCTTTGAGTTGGCAACAACTGCGTGATTTCCATGCCCGCTATTATCATCCGAGTAATTCCTATTTTTTCAGTTCCGGAAATCTTGATCTGTCGGCATTGCTGGCGATTGTTGAAGATCGTGTTTTACAGAAATTCGATCGGCTGGAATTGGACAGCGCCGTGCCGCTGGAGCAACGTTTGGCTGCACCGCTCCGGGTGACGGAAAAATATCCGCTGGATCAGGGGGAGTCACTGGAAAAACGGTCGATGGTTGAAGTGGGCTGGTTATGTGGAGATATTAACGACAGTTTTGATCGTTTGGCGATGTCGTTATTGGCAGCACTGTTGCTGGGGAATCCGGCGGCACCACTCTATAAAGCTCTGCTTGATTCGGGGTTGGGAGCCAATCTTGCCCCCGGCACCGGCTATCACGATGATAACCGCACCACTTACTTTGCCGCCGGGTTGCAGGGGACCGATCCGGAGCATGTTGCGGCGATTGAGACGCTGATTCTTGAAACTTTGCAGCAGGTTGCTGAAACCGGTTTTTCCCGGGAACGAATTGATGCAGCAATCCATCGACTCGAATTTTCCAATCGTGAAGTGACCGGCGACAGTTATCCTTATTCATTGCTCCTGCTGATGCGCTTGATGGGGCCGTGGATTCATGATGGTGATCCGCTGGAGGCACTTAATTTTGAGGACAATCTACAGAAACTTCAGGATGAATTGGAGAAAGGGCCATTTTTTGAAAATCTGATTCGCAAGCAACTGCTGGCAAATCAGCACCGTGTTACCTTGTTGTTGCAACCCGACACCAAACTTGGCTCACAGCAAGAGTCGGAAGTTCGGGCAACACTGGATAGTATCGAGAAGGCCTTGAGCGAGGTTGAACGGATCAAACTTGTCGAGATGGCAATTGAGTTGAAAACTGCTCAGGAAGCAGAAGAAGATCTCTCCTGTTTACCCACCTTGGAACTGACCGATATCCCGGCAACGGAATCGGCAATTACGGCTGAAACAGCAGGTGCGGCGGCGGTTGAACAGTATTGGTTTGATCAACCAACCAACGGGATCGGGTTTGTCAGGCTTAATTTCAACCTTGATGGGTTAACCGCAGAACAGCAGAAATATCTGCCAGTTTTTAGTGCATTGTTGACCCAGGTGGGTGCGGGGCAGCGTGATTATCTGCAAATGGCCGAAGCGCTGGAGGCAGTGACCGGCGGTATTTCTGCCCGAACCTCTATTCTTGATGATCCCCAGAATACTGATAAATTTATCACCAGCTTTGAGTTGAAAGGGAAGGCTCTGGTGAGAAACAGTCAACCTTTGTTCGGATTGCTGAGCGATATACTACTGGCTCCCGATTTTAGTGATTTGCAACGAATTCATACGGTGTTAAACCAGATGCAGGTTTCGCTGGAAAACTCGGTACCACAATCGGGTCATACTTATGCGGCCCGGGTTGCGGCTGCATCTTTGTCGCAGGTTGGTTGGCTGCGGGAACAGTGGTCGGGGCTGTCTCAGGTTGCGTTGATTCGGGAGTTGGCGGCAAAACCGGTTGAAGAGTTGGCGGTTTTGGCTGAGATTATGTCTGCAACGGCTCGGCAACTTTTTACCCAATCGGGATTATCTGTCGCTGTGACCGTTGAAAAAGAGAATTTTACCCCGTTCAGGACAGTTTTGAGTGACTTGTTGGATGCTCTCCCGCAAGATAAATCGTCAGATACTGGTGTGGCGGAAAACTTTGTCCCGCAACCCAAACAGCAAGGACTTATCTGGTCAATTCCGGTCAATTATGTTACCCGGGTGTTCCGTGCCGTCCCCTACACCCATGCGGATAGTGCCGCGTTGCTGGTTTTGGCAAAGCTGTTGCGCGCCGAGTTTCTCCATCGGGAAATTCGGGAAAAAGGGGGGGCATACGGTGGGCTGGCCGGATACAATGCTGAAGCGGGACAGTTTAGTTTGCTCTCCTATCGTGACCCACATATTGTGCGTACTTTGCAGGTTTATGATCAAGCTATTGACTGGGCTGTTGCGGGGGACTTTCCTAAGGATGCAATCAAGGAAGCAGTTCTGGCCGTCTTTGGAGATCTCGACAAGCCACTTTCTCCGGCGGGGGCAGGTGCTGAGGAATTTGCCAATATCCGTCAGGGGATGACTTTGGAGATGCGTAACCGGATGCGTCAGCAACTACTTGCGGTCGATGTCTCTGCCCTGCAACGGGTCGCCGAAAAATACCTGAAAAACGGGGTGAGTTCGGTTGCTGTTTTAGCAGGAGAGCCGGCTTTGCAACAGGCGAATTCTGAGCTTGCTGATACCCTGCTGGAATTGAAGAAAATTTAAAGATTTGGCCTTAGATTGTTTGTTGTGCCCTTCTCCCTGTGGGAGAAGGTGCCCGTCAGGGCGGATGAGGGGGGCTGGTGTTGACGCATTTCCCCCTCACCCCAAACCTCTCCCTCAGGGAGAGGGAGTAATATTCGTTTTTTTTGCACCGCTATGGTTATTTTGAAAGTAGTTAATTCATGAAACAACAATTTTTTGCCACCGCCGCTCTGGGGCTGGAACCGCTTCTTCTTACCGAACTGGAAGGACTGGGAGCCGTGGATGTCAAGCAGGAGCGGGCGGGTGTCCGCTTTTCTGGAGGGCTTGAGACTGCCTATCGCGCTTGTCTCTGGTCGCGGCTGGCAAGTCGTATTCTTCTGCCATTGGCCAATTTTGCGGCTGCTGATCCCGATCAGCTTTATGCGGCTGTTTCGGAGATTGATTGGTCAGTGCATTTGACTATAGATCAAACTCTGGCAGTTGATTGTACCCTGATCCATTCAACCATGACTCATACTCGCTATGGCGCTTTGAAGGTTAAGGATGCCGTTGTTGATCAGTTCCGTTCGCGGATTGGTGAGCGTCCATCAGTTGCGGTGGAGCAGCCAGATCTGCGATTGAATCTCCATATTATTAAGGATCAGGCGACTTTAAGTCTGGATCTTTCAGGTGACAGCCTCCATCGTCGGGGCTACCGGATTGACGGTGTTCACGCGCCGCTTAAAGAAAACCTGGCAGCGGCAATTCTTATCCGTGCCGGGTGGCCTGCAATCTGTGCGGCGGGCGGTGGGCTTGCTGATCCCCTGTGTGGCTCAGGAACTCTGCCGGTTGAAGCGGGGTTGATGGCAACTGACACCGCTCCCGGTTTGCTGCGCCGCTATTACGGTTTTCTCAGTTGGCAACAGCACGATGAGGAGTTGTGGAACAATCTGGTCAAAGAGGCTCTGCAGCGGCAGGCCGTTGGGGTGGATAAAAAGCTTGCGCCGATTGTCGGTTACGATAGTGACAGCCGGGCGGTCAAGGCTGGATGGCAGCATGCTCAAAATGCCGGACTGGATAAGATTATCCACTTTGAGCGGCGGACCCTCCGTGAATTTATTGCTCCTGCTGGAGTTGATTATGGTTTGCTGGTCGCCAATCCCCCTTACGGTGAACGTCTCGGCGAGGCGAGTGAACTGCCCGAATTTTATAACATCCTCGGGCAGAAAATGGCACAGCAGTGTCGCGGTTGGAAAGCGGCAGTGATTACCTCAAGCTCACAACTGGGGCGGAGTATTGGTTTGCGGGCGGGAAAGATCAACGTCCTCTACAATGGGGCGTTAAAGTGTCAGTTGCTGCAGTTTGACTTGAATGAGACCAACCGCTGGCAGTCCCTCGAAGAGGGGGCGGGAAAAGCGGTCAAAAAAATTCTTTCGGCAGGTGGTGAGATGTTCGCTAATCGCCTGCGCAAAAATCTCAAAAAGCTGAAAAAATGGGCGGCGAAAAAGCAGATTGATTGTTATCGCCTCTATGATGCCGATTTGCCCGAATATGCGGTGGCGGTCGATATCTATGGCGATGAGGTTCATCTACAGGAGTACCGGGCGCCAAAAGAGATTGATGAACATAAAGCGGCTGAACGGTTACGTGAAGTGCAGGATGCTGTGCCGCTGGTGTTGGATATCTCTCCCGACAAGATTCATCTCAAGGTGAGGCAGCAGCAGAAGGGGAAGCAGCAGTACGAAAAACAGTCGCGCCGGGGGATCTTGAAAGAGGTTCAGGAGGGAAATTGCCGCTTTCTGGTGAATCTGACCGATTATCTTGATACCGGGTTATTTCTTGATCACCGTCCAACTCGGAAGCTAATTCAGAAATTGGCCGATGGCACCCGCTTTCTCAATCTGTTTGCTTATACTGGAACTGCGACCGTACATGCTTTGATGGGTGGTGCAAGCGCAACGACAACTGTCGATATGTCAAAGACTTACCTGGCGTGGGCAGAAAAAAATATCGCTCTGAATCATTTTGATCCAAAGGATGAAGGGCTGATTCATGCCGATTGTCTGGCCTGGCTTGATACGGCAACCGAACAATATGATCTGATTTTTCTCGATCCTCCGACCTTTTCCAATTCCAAGGGGATGGATGCGACCTTTGATGTGCAACGTGACCATGTTGAATTGCTACAAAAAACAGTTCGATTGCTGGCTCCGGGAGGAACCTTGATTTTTTCCAATAACCTGCGCAAGTTCCGGATGGATCATGCTGCAATGTCTGAATTAATTATTGAAGATATCACCGCAAAAACAATCCCTTTAGATTTTGAACGTCACCCGCGTATTCACAATTGCTGGCTGATCAGGAGGTCTTGAGATGTTTCAGCTGGATCCACGTTTGGAAAGTGATTGTATTTTTCTTGGGGATTTTGATCTGTCGAGGTTACTGTTGATGAATGATGCGACCTATCCCTGGTTTATTCTTGTCCCCAGGTGTCAGCAGGTCGAGGAAATATATCAACTCAGCGAAACGGATCAACAGCAACTGTGGTGGGAATCCAATTTGCTGTCGTGCTGGATGTCAAAATCCTTTCAATATGATAAACTGAACGTCGCGGCTCTGGGGAATATTGTCCGTCAATTGCATCTGCATCACGTTGGGCGGCGAATCGGTGATCCCACCTGGCCGGGGTCGGTTTGGGGGCAGCATGCGCCACAACCCTATTCAGCCGCTGCCAGCGATGAGATCAAACGGCAGGTCAGGAACGATCTGTCTGCACATATAGGAGATAAATCATGAAAAAAACTTTGCTGTTCTGGAGTGGGCTGTTGATCTTTCTGTTGCTCTCAGGATGTACGGTCACAACTCGTGAAGTTGGTTCGGATGAAAAGGTTATTTACGATGAGGGTTACCATTTCTCGGATAAGAAGGCGATTGTTGATGATATGGTCAAATCGCTCCTATCCAGGCCTCCG
Organism: Desulfuromusa sp.; assembly: GCA_021647765.1. GTDB lineage: Bacteria > Desulfobacterota > Desulfuromonadia > Desulfuromonadales > Geopsychrobacteraceae > Desulfuromusa. The sequence goes on along the minus strand of JAKIUD010000062.1, from coordinate 11,148 downwards.
TTATTAATAGCCACTGATCGTCCGGTTATCATCGTCTACGGAATTGCCAATCGTACCGGTGAACATATCAGTACCAGTGCCATAACCGATGATCTGCGCCAGGCTCTGTTGAATACGGGGCGGGTGCGTTTTATCAATGAGACTCAGCGTAAAAACATCGAACGGGAAACCAGTTACCAGTATGGTGGCAATGTTGCTGCTGAAACCCGAATTCAAAAAGCCCGGCAAATCGGGGCAAAATATATGCTGACCGGGACTCTTCGGTCGATTAAAAAGGATCAGCCGCGGCAGTTCCGATTAAAAAAGAAAACCTTGATGTATTACAGCCTGAACATGGAACTGACCGATCTGCAAACGGGACTTATCGAATGGGCTGACAGCACCGAGGTGATCCGTGAGGCATCTAAACCGTTCATCGGGTGGTGATACAAATTTACCGGGTATCCACTGATGCTGATTTCTCTGTTGCAAGCCGGGTTTGCTTTTGTCCGCCGACCCGGCTTCCGTTACTTTATTCTGTTTCTCCTGCTGCTTTGTCTGGGTGGTTGTGCCGGTCGCCTCAATAAAGCCAGTGCACGCTATTACGCGGGGCAGCCGCAGCAGGCCTTGGAATTACTGGAGAAGGGTGACCATCTTGGCAAGCGCAACCAGCTTTTATTTCTCCTGGAAAAAGGGGTGGTCTACCATCAGTTGGGAGACTATCAGGAGAGTATTCAGCAACTGTTGCAGGCTGCGCAACTGATTGATCAATTTGAGATGCTCAGCGTCACTGAACAGGCCGGCTCACTGGTCACCAATGAGTGGATGACCCGCTATAAAGGAGAGTACAGCGAACGGCTTTGGGTTCACAGCTACCTCATGATGAATTACCTTCTGCTCGGGCAGTATGATGATGCTCTGGTTGAGGCCAAGCAGGCTCTTGAGCGATTGGAGAAACACCCAAAAGCTTTGCAGCGTGCTTATTTTACGCGTGCTCTGATTGCCCTCTGTTTCGCAAATCTGGCGGAGGATAATGATGCCTATCTGGTTTACCGTCAGCTTGCCGATGATTTGCCGAGTCCGGTCACGGTTGCTGCGGATATTGTCCGTTATGCGGATCGTTTGGGGATGGTTGATGAAGTGGAAAAATATCGATCATTTCTGCCGCGGAATCTTCCTGCTGGGGAAGCAGAACTGGTACTGTTTGTTGCCAACGGCCGGATACCAGAAAAACGCCCCGGCAATGTTGTCCTGCCCCCTTCGATTCGCTTTGCCTTCCCCTATTATTCCAAGCGGACAACACCCAGGCCAAGGATGACTATTCTACCGGAAAAATGGAAATCCCTGCCACCGGTTTCATCTGATCTGGGGACGGTCGCGCGTGATTCATTGGCTGCGCGTAAGACTCGTATTATCGCCAAGGAAACACTCCGGGTTGCAACCAAGGAAGCGATTGCCCAGTCGGTTGGCAATAAGAATGATGCCGCTGCCGAAGCAATTATGCGTGTGACCCTGTTTCTGCTTGAAGAACCGGACACCCGTTCCTGGAAAACTCTCCCTGGACGTTTAACCTTGCTACGTATCCTACTGCCTGCTGGTCACCATAAACTACAGCTGAAGTTAAATTTCCCGGGAATTTACGAGCAGCACACCATTGATCTACCGGAATTTGAGATCCGTCAAGGGCAGCGGATGTTTCGGTCGATACGTTACTGACCATTTATTGATGTACTAACACATTTCCTTGATGATTTCTTTGTCGTCAAAAAAATATCCCTCACCACAGCAAAGGCGAAGGGATGGAGATTTTTCAACAGATTAAGTAACCGCTTTGCCGATATCTGGCAGGTTCCTGAACGGGTATGTTATTTTGCAAAACGAGTGAGTTATAGCGGTAACCGCCACCCTTGACAAACTAGAGGGTGGCGGTTTTGTTTCATAGCCGGTGGCTGGTTGAGGTCGCTATGGGTGGTATACAATATGCGGTTAATTATTGTCGGGTCAGGGAGCGGTACCTGATCCGGTGGGGTTGGTCTGCTGCCTTGCCCAGCCGCCGTTTCCGATCCGCTTCATATTCTGAATAGTTTCCATTAAACCAGACCACTTGAGAATTCCCTTCAAAGGCAAGGATGTGGGTGGCGATCCGGTCAAGAAACCAGCGGTCGTGACTGATGACCACCGCACAACCAGCGAAGTTTTCCAGCCCCTCTTCCAGTGCTCGCAGGGTGTTGATGTCGAGATCGTTGGTCGGCTCATCGAGCAGTAACACGTTGGCTTCTTCGCGCATCATCTTGGCGAGATGCACCCGGTTTCGTTCGCCACCGGAGAGTACGCCGACTTTTTTCTGCTGATCGCTTCCGGAGAAGTTAAAGCGAGCGACATAGGCACGGGAATTGACCGTTTGACCGCCAAGTTGGAACATGTCATGACCGCCGGTGACCTCTTCAAAAATAGTCTTATCAGCGTTCAGGGTACGATCTTGATCGACATAGCCGAGCTTGACTGTATCGCCGACTTTGAAACTTCCCGAATCAGCTGTTTCTTGACCGGTGATCATTTTGAACAGGGTTGATTTCCCTGCGCCGTTAGGGCCGATGACGCCGACGATCCCACCTGGGGGGAGATTGAAGCTGAGGTTATTGATCAGCAGTCGATCACCAAACCCTTTACTGACCTCTTTGGCTTCGACAACCACACCACCTAATCGAGGGCCAGGGGGGATGTAGAGTTCGAGGGTTTTCTCCTTTTCCAGCCCAGCATTGCCGAGGAGTTTTTCGTAGGAATTAATCCGTGCCTGGGATTTGGCATGCCGACCTTTGGGTGACATGCGGATCCATTCCAGCTCGCGTTGCAGGGTCTGCTGGCGTTTACTCTCGACTTTTTCCTGTTTGCGTAGCCGCTCTTGCTTCTGCTCCAGCCAACTGGAATAGTTGCCTTTCCAGGGGATTCCTTCGCCACGATCCAGTTCGAGAATCCAGCCAGCCACGTTATCCAGAAAGTAACGATCGTGAGTCACGGCGATGACGGTTCCCTGATAGCGTTGCAGATGCTGCTCCAGCCAGGCAACAGTTTCCGCGTCAAGGTGGTTGGTCGGCTCATCGAGTAGCAGGATGTCCGGTTTGCTCAGCAGCAGACGGCAGAGGGCGACGCGGCGTTTTTCGCCACCGGAGAGGATCTTGATCTGGGTGTCAGGAGCCGGGCAACGCAACGCCTCTTCGGCCAGTTCCAACCGTGACTCGAGGTTCCAGGCGTCTGCAGCATCGAGCGCATCCTGTACCTTGGCCTGACGCTCGAGCAGTTTGTCCATGTCACAATCGGAATCGGCAAAAGCGTTGTTGATCTCTTCGAACTCGGCGAGCAGATCGACCACTTCCTGAACCCCTTCTTTGACTACTTCCCGGACGGTTTTTTTATCGTCCAGCTGTGGTTCCTGTTCCAGATAGCCGACGCTGTAGCCATCCGATAAAGCCGCTTCGCCGTTGAATTCTTGATCAACCCCCGCCATGATTCGTAGCAGAGTTGATTTCCCCGAACCATTGAGACCGAGAACCCCGATTTTGGCACCGTAATAGTAAGAAAGAGAAATATCTTTGATAATCGGCTGTTTGTTGTAACTTTTACTGACGCGCAGCATCGAATAGATGATCTTTTTTGTGTCTTCACTCATGCTTTATCCTTGTTTATTGAATTCAGAAAACTGTCGGAATTGCGCTTGTATAGCACCGGGGTAAGGGTTATCGCAAGGGTTGTTTATGATGCGGTATAGTTGCTGAAGTCGGTATTTTTATCCAGATCACTGAGAATTTGCAGAAAGCTGTAGGTGAGCTGGGGATGAAGTTTATTTCCGGCCAGATCCAGCATAATCGAGATGATCTGATCGGTCTCCAGCGATTCTTCATAGGCACGGTGAGTTCGCATCGCGTCATATGTGTCAGAAATTGCTGTCATCTGGGAACAAATATGCTGTTGCCAGGGGTGAGCTATTTTTGGGTAGCCGGCATTGTCATAGCGCATATGGTGCTCATATGCCGTGACAACCGCCAGGCGTGGAACTCCCGGAGTATTAAGGAGATACTCAGCTCCCAAACGGGGATGCTGTTGCATGATCCGCCACTCTTCTTCATCCAGTTTTCCCGATTTGCTCAGAATATCAGGGGAGATAAACATCTTGCCCACATCGTGCAACATGGCAGCAATCCCAATGTCGTTGAGCAACTGTCCTTCAATCCCCAGAACCTTTGCCTGCGCCAGATTGAGCATACAGATATTGGTTGAATGGGTGTAGGTGTATTCATCCATTGAGCGGAGTGGCGCGATCGCCATAAAGGAGTCACTTTGACTGTTGAATGCATCGACAAAACCATTAACAATGTCAATAATTCCCGTCATCTCCAGCTTTTGTTTATTCCGTACACTCTGGTAGAGATCCATGAAGCGGTCAGCTTCATATTCGGCAATATCTGCCAGATCCAGATGGGTTGATTCAGAATCTTTGTAGCGAATTTCAATCTGTCCAAAATGGATATTCTGGCTCCCTTTAATCTCTATTTGTTTGTCCGGTGTTTTGCTGAGGATAATGATCAGCGCAAGAAGTTCTTCAGCACAGACGTCGGGCTCAATTTGTAAATGACTGATTCCGTTTCGGGTCAGAGATTCAATCAAACGAGTGACGGCCAGATTTTCTTCAACGGGCTTGTTGGTAAAGATCAATTGCTCTTCAATAACCCTCAGGGTGATATCGCTGTGCAGGTTAAATAGCTGGTGGAGTGTACTTAATGCCTGTTTATTCAGGCGAAGAACCTGGCGGTGTTCAGGATGGTAGAGAGCTGCATTGGCTGCCGCGGTGGTCAGTAGTCTGATCAGTTTCTGCATGTGGTTATCTTGACGACTGATCATTTTCCCCTCCGGGCAAAGTCCTGGCGCTGTTGGATTGCCAGCTTGGCAAGTTGTTTGTGTTTCCCCTTTGTAAATTCATTGAGTAGCTTTTCTGTCGAGGTACCAGGGAATAACGCCAGATTCTGGAAGATTTCTGTTTGCAGTTGCTTGATCCGGTGTGAAACAAGTAACCCCTGCTTCTGGAGGATGCGACGCAGAATTGGCAGACTCTCTTTATTGCCGATCCGGGTCAGAGCCTTGACTATTTGTTTTTTGAATTCCAGCTCAGTGTCATTTGTTGGGTCATTCCCCAGGTTTTCATGCAGAACGGAGAGGACTGTCGGGTCTCGACTGAGATCCGCAATTTGTATGGCCGAAAGACGTGCTTCAGGATCTTCATTTTTTAACTCTTTGAGGAGCTGTCGATTTGCCGTCGCTGGATTACAGTAAAACAGGTTTCGCAGTACTTCAAGACGCACCTTCGGGTGTGGATGCCCGATGAGCTGATGGATGATTTTGATGCTATTGGGATCCAGATCTTTTCCTAGAATAATCAAAAGGTTACGCACCAGATACCAGCGTTCATCCTTGAGGAATCGCACGATCATCTGCTGAGCATCTCCGCCAATTCCTTCAAGGATCTTCATCCACAGTTGTCGTTCAGACCATTTTGGAGCGAGCCCTAAATATTCGATCACCAGTTCACAATAGGGCTCCCCGACAGCAATAATATACTCGACTATTTCCTGATGCTTTTCCTCCCCCCAAAGATCAATCCCATCCAGAACTTCTGACATAAAAGTGGGTTGGGCGTGGCTGGATAATACTTTCTCGTTGAAGATACTCGCGGAAGAATTGCCATCATACAGGTACTTGGCCCAATTTAAGTGGATTGCACGCAGATTGACAAAGTCACCTATATCCAAAAAATAGCGGGACAACTCAAGGAGATTTTGTTGGATTGATTCTTCCTGCTCAGGATCACATTGTTTGTGCAGTATTTCAAAAATGATTGCGGCACAATTTTGTTCAGTCGATTGGGTTTCAATTTGAGCTTTTAGTTTCTCCTTTTCTTCATCAGGAATACTACCGACAACGTTGTCACCGAGGATATTATACATTGCCGCCTGATAGTTATCCGGCATATACAGATCCTGTTTTTCCTCACTAAACAAGACGTCAAGACGCGCCCGTACCATATCTTCTGAAAGGGGAGCGGCCTTTGACTTAATATTGTGATGATATGTCGAGTTTTGTGAATTTGCCAGATTATTGATCAAACCAAACAACCGCGAAGATAGATTAAGCTCCTGCCGATTTTTTCCAGCAATCGCGTTCTGCAAAAGGTGAGGAGGGATTTTCTGCAGAATATCAGGAGCGGCATCGCGATGACGTTCGAGGGCATGAAAAGCACTATTGAGAAATTCCTGCTGTGCAGTGGGGGATAATTGCTCAAGCAGTGAAACAAGATGTTTGTCATTTTTTGTTTGTGCTTGTGACTCCTGAGTTTGTTGGATACTGTTTTCAATAAATCGACCGATGGATTGGGACGATTGTTGTCGCTCAGTCTGGTTGCCAACGAGTCTTTGATTGAATATCTCAGCAATAGTATTCAACTCATGAGAGGATACAGAATCCCCAAAATCAAGGTTACCGTTGTGCATTCCACGGAGAAAGCTTTCCCATAATTGGTCTCTTTTTGAAATTTTTTTTTCGGAGAAATCAGGATTGGCCTGGAAGGCGTCATAGTCAATTGGAATGACTGAAATATGGTGAATCTGTTGTTGTTCAAGGAGCTTTTCAAATCCGCCAAAAGATTCTATGCTATTTCGATCGGAACGGAGCAATTGGTTGAAACGGATCAATTCCGCATCTTTCAAGCCGCTGTGGAAACTGATTGATACGATCCCAAGTCCAGAGAAATATTTAGCGAATTCCTGATTGGTCGGCTCCTCCTTATCGAGCCAAAGTTGTTCAAAATAGAGGGCATCAGGGGCAATACCTAGAGTGATAACCGGTGCAGAGAGAAATAACTCCTGCAGAATATCCAGAGTGCTGTTAACACTGGTTACAATTTGTGGATGTTCCGGAGGATAGAGCGACAACTTTCGCCGGGCTATATTCAGTTGCTGCAAAAAGGCTGTTAGTAGCGGTTTATCCAGATCCGGAGCCGAGTTATCTGTCAATTTTTGATCCACATATCCCCCGTAAGTCGGTTCGAAATGTCAAATATTGACCGAGTATAACAGGTTTTGGTGATTTTTTGGTGGCTGAGAAAGGATAAAGAGGGGAGCCCTGTGTTGCAATTGTCCCAGTTTGGTGTTAAATTTCGCGCCGTGAAGATAATAAAATTTCAGCGAATATCTGCGTATGAGCCCCAGCAAACATTTTGATGTTGGTGATGCGGCTCTGGCTGCTCAACTATTTGGCCAGCAGAACAAGCATCTTAAACTGATAGAAAAAAGGCTTGGCATCCGCCTTGGTAGCCAGGGAACCACCATCCATCTGTCTGGTGAACCCGCTCAAGTTCATGTTGGTTATCGCCTGCTTGAGGAGCTGTGTCTCTTAATGCAGGAAGATATGCCGATTTATCCTCCTGATATCGATTATGCAGTCCGGATTCTTTCCTCTGATTCAACCACATCTTTAAAAGATATCTTTTGCGATACGGTTTTTATTTCGACTCGCAACAAGATGATTGCCCCCAAGAGTCTGGCGCAAAAAAGCTATATTGACAATATTCGGGAAAATCACGTCGTTTTTGGTATTGGTCCGGCTGGAACTGGCAAGACTTATCTGGCAATGGCAATGGGAGTTGCGGCATTGATGCGCAAGGAAGTCAGCCGTATTATCTTGGTTCGTCCAGCAGTTGAAGCAGGTGAGAAACTTGGATTTCTCCCTGGAGATCTGACTGAAAAGGTGAACCCGTACTTGCGACCACTTTATGATGCTCTTTACGACATGCTTAGTCTGGAAAAAGGTCAGGAACTCCTGGAAACGGGTGTTGTCGAGGTTGCACCATTAGCTTTTATGCGTGGCAGAACTTTGAATGATGCTTTTGTTATTTTAGATGAAGCGCAAAACACGACAACTGAACAGATGAAAATGTTTCTGACTCGTCTAGGGTTCGGGAGTAGAGCTGTTATTACCGGTGATGTGACCCAAACCGATCTGCCGCATGATCGACAGTCTGGATTGTTGCATGCGATAGAAGTGCTGAGTGATGTTGCTGGAATTTCTTTTACCCACTTCAGTGACGTAGATGTCGTCCGTCATCCTATTGTTCAGGCTATTGTGCAGGCATATCAGCGGGCTGATCGCCAGAATATTTAAGTTGATGAACGCAGCCAGCTAATTTTTAGTATTTTTGAGGTACTATGATCAAAGAAGAAAAAGATAAATCGTTGCAGGGTTATCACGCGACCAATAGCGGTGGGGTTCAGGGCTTGCGTAATCGGAGTCAACCCCGTTTGGGGGGGTGGTTACTTGTGCTGGTTGCTGTTCTTTTGACTCTGATCATTGTGCCAAAAGGGGGGTTGATCCCCGGTTATTATGCTCCGGGAGATATTGCTACCCGGGATATTAAATCACCACGTGATCTGTTGGCGGAAGATATTCCGCTGACCCAGGCAAAACGTGATGAAGCGGAAAATGCTGCCCCGGTTATTTATGCTCTGGACACAACTTCCGGCACTCAGGCAATCGAACGGATTCGTCAAGGGCTGGGATTATTGCTGGAACATCAGAATGATATTGAAAGTTTAAAAGCAAAAGATTTTTTACTGCAATTACAGGCAGATTTTGGTGTCCCGCTAACGACTGAGGAGTTTCAGCCGCTACTTAATTTATCTCTTGATCAAGATATTGCAGCTTTAATTGAAAATCTGTTGACACCGGTCTTTAATCAGCCAATTGTGGCTAATTTGCAAACTTTTGCTGCTGATCGAGATCGGGGTCTTGTCGTCGTTGAACGCAGTAGCGGAAAAGAATTAGAGCCACAACGATTTGCTCAAACCGTTGGTTTGAATGATGCTCTGCTCCAGGCTAAATCTCAGCTGGCATTGATTCCTGGAATAACTTCAATTCAGCAACAGACATTGCTGAAGTTGGTGCAGCAACAATTGCGCCCTAATTTGAATTTTGATCAGCAGAAAACTGAGCAGGGACGTCTCGATGCACGAGCGCAGATTGCCCCAGTTTTGTTTCAGGTAAAAAAAGGGGAGATGGTGGTTCGGGAAGGGGAGCGGGTGAGTGCCGATCAAATTCTCAAACTGCAAGCAATCCGAACATCGGGTCGTGATACTCGTAACATTCAGACAGCTATAGGCCTACTCATCTGTTCCTTGCTGCTGATCTATGTTAGTTTTTATTTTGCCCAACATAATATCAGTAAGTTCCGCCCGGATTCTCGCGATTTACTATTTCTTGCTAGCGTATTTCTTTCTCTGTTTATCCTAATAAAAATATCAATTTTTATCGCAGCGGGGATGGGAAATAATTTTGCTTACATTGACTCATCGGCCTATTTCTACGCGATTCCTTTTGCGCTAGGTGCCATGCTGGTACGCATTGTCCTTAACTCTGAAACAGCATTCTTGTTTGCTGTTTGTGGGGCAGTGTTGGTCGGAATATTGTTTGGCAACAGTCTTTTGATGACACTTTATGTGCTGATCGGTAGTCTGGTTGGTGCGCATGGGGTTCGTTATTGCCAGAAGCGGACAACTCTTTATCGAGCCGGTGTCTGGATCGGGCTGGCAAATATGGCTCTGCTTATTGGTTTCCATTTTTTGACGGGCCGCAATTTTGAGCTGCAACTCCTGTGGAAACTTGGCTTTGGTTTCTTTGGCGGGTTGTCCAGCGCAGTTATTGTTAACGGAACGGTTCCGCTGGTAGAATCATTTTTCAAGTACACGACCGATATTAAATTGCTGGAGCTGGCAAACATGAATGCGCCGATTTTACGGCAATTGATGATTGAGGCTCCTGGAACCTATCACCATTCTATTCTGGTCGGGAACCTGGCCGAAGCTGCGGCTGAGGCTATTCACGCCAATCCACTGTTGACCCGGGTCGCTGCTTACTATCACGATATTGGAAAAATTAAAAAGCCCCTCTACTTTATTGAAAATTCGGGGGGACAGCGTAACAAACATGATAAATTGGCTCCATCGATGAGTGCCCTGATTCTTACATCTCATGTTAAAGATGGGGTAGAATTGGCTCGCGAGCATAAATTGGGTGCGGAACTAATTGATATTATTCAGCAACATCAAGGGACAACTCTGATCAAGTTTTTTTATGACCGGGCAAAAAGTCAGGCAGATCCAGAAATGCAGCAGGTTGATGAACGCGATTATCGCTATCATGGACCGAAACCGCAGACTCGTGAAGCGGCATTGATTTTACTGGCTGATGCGGTTGAGGCCGCCAGCCGAACCTTGTCGGATCCAACTCCAGCACGGATTCAGGGGATGGTCCAGAAACTGATCAACAATATTTTTATTGATGGGCAGTTGAATGAGTGTGATTTGACCCTGAAAGATTTAAACTCGATTGCCAAGAGCTTTAACCGGATTCTGTCTGGATCCTTCCACCATCGAGTTGAATATCCAGAACCCGTGCATATTGTGCGGGAGAAGGTCGATAATGTTGAAAAAGCTCCAGGCAAAGAAAAGGTAAAAGTTAAACGTGCGAATCCAGATAGAAAATCGTCAGCACCAATACAAGATTCTGAAGCGACCGTTGCGGAAGATAGCCCGGAGGATCTTAAGCGTCTCGGGATATCCTGAGGCAGAGCTATCGATCCTGATTCTTGATGATGCAGGGATTCAGGAAATTAACCGCGCATATTTGCAACGTGATCGGCCGACAAATGTGATTTCTTTTGCTATGCAAGAAGGCGAGGGGGCTGGTTTACTGCCGTTGGTGCTTGGTGATGTGGTTATTTCGGCAGAACGGGCTGCCGCTGATGCTGCCGCTGCAGGTATCCCATTTGAGCATGAACTGTGGTTTTTACTGGTACATGGTGTCCTCCACTTGTTAGGCTATGATCATGAACGTGGAACTGCTCAGGATGCCGAGCGAATGGAAGCAAGAGAATCTGAAATATTTGATTTATTAGTTCGAGAATTTCCACTTGAAGTGAATGAGTAACTATTCAGCAAATACGATGAGATGGTCTCCCCCGCTTCACTCATCGGCGTCAATGCGCCATGATGGTAATCAATCATTCCATCAACAGAAACGAGAGGAGACCACCATGAAGATTACCACTATCGGTTTAGACTTGGCAAA
>JAKIUD010000137.1 GCA_021647765.1 Desulfuromusa sp. | reverse complement strand
TCGATAAACTCTTTGAACTTTTCAGACTCTTCCATCCGCTTTGCACTCTGGGCGCGTAACTGTTCGATATTGGTAATCGGGTGAGGCCAGAGTCTGTAATCGGCACTTTTGATATGATCCCAGGCCAGGGCATTGGGCAGATACTTTTCACCACTTTTCATCCCGTCATAACGTGAAGGCAGGATGATGTCGGGAATGACGCCACGCTCCTGGGTCGATTCACCACTGATCCGATAAAACTTCTGGATGGTCACCTTCAACGCTCCGAGCGGCAGATATTTTTCCATCCCCTGCAGACGAACCGCGCGATCAAGGTCAAGCATTTCCTTGACCGTGCCCTTTCCGTGGGTATGAGCATCCCCGACAATCAGCGCCCGTTTGTAGTCCTGCAAGGCTCCGGCAAAGATTTCGGATGCCGAAGCACTGAAACGATTAACCAAAACCACGACCGGGCCCGCATATTCAACTCCACCGTCACGATCACGCAGTTCACGAATCTTTCCTCCACGGCTGCGCACCTGAACGATAGGACCCTTGTCAATAAAAAGCCCGGTCATATCCACCGCATCCCCTAAGGAACCACCACCATTATTGCGCAGATCCAGAATCAATCCAGATATTTTTTCTTTCCGCTGTTTTTTCAACTCCTTACGTAAATCATCGGTACAGTTGCGATTGGTCTTGCCACTGTAATCACGATAAAAAGAGGGAATTTTGATATAGCCGAAGGTTTGACCACTCTGCTCATCGGTCACGGTCGTTCCCTTAACAAAAGTTTCTGCTATTTCCACCACATCGCGGATAATTGGAATCACCAGGCGACTACCATCTGACTTTTTTACCGTCAAACGAACCTCGGTTCCTTTTTTCCCCCGGATCAAAGCAACTGCGTCTCGAATTCTGGTATCCGTGATATCAACAGGATCGTCTGCTCCTTCTGCAACCTTGAGAATAATATCATCCGCTTCTAGCTCCCCCTGCCGCGACGCAGCACTACCAGGGATAATCCGCACCACCTTGATATAACCATCATCTTCGCGCAAAGTGGCACCGATCCCTTCCAGAGAGCCACTCATCTGAATATCAAAATCCTCTTTTGTCGTTGGCGGCAGATAACTGGTATGGGGATCATAAGCCCGGGCGATTGCATTCAGGTAACGATCATAATGATCCTGAAGTGTTTCTTCGAGCATTCGTTTCAGCAAGTTACGATTAGTTTTAGCGACCTTCTCCCTAGCTTGAGATAACAATTCAACATCCGTATCTTTATTGACAGGCAACAATTTACCCTTGCTGTCGACACCAATGTCATCCTCACGCAGACTAATATAACGACTCAGGATTTGTGCTTTAATAATTTTTCGCCAACGCTCACGCAACTCTGTCAGATTGGCAACATAGTCCAGCTTTTCCGGATCCGTTTCGATACTTTCAATAAGGTTTGGATTGATCTTTTTGTTCAGGATCTCTGCAACAATACCCTGCACCTGAGCAATCCTCTGGTTCAGAATATTCCGCCCGGCAAGCGGCAATTCCAGCCGTCCCCGGCGAATAGCATCGTCAATTTGACTTCTAAAAAACTTTAACCTGGCAACGTCTTCCTGCCAGAGAAAACGCTTTTGAAAATCGAGCTGCTTTAGATAGAGGTCAAATGCCGCATGGGATAAGACATCATCAGTGGGCTTCTGACTATAGTGTTTACTACTGAGTTGTTGTTGCAGCATATGCCCAAGTAATCGGGCACGGTTGGTATCAAACGGATCAGCTTCCTTGCTCCAGGAAGTAGCCGGTAGCAATGTGAGCAGAAGAACTAAAATAATTCGATTTACATTTTTTCCTAGACAAAACATAAAAATAACCCCGTGTATATTTAGCGCCATTCAGGCTAGTTCAGATTTAAAATTACTAAGACAATGTAACCCTGACCGTCGAACAATCGCAAGAGACAATTAAAAAACAAATGTCCACTAACATAAAAGAGTTTAGATAAAACAGCAAAAACTCAATTTCCTGTTACAATAGTACCCATAAAATGAGCTGGCATTTATCTTCACAAGGCGGACAAAAGGAGCTTTGCCATGACAGAACAACGTAACTATCGGCGCATCAATTTCAAAACGGAGGCAGATATCAGTATCGACAACGGTATTTTTCGCTGCGATCTTGTCGATCTGGCTCTCCAGGGTGCATTATTCAGATATGAAGGTGAGCTTCCTCTCCCCCCTGGAAGTCAGGCTTCCTTAAGTATTTATCTTCCCGATACTTCTATACGAATGGAATTTCTTGGTGAACTGATTCACCAACATGAAAATTTTTATGGTTTTATTTTTACCTCAGAGGATTCCGAAAGTATGGGGCATCTGCGCCGCTTGCTCGAATTAAACTTTGGCGACTCAGAACAAGCAGAGGAAGAATTCAGCTATTGGCTAAAACGTACTTCTGCAGATTAAATACCACCCCTGCATGGTCTTTCCCTTGGCAATCCCACTTTTGTCGACTATGATGTGAATCTGAACTGAAAATGGTGAATTTCAAGATTGAATACTGGAGTAAATAATGGCCGTTAAACGATGTCAAAAGTGCGAGGCACCCCTTAAAGGGGAATACTGGTGCAGCAACTGCAAAACGGTCTTTAAATGTCCGGTTCCCGGCTGTGAAGCAACGGTTAAACCAGGAGCCAGGGAATGCCCCCGTTGTGGTCTATTTTTTGAGGACTATCTCAATGGTCGAAAAATGTATCGGCGTTGTCCCAAATGCAAGAAAAAACAGGGGCTCTCAGAACAACAATGTCGTTATTGTCACCATTGGTTCAACTGTCCAACCTGTGGAGAAAAAGTTTCAACCAATACAGTTCTTACCTGTCCTCGCTGTGGAACATCACTGCGTTAGGAGTTCTTGATCCATAAAAATTCAGGGTATTTTCTCATCCTCCGGGAGACACCATGCTGACCTTTTTACTGGCCGCCACCTGGATCCTCTCGCTTCTGACCGCCGGGCATGCGTTACTGAAAAAACGTGACCCACGGGCTTCTGTCGGCTGGATCATCACCTGTCTGGCGATTCCAGGTGTCGGGGCAATCCTTTACTGGTTACTGGGCGTCAATCGTATCCGTACTAAATCCCGGGAACGCCAGGAACAGGGTCAGGGGATGCACTGGCTACATGTCGATCAACCCCCACGTTCAAAAGATATTACAAATTTTCCTGACAGTGATACCAGTCAGGCGCTGATCAAATTTTCTGATGCCGTCACCCGTCGTCCCCTGACTTTTGGTAATAAA
>JAKIUD010000061.1 GCA_021647765.1 Desulfuromusa sp. | reverse complement strand
ACATCGACAGGGTAAAAAAAAGAGCCTTCCACAAAAGACTCATATTGTCTGACAATTTCCTCCGACAGGTCAAATTAAACTGAAAATATCCACAGACTTCGGTGCCGTTTATTGTGGAAACTTACAAACAGTTATGCGATCTACCGCATTGCCGAGACACTGCGCGTGCTGTTGTTCATGACGCTGGCGATCCTGATCTTCAACTTTTATCCGCTGACGGCAGTCATGATCGTGATGCTGGCCTTGCTCAACGACGGCGCCATCCTCTCTATTGCCTATGACAACGTGCACTATAAAGACAAGCCCGAAACCTGGAACATGCGCATGGTGCTGGGGGTCGCCACGGTACTCGGCGTGCTCGGCCCGGTGGCGGCATTCGGCCTATTTTACCTGGGCGACCGTGTCTATCTGCTTGACCGTCCGCACATCCAGACACTGATGTATCTGATGCTGTCCGTGGCGGGGCATCTGACGATTTTCCTCACGCGCACGCGCGGCCCGTTCTGGTCGACACGACCCGCAAATATTTTGCTTCTGGCAGTGCTTGGCACGCAAACAGTAGCGACGCTGATTGCGGTTTACGGGGTGTTCATGACTCCGCTTGGCTGGGGCTGGGCAGCATTAGTCTGGGGCTATGCTCTGGTCTGGTTCCTCATCAGCGACCGTGTGAAATTGTTCGCGTATCGGGTATTCGATCCAATTGACGAGAGCCCGATTGGTCAATAAATCATATTTTTTTGAGGATTGATAATCGTAAAAAGGTAATATCCGGTCAAGGCAATGCCGGGTGCAGAAAAAATGAAATGGATTTTATATTGTTTAGTGTATTAATTGATTAAAAGTAAGAGACTAGTAGTTCGTTTCGTTAAAATATTTACAAAATACACTTCACAAATCCAGAAGTTGGTTGGTGTAAGTCGCCCCACCATTTACAAATGCATCGACAAAGCATTGGCCGCTGGTGCTGATGCAGGACTGAAAGATTATTACCATAGACCTTTTGATCCAATAATCGACGATGCAGCAAAAGCATGGGTGATTAATGTGGCATGTATGAAACCTAAAGATCTTGGACTGGCTGCTGAGCTTTGGACATATAGCGAGCTTGCCAAGTATACCTGCGAACATGCCCCGGCTGCAGGGCACCCCTCTCTGTCAAAAGCCGGAAAAGCAACAGTCTGGAGAATCCTCTCGGCCAACGAAATACGTCCCCATAAAATCAAATATTACTTGGAACGCAGAGACCCGGACTTTGAGCAAAAAATGCAGGAAGTACTCATCGTCTACCAAGAGGTCAACCTCCAAAACGACCAAGGTGCATCCAGTGATTTACCTCCCTCGACGATCACCGTGTCCGTTGACGAAAAGCCCGGAGTTCAGGCCATTGCCAATATTGCCCCCGACTTACCTCCGAAGCCGGGAAAGCATAAAACGGTAGGACGAGACTACGAGTACAAGCGGCTTGGTACAGTGTCAATACTCGCGGCTCTTGATCTGCATAACGGCAAAATCATAGCGCAAGTCCATGATCGTCATCGCAGTAGAGAATTTATTGAGTTACTCAAAGAGCTTGATGCCTACTACCCAAAAGAGAGCACGATTCGTGTCGTCTTAGATAATCATTCATCTCATATCTCAAAGGAGACCATGAGATATCTTGCGTCCAGGCCTGGTCGCTTCGTATATGTGCACACGCCAAAGCATGGGTCCTGGTTGAATTTAATCGAAACAGCTTTTTCAAAAATGGCTCGAACGTTTTTACGACATATCCGAGTTTCCTCCAAAGAGGAACTCAAGGAACGTATCCTTCTGGGAATCAAGGAGATCAACTCCACCCCGGTTGTGTATCGTTGGAAGAAATTTGACCTTGAAGTCGCTTAATGTAAACATTTTAGAGAATCGAAATACTAGACTGCCTGTGACATTTAAAACGGGGTCAATATGGGCGCTACAAAGAAAACCGATCAGACAGTGAATAAACTTGGTCGCAAGTGTATTCGCACCTGGCGGCAGGACGAATCTGTCTTGCTGGTTGATTGCCCGCGTTTTTTGCCGCGTCCATTCAAATCGGAAAAGTTGACCTTTACCCAGCTGGATCTGTTTGGTTCCTCTGCCGAGCCCGAACAGGAATGATCGCTCAGAGTTGATCAAGAAACCTTTTGAGTTGGGGGATAAATTTTTCCGGCTCGACAAGAAAACTGTCGTGGCCGTAGTCTGATTCGATCAACTGATAATCAACCGGTTTCTTTTGGCGCTGCAACTCTTCGACAACCTCTTCGGTTTGTGATGGCGGATAGAGCCAGTCGCTGCTGAAGGCAAACCACAGTGACGGACAGACCAGTTGCGACAACGCCTCCTCCAGTGAATCAAATCGCCAGGCGACATCATAGAGGTCAAGAGCCTTGGCCAGATAGAGAAAGCTGTTGGTGTCGAAACGATCAACAAAAGAACTGCCGTTGTATTCGAGGTAGCGTTCCACTTCAAACCGTCCGAAAAAATCGAACATTCCATCCATCCGCGAAAAGCGGCGTGAAAATTTCAAGTGCATCGAGGCATCGGACAAAAAACTGATGTGACCGACGGCACGAGCCAGGGCAAAACCGTCGGCGGGCGGGTGTTCGGGGCGATAGTTCCCTTTTTTCCACAGCGGATCATTATAGATCGCCTGCCGGGCCAATGCGTTCAGTGCGATCGCCATTGGTGAGGTGCGTCCGGTTCCGGCGATGGGGACAATGGCACGAACCCGGTCCGGGAAATGAATCCCCCATTCCAGGGCCTGCATTGCGCCCATAGAACCACCAACCACTGCCAGGAGTTTGTCGATTTGCAGGTGGTCAATCAATAGCTTTTGAGCACGAATCATGTCACGGACCATAATGACCGGAAAGTTGAGGCGGTAGGGACGGCCTGTTGCTGGATTGATGCTGGTGGGGCCGGTCGAGCCCGTGCAAGAGCCAATGACGTTACTGCTGATGATGAAATAGCGATTGGTATCAAAAACCTTTCCCGGACCGATCATGTTGTCCCACCAACCGGGCTTGCGATCTTCTTCTGTATGGAGCCCGGCAGCGTGAGCGTTGCCGTTCCAGGCATGGGCAACCATAATTACATTAGATGCGTCCTGATTCAGTTGACCGTAGGTTTCATAGGCCAAGGTCAGCGGACCCAGCAAACGACCACTTTCAAGGCGCAGCTCGACATCAAAATCTGCATACCTGGTGGTCACGATGCCGATGCTGTTATCCAAACTACATCCCCTTTGATAAGTGCCAATAAAAAAGCCCCTTCCAGCTTCAGGAAGGAGCCTTGTAGATACAGTGATTAGGAGTATCTCAGGCACCGTCCCCATCTGTCCCTGGATTGATCTATCAACAGGGCAGGAATTGGCACCGACCCTCTCCTTTTTGTTGCCAGGAACGTCGGTTGCCGTGGCTTCAAAGGGCCTTCTCCCTCCACCACTCTGGATAAAGACGTTGTTCTTTTTTCGTTCGTAGAGCGACTCTAGCTTACCCATGAGAGGTTTGTCAATTGTCCCACGGGACTAAGGAGGGGGCTTTCATTCATGGGAAAGCTTAAAAAAATGGCAGACCTGGTTACTTTTTAAGCATACTACGAAGTGATTTGATTCAAAAACCCCTTGAATCCATCTATTTCCTTAACGGCATAGCAATTGAATGGTCTAGGTTTCTGATTGTTTAATTGACCTGTGAATGAAGTAGGTCTCATGTATCTAGACGAGGAGGTCTGATCAATGGAAGCATCGTTTTTAGCGCAACAGCATAGTGGGGATGTTTTATTTCTTTTGCTGGGTGCGGTCATGGTATTTGCCATGCATGCAGGATTTGCTTTTCTGGAAGTTGGAACGGTTCGCCAGAAAAATCAGCTGAATGCTTTTGTCAAAATCCTTTCCGACTGGTCAGTATCAACGGTTGTCTATTTTCTTGTCGGCTACCCCATCGCATACGGAATCCATTTTTATACCTCAGCAGCTGGGTTGCTAGGCGATAACCAGGGTTTTGAATTGGTTCGGTTTTTTTTCCTCCTTTGTTTTGCTGCCTGTATCCCCGCTATCATCTCTGGCGGGATTGCTGAACGAGCCAAATTCTGGCCACAGGTTGTGGCTGGAGGTATCTTTGCCGGTGTTTCCTATCCAATCTTTGAATCTTTTATCTGGGGTCAAAATAGTGCCGGGCTACAAGGTTTTTTTGAATCGACATTCGGAGCTCAATTTCATGATTTTGCCGGTAGCGTGGTGGTTCACTCCATCGGTGGTTGGTTGGCTTTGCCGGCGATCCTTGTCCTCGGCCCACGAATGGGGCGTTTTGTGCGGGGACGCAGCCGAGCTATTCCTGTCAGTAATATTCCATTTTTAGCTCTGGGAAGCTGGATTTTGGCAATCGGCTGGTTCGGTTTTAACGTCATGAGCGCACAATCACTGCAAGGTGTTTCTGGTTTGGTTGCAGTCAATTCTTTGTTAGCAATGGTCGGTGGGGTGCTATTCGCTTTGGTTGCAGGTAAGAATGACCCAGGATTTGTCCACAACGGAGCGTTAGCTGGACTGATTGCCATTTGTGCTGGCTCCGACCTGATGCATCCAATCGGTGCATTTTTTGTCGGTGGGATTGGCTCGCTGATTTTTGTTTATGGATTTCAGTTTGAACAGGAAAAATTGCAGATTGATGATGTCCTCGGAGTCTGGCCTCTGCACGGAGTTGTTGGTTCCTGGGGGGGGATTGCTGTGGGGATTTTTGGTTCAAGTGCTTTGGGTGGATTAGGCGGTGTCTCCTTTATGGCTCAGTTGGTTGGCAGTTTGCTGGCTGTTGTTTACGCTTTGGTCACAAGTTATGTTGTTTACAAAGCAATAGATAAAATAAGTGGATTTCGCCTGAATGAGGATCAGGAGTTTGCCGGTTCTGATTTAACGGTTCATCATATCAATGCCTATCCAGAAGAAAACCTTAAATAAAATTAATTGGAGTGACCGTTTGACGGGGAATAATGACGTAGTAAAATGAACTAAGGAGTTTGTTATTTTACAGAGGGCTGTGGCAGCCTTCTGCATTACCCTGGATATCCTAATCCCTCCTGGAGTCCAGGGTTTTTTTGTACGTCAATAGGTTAGCAACTAAAAAAAGGGGCAGCAGGTAAATCCTGTGTCCCTTTTTCAATAAATTTGTTAGTTCGATTTTTTTCAGGCGGTACGATTTTTTAGAAAATCCAGCTTTTCTTTTTCTTTTTGAACCAGATCCGCAATACTGTGGCGTTTAAGTATCTGCGCCATCTCGCTTTGTGCATCAGACCAAACTTCGTGGGCAGAACAGTAGGCATCACGGGAGCAGAAGTTGGTATCAACAAGGCAATGGTTTAATTTTAGCTGCCCTTCCTCTGCTTGTAAAATATCAAGCATGGTGATTTCACTTGGGTCTTTGGCCAGGAGAAAACCACCACCGACCCCTCGTTGTGAGCTGACAATCCCTGCTTTGATCAATGGTTGCAGAATCTTGGTCAAAAATGCCGGGGTCACCTCCTGGGTGCGACAGATATCTTTTTTTAATACGATATCATTCTTTGGTTGCTGAGCTAAATAAATAACCGTTCTGACTGCATACTCTGTTGCACGTGTGATAACCACTTTGACCTCCTAAAGATAACTTTTCGAGTAATGAATACACTGAACAGAAAGGGTTGTCAATGGGCTCTTTTATATATTGAGTGATCAGGTCGCTTGACAGTTGGTTATGCTGGTTGCATCATCTGCAGATATGGATAATCTGATAAAAAATGCTAGCAACTCTGAACCTGTTATTGGGCGCTTTGCCCCCAGTCCTACCGGACCTCTTCATTTTGGGACATTGCTGGCTGCGTTAGGTAGCTATCTGCAAGCAAAAAGTTGTGCGGGAAGCTGGTTTCTCCGGATTGAGGATCTTGACCC
This sequence comes from Desulfuromusa sp., assembly GCA_021647765.1. Taxonomy (GTDB): domain Bacteria; phylum Desulfobacterota; class Desulfuromonadia; order Desulfuromonadales; family Geopsychrobacteraceae; genus Desulfuromusa. The sequence goes on along the minus strand of JAKIUD010000061.1, from coordinate 14,164 downwards.
GCCACGGGTTGTTCCCGGGGCAGCTGATGCTATGCTGCGGCTTCTGGAACAGTTAGGTTTTGAATGGGATGGTGACATCATCTATCAGAGTCACCGTTATAAACGTTACCAGCAAATTTTGGATCAGTTGCGGGAACAAGGGGAGGTTTTTGCTTGTAGTTGCTCCCGCAAGGAAATTTTAGCCAGCGCTCCGCATCCGGGAGAAGAGGGATTTGTCTATCCCGGTACGTGTCGAGAGGGAATTCGTGGAAGTCGTTCAGAACGTGCAATCAGACTCCGTGTTCCCGATGAAGAAATAATCTATCACGATGGGATTTTCGGCGAGCAGAGGCAAAATTTGGAACGGGATGTCGGAGATTTTGTCCTCCATCGAGCCGATGGTTTGTTTGCTTACCAGCTGGCTGTTGTGGTTGATGATATCGATGCCGGGATTACACAGGTTGTTCGGGGTGCCGATTTGCTCTTATCGACACCCCGGCAAATTTATCTTTATCGCTGTCTTAACCTTGTTCCTCCCGACTATTTTCATCTACCGCTGGCCTTTGGGAACAATGGCAAGAAATTGAGTAAGCGAAATGGGGATATGGGGTTGATCACCCGGGAAAATGGTTCGAATATGCTCTGGAAGGGACTTGTTTTCTTAGGTCAATCACCGCCAGAAGAACTGTTTAATTCGACTCCGGGCGAACTGCTGTGCTGGGGACGAGAGAATTATCACCCGGGAAAAATTCCCGCAGAAAATCGTCAAATCAATTTTGCTTAGGAACTTAAGCCCTTATTATTCTATTTTTTGCGTTTCATGCGGAGGAATCTTCTGCTACCTTTAGTTCAGACACTAATGATCATCAATTGAAAAGAGGCTCAGGAGGTTTACTATGAAAAAGTGGTTGTTTTGCGGTTTATTGATCATTTTCATTTCCGGTTGTGCTAGTGGAAAATATCAGATTCCAAAACAGGAGTATCAGGCTCGGGTTCAGGTTTTGGGTGTTTTGCCCTTTCTGATTGACTATAATAGTTCCTTAACCTATCCACAAAAAGACCTCTTATTCGATATGCTTGCTCGTTCAATAAGTGGCAAGCATGAACTTTTAGTTAAACAACTGAAAAAAAAGAAGGGTTATTTTGATGTCCGGGCACTGTCGGTCAGTCCGGAACTGACCGCACTTTCTCTCCTGAGTGCTGGAAGTCCCCATGATGAATCTGGGTGGCCGCAAGGGTATGCGTTTGATGCTGCAACCATATCTGAGATCGCTAAGCAAAATGTGGTTGACGCTGTGTTGCTGGTGGTCTTTTCTGGTGAACAGATTGAGGAAACGCGGCGTTCGCGGACAAAGTTGGAAACCTTGACGACTCGTTATAATGATATCCGAGCCACTGCAGCAGTGATCGATCGTAATGGTCAGGTTCTTTGGCAACTGGCTGGGAAGGAGAGTTTTCAGGCACTGGTGCTGCAGTATGCCGATTTTGATGAAGCTTATTTCAATAAAACTGATCTGGTTCGGGTGAAAAATATCAGTTTGTCGGGGATCGAACGGGTACTGGATGAAGATCCTGATAAAGATGGTGTGTCGACGCTCCCGGAGATGTATAAAAATCTTTTTTCCGAGATTGTTTCTGGAATCAGTCCGAGCTTGCTGGACTATTTATGATGTTTTCCAATCAAGAATAAAATCCGATTTTTACGTTTCAAGGTTGACACAGGGAGATAAAGCGGGTAAAAGCGACTTTAGTGGAGGTGTGCATAACGCCTGCCCGCTCTATGCCCTGCAAGTGCAGGTTGATAATATTATTCCCCCAATAAGATTCTGACGTAACCAGCCAAGAGATATTACTGCCTAAAAAAAAGAGTTCCGAGTTCTCTTATATATTGAATATTGAACCTACCTACAATTCTGCTCCAGTTTTCTAAGTGTGACGGATTGGTTATTTTTTAGGAAGCCAATTGTTTTGAAGTTTTGTGAAAAACAGATTGATTTTATTCCCATTCTTATCTGCAGAGGATCTATCACGGTTTCTGCGTATGCCCTTAAATGGAGGGCTGGAGAACATTTATGAACTTGAAAGACCTGAAAAAAACTAAAATGTCTGAACTGATTACCCTTGGCAAGGATCTTAAGTTGGATGAGATCGGTGGGATGCGCCGCCAGGATCTGATCTATTCAATTCTTAAGGCGACTGCAGCACAAAAGAAAGCTATTTTTGGAGAAGGGGTCTTGGAGATTCTTCCAGATGGTTTCGGTTTTTTGCGGGCACCGGATGCTAACTACCTGCCCGGGCCGGACGATATCTATATTTCACCATCCCAGATTCGTCGGTTTGCATTGCGTACCGGTGACACTGTCTCTGGGCAGATCAGACCACCAAAAGAGGGTGAGCGCTATTTTGCCCTGCTAAAGGTTGCAGAAGTCAATTTTGAAGATCCGGCAAAGATGCGGGAGAAGACTTTCTTCGATAACTTAACCCCATTGTTTCCCGATGAGCGGTTGATTCTCGAAACAACACCAGATAATCAGGCGACCCGGGTTATTGATTTAGTGGCACCCATTGGCAAGGGGCAGCGTGGTCTTATTGTTGCTCCACCACGGACGGGCAAAACCGTTTTGATGCAAAATATTGCCAATGCGATAGCGACTAATCATCCAGAAGTTTATCTGATTGTTTTATTGATTGACGAACGCCCGGAAGAAGTGACCGACATGCTGCGTAACGTTGATGGCGAAGTTATCTCATCGACCTTTGATGAGCCGGCCAACCGCCATGTTCAAGTCGCTGAAATGGTTATTGAAAAGGCTCGTCGGTTAGTTGAACATAAGCGTGACGTGGTCATTCTGCTGGACTCCCTGACCCGTCTTGCCCGTGCCTATAATACGATTGTTCCTTCCAGCGGCAAGATTCTCTCCGGTGGTGTTGATGCCCACGCATTGCATAAACCAAAACGTTTCTTTGGTGCGGCACGGAACATTGAAGAAGGTGGTAGTTTGACAATTATTGCAACTGCACTGGTCGATACTGGCAGTAAAATGGATGAGGTTATTTTTGAGGAATTCAAAGGAACTGGCAATATGGAGCTGCATCTGGATCGACGTTTAGCAGACAAGCGGACTTTCCCGGCTATGGATATCAATCGTTCTGGAACCAGGAAAGAGGATCTGTTGCTCAATGCATCTCAACTCCAACGTATCTGGCTGCTGCGCCGGGTTCTTTCTTCGATGAATACGGTCGACAGTATGGAATTTTTGCTGGAAAAAATGGCAGAAACGAAGACAAATCAAGAGTTTCTCGATTCAATGAACCAATAAACGGCGTTGCAAAAACTCCGACCTGCGGTGTTCCAGTCTCTTATCAAGGTCTCGACATACATGTGTATGCCTTCGCCCTAGGAAAAATACTGTGCCTTGCAGGACACATTTTTTACTTAGCCATTACGGATCAAGACAAATCTCAGTTTTTATTGAATAATTTTACTTGCTCAAAGCAGACAAAAATGATAATTAACTAGTTTGTTTGACGCAAATACTATAGACCTGTACCAAAGCCAGGTCGCCAAGGAGAAAAAGAAGATGAAAGAAGGAATCCATCCTAAGTATGAGGTATGCTCTGTTCGTTGTGACTGCGGGAACACGTTTGAGACTCGCTCGACTCTCGGCAGGGAGATTCACACTGAAATTTGTTCTGCGTGCCATCCGTTTTACACGGGTAAGCAGAAGCTGATTGATACCGCTGGTCGGATCGAACGCTTTCGCAAAAAGTACGCCCAGAAATAATCGGGTAGAATTTGAAAAAGGCGACCCGAATGGGTCGCCTTTTTTTTTGCATAATGCATAATATTTGAAAGATTCCTATGTTTGCAAATCTGGAAGATGTTGTTGATCGTTTTCGTGAGGTTGAGGGACTCCTTTCTGATCCCTCTGTGACTTCAGATCAGAACCGCTATCGTGAACTGGCCAAAGAACATTCTGATTTGACTGAAGTAGTGACAGTTTACAGTCAGTATAAACAGGTTTGTACCGATATTGAGGGTAATCGGGAGCTGCTTCAGGATAGTGATCTGGAAATGAAAGAACTGGCCAAGGAAGAACTTCCAGGGCTGGAAGAGCAGCGGGCTGATCTGGAAGAACAGCTGCGACTGCTATTGTTACCCAAAGACCCTAACGACGAAAAAAATATTATTCTGGAGATCCGGGCTGGAACTGGTGGTGATGAAGCGGCATTATTCTCCGCTGATTTGTTCCGCATGTATAACCGTTATGCTGATCGAAACCGCTGGAAGATCGAAATAATGAGTTCTTCAGAGACCGATGGGGGGGGGGTTAAAGAAATTATTGCTTTGATCAGCGGTAAGCGTGTTTATTCCCGGCTTAAATTTGAAAGTGGAACCCATCGGGTTCAGCGGGTTCCTGATACCGAAACTCAAGGTCGTATTCATACCTCAGCTTGTACTGTTGCCGTTCTTCCCGAAGTTGAAGATGTCGATATCGATATTAAGCCTGCTGATTTGCGTATCGACCTTTTCCGCGCCTCAGGAGCGGGAGGGCAGCACGTCAATAAAACCGAATCTGCGGTGCGTTTGACCCATATCCCCACTGGGGTGGTGGTCTCTTGTCAAGATGGTAAGTCGCAGCATAAAAATAAGGCACAGGCACTTAAAGTGCTCAAGTCGCGGATCTATGATCAGACGTTAGCCGATCAACAAGCTGAGATGGCCGCCGACCGTAAAAATCAGGTTGGCAGTGGCGATCGAAGTGAACGGATTCGTACTTATAACTATCCCCAGGGACGTTGTACGGATCACCGTATTGGACTGACTCTCTATAAGCTGGATGCGATCATGCAGGGGGATATCGACGAAATTATCGATGCTCTGATTACGGATCAACAGACGGCTCAGATGAGTCAACGGGAGTCTTAAATTTTGGGTGAAATTTGGATCCTGCTAAAATTATTGCGCTGGATGACCAACTATTTTGCCGAGAAAGGTATCGATAACCCCCGTTTGGATGCTGAACTGCTGCTTGCACATGTTTTGCAACTGGATCGGGTTGGTCTCTATCTTAACTATGATCGACCACTTGTTACTGAAGAACTTGATATTATTCGACCGCTAGTGAAACGTCGAGGGCAGCGAGAACCGTTGCAATATTTGCTGGGATCAACAGAATTCTGGTCGCTGGAATTTATTGTGACTCCTGATGTTCTGATCCCGCGTGCCGATACCGAAATTCTTGTGGAAGAAACTCTTGGCAGAGCAGAATCAGAAGGGCAGTTGCTAGATGTAGGCACTGGTAGCGGTGCTATTGTTATCAGCCTGGCGAGGGAACTTCCAAATTGGCAAATGGTCGGATTGGACATTTCGGCTGAGGCATTGGCAATTGCCCGGAAAAATCTTGAAAAGCATCAAGTAGCAGATCAAGTTAAACTGTTACAGGGGGATCTTGCTGAACTCCCTGTGCAACAGTATGATCTGATCGTTTCCAATCCCCCTTATATTGCTGAAAAGGAATGGGATGAGCTGATGCCCGAAGTGCGCTGCTTTGAACCGCAGTTAGCTTTGTTGGCTGAAAACAATGGTTTGGATTGTTACCAGAAGCTTGCTGATCAGGCCATCAGTCGACTCAAGTCCAAAGGTTGGTTACTGGTCGAAGTTGGTTACCAACAGGCAGAGGCAGTTAAAAAAATATTTGTGGCTTCCGGTTTGGCTAATTTGTCTGTGCGCGAAGATTATTCCGGTCAACCACGTGTGGTTGGTGGCCAATTATTAAAACAGAAATGAGATTGCATTGGATAAGATAGTTATTAAAGGTGGTGTGTCGCTCAATGGTGAAGTCCAGATTAGTGGCGCCAAAAACTCGGCCTTGCCATTGTTGTTTGCGACCCTGTTGGCAAAAGGTCAGAGTGAACTCAGCAATGTCCCTGCCCTGAGAGATATCAATACAGCGGTGAAGCTATTGCGGGAACTGGGTGCTGAAATTGATGCTCAAGCCGACTGCTACCAGATTAATACCGATAAAATTAAAAGTGTGGAAGCGCCCTATGAGTTAGTGAAAACCATGCGCGCTTCAGTCTTGGTTCTTGGTCCACTTCTGGCTCGCTTTGGCCAGGCTCGGGTCAGTTTGCCTGGTGGGTGCGCAATCGGTGCCCGTCCAATCAACCTGCACCTAAAAGGGTTGGAAGCTCTTGGAGCTAAAATTAAACTTGAACATGGTTATGTTGAGGCAACTGCGGAAAAATTGCGCGGGGCAAAGATATCTTTTGATCTGCCAACTGTTGGAGGGACTGAGAACCTGTTGATGGCAGCTGCCCTGGCAGATGGTGAAACCGTGTTGGAAAATGCTGCTCGTGAGCCTGAAATAGTTCAACTGGCAGAGGCACTGATCAGCATGGGGGCAAATATTGAGGGTGCAGGTACGGCAATTATCCAAATTCAAGGTGTTGCAAGCCTCAACCCACTCAGGTGTCGGGTCATTCCCGACCGAATTGAAGCAGGAACATTTATGATAGCGGCGGCAATTACCGCTGGAAATATTCTGGTTCGTGGTGCGGTGCGGGAAGATCAGGAAGCCTTGATCAGCAAGTTGACTGAGGCTGGGGCTGTCATCCAGGCGGAGGTAGATGGTTTACGAGTCATCGGGTCGAAAAAACTGGCACCAGTTGATATCCGAACCAGTGTGTTTCCCGGCTTTCCGACCGATATGCAGGCTCAATTCATGGCTCTGATGACCAAAGCGGAAGGAACCAGTCGAATCTCGGAGACGGTATTTGAAAATCGCTTCATGCATGTTTGTGAATTACAGCGGATGGGTGCCGATATCCAGATTGATGGACACAGTGCAATTATTCGTGGCACAGACCACATGACCGGTGCTCCAGTGATGGCAACCGACCTACGTGCCAGTGCCTCCCTGATTCTGGCGGGATTAGCATCGGGAAATACCACGGAGGTTTCCCGGATCTACCATTTGGATCGCGGCTACGAAAAGATCGAAGAAAAACTGGCGGCATTGGGAGCTAACATCTGGCGAGAGCAGGAATAATTGATGGCGCAGGGACTGACCTCTGGTCTGCCCCCAGCATTATCGGAGGTTGTCCCAAGAGTTTACGAGCCATGAAGAATCGCAGTGATTCGCACCGCAAAAGCCTGGGACAGCCCCCATGCGGGGACAGTCCCGTTTTTGCTGCCACCATCTTTTAACCTAGCGAACGACTTAAAAGGTACAAATAATGAGTGATTGGATTACCTTTGCCCTGCCAAAAGGGCGAATTATGCAGGATTCGATGGAACTGTTTTCTCAAATAGGGATTACTTGTCCGGAAATGAATGAATCAAGCCGCAAATTGGTTTTTGTGAATGCGGAGCAGAAATTTCGTTTTATGGCGGTGCGAGCAACCGATGTTCCAACCTATGTTGAATACGGCTGTGCTGATCTCGGTGTTGTTGGTAAGGATACTCTGCTTGAGCAGGGGAAAAAACTCTATGAACCTCTCGATCTTAAATTTGGTTATTGCCGCCTGGTAGTCGCCGAACCGAAGTTACTCAAAGAAGTCGATAATCCCCTGAATTGGTCAAATATTCGGGTTGCAACCAAATATCCAAATATTACCGAACGCTATTTTGCAGCCAAAGGGGTTCAGGTTGAATTGATCAAACTTTATGGTTCCATTGAATTGGCACCGCTGGTTGGATTGTCAGAACGGATTGTTGATCTGGTTTCCACAGGCGGAACGCTCAAGGCTAACAACATGGTTGAGGTTGAAACGATTGCTGAAGTGACCAGCCGTCTGATTGTTAATCGTGCCAGCTTAAAAACCAAACATCAGCGAATCAGTAAAATTATTGATGGGTTGGAAAAGGTGATCGGTGATGAAGTTAAAATTTCACAGTAGACTGTGGGGCTTATTATGATGCGGATTTTAAAATTCAGTGATCCCGATTTTACCCGGCAATTTCAGCGGATTGAACAGCGAGCTGACGAAATTCCCGGGGATATTGAGGAAACGGTCAAGGCGATTATTGCCGACGTGCGGCAACGTGGTAATGTGGCACTGTTCGAGTTGAGTTCTAAGTTTGACCGGATTGATTTGAACACCGAAAATATTGAAGTCAGTGAAGCTGGTATGGATTCTGCGATGGCGACCGTCAGTGCTGAATCGTTGGCTGCGTTGCAATTGGCTGCTGACCGAATTGCTTCTTACCATGCCAAACAGAAACAGGAAACCTGGCTCTCGACAGATGAGGATGATGTTCTTCTCGGGCAGCTGGTGCGTCCACTTGATCGAGTTGGTATCTATGTCCCGGGAGGAAAGGCAGCTTATCCTTCATCCGTTTTGATGAATGCGATTCCCGCAAAAGTTGCTGGTGTTGCTGAGGTGATTATGGTGGTGCCGATGCCCGGGGGTGAAGTGAATCCACATGTGCTGGCGGCGGCAAAGATTTCCGGTGTCGACCGGATTTTCAAACTCGGTGGTGCGCAAGCCATTGCAGCTCTCGCTTATGGTACTGAATCGGTACCACGGGTTGATAAGATCACCGGACCGGGCAATATTTATGTGGCAACGGCCAAACAACTGGTGTTTGGACAGGTTGATATCGATATGATTGCCGGGCCAAGTGAAATTCTGGTGATCAATGATGGCAGTGGCAATCCTGCCCATATCGCAGCTGATCTGCTCTCCCAGGCAGAACATGATGAGTTGGCTTCTGCGGTGCTGGTCACCAGCTCCGAATCGATGGCAACTGCAGTTCAAAAGGAAGTTGACGTGCAGTTACAACAACTCAGCCGAGAAACGATTGCGCGTCAATCGATTGATGATTTCGGGGCAATTATCCTGGCGGAAGATCTTGATGAGGCAATTATTTTTTCCAACCGGATTGCACCTGAGCACCTTGAGCTGGCGGTCGATAATCCCTTTGCGATTTTATCCAAAATACGTCATGCCGGAGCAATCTTTATGGGGCATAGTACTCCGGAGGCAGCTGGAGATTATCTAGCTGGACCGAACCATACTTTGCCGACGGGTGGAACTGCCCGCTTTTTTTCACCCTTGTCGCTGGATGATTTTGTTAAAAAATCGAGTATTATTTCATTTTCAGAGAGTGGCTTGCAGCGGCTAGGTAAAGAAATTATCCACATTGCCGAGCTGGAAGGTCTGGAAGCACACGCCAAATCAGTTTCAATCCGGCTGGAAAAATAGAGCCCATATAAAAGCAATTTTGTAGTAAACTTGGGACTGTCCCCAGGCTCATCGGGGGCTGTCCCGAAGTTTACGATCCACGAAGAACCGCGGTGGTTCGCCCCGCAAAAGTCTGGGACAGCCCCCATGCGGGGACAGTCCCGGTTTTGCTAAGGAGTTTGAATATGGTACGCACAGCAAAAATCGAACGTGAAACCAAAGAAACCAATATCAGTATTGAACTTAATCTTGATGGTTCTGGACAACACCATCTTGAAAGCCCGGTGCCATTTTTCAACCACATGCTTTCTGCTGTGGCACGACATGGTTTTTTTGATTTAACGGTTAAAGCAACTGGTGATACGGAGATTGACGCTCATCATACGGTTGAAGATCTGGGTATTGTCCTGGGTGAGGCGTTTAAACAGGCGCTGGGAGATAAAGCCGGGGTAAAGCGTTTTGGCCGGGCGACCATGCCGATGCACGAAGCTCTGGCATCGGTGGTCATCGATTTTTCCGGTCGTCCATTTCTGGTCTTCAATGTTGATCTTCCCAAAGCAAAGGTAGGTGAATTTGATACGGAGCTGGTTTCAGAGTTCTTTGTCGCTTTCTGTAACCACTCTGGGGCGAACATCCACGTTAATCTAGCCTATGGTGATAATCTCCACCATATTATTGAGGTTATTTTCAAAGCCTTTGGTCGGGCATTAGATGAGGCTACCGGGCTTGATCCACGTATCCAGGGGGTGTTGTCAACCAAGGGAACGTTGGAGTAGTTTCTGTCCAGAAACTTGCGTTGCGTTTATCTGATCTTTTTCAGCTGCCGGAGCAAATAGAATATGATCAATATTATCGATTATGAAATGGGCAATCTGCGCAGCGTTGAGAAAGCGTTTGAGAGCCTCGGTTTTGCTGTGCGCGTCAGTGCCGATCCAAATGATATAAAAACGGCTGATAAAGTTGTATTGCCGGGAGTTGGGGCTTTTCGGGATTGCATTCATCATTTTCGCGATGGTGGTTTTGTTGAACCGTTGCTGGAACATATTGATGTGGGAAAACCGATGCTTGGAATTTGTGTCGGGATGCAGATGTTGTTTGATCAGAGCGAAGAGTTTGGTTGCCATCAAGGCTTGGGATTAATCCCTGGGAAAGTGCTGCGATTTCCTCCAGGAATGATAGAGAATGGTGAGCGGCTCAAAGTACCGCATATGGGTTGGAATAATATCAATATCCATCAGCAGTCGCCACTTTTTCGTAATGTCAAAACGGATAGCTTTGTCTATTTTGTCCATTCCTACTACTGTTCCGCAGAAAATCAGGACGATATTTCTGCCAGCTGTCGTTATGGTGAGGTCGATTTCTGTGCCTCAATCTGGCGTGACAACATCATGGCAACCCAGTTTCATCCGGAAAAGAGCCAGGCGGTTGGATTGAATATTTTTAGAAATTTTGGAGAATTGTAATCGGAACTGGTCAAAGCACTATTTGTATATTGTTCCATCACGCTAGGGTTACAAGGAAAAGCATAATTGCATGGGCGTCTCCTTAGGCCTTGCTACGAGACGGTTGGATTACATTTCATCACGGTTGATGAACCGCCCTGTGCGGAGCCGCATGCAGGGTGGTGTGGGGGCTGGGGGAGAAAAACCCCCGGCTACCCGATTAGGCCTTTTTACCATGATCATTTTCAGTTTTATTAATCACATATCCATGCAACCAAATGAATTGTTTTAGTAAAATTTCCCTATCTTTATACTCATAGTCTCTAGGAAACTCTTTACCTACTATAGGCATAGTACTGTACACTTTTTCTATGGCTGTCAAAATCGATCATCGTCTTTAGTACTAATGGGTGCATCAGATGAGTAGTTATTTGTCTCCATGGTATCTCATTATTTTGGCCTAACGTTTGAATTCAGTGGAAAACAGGGGATACGATGAACTTGTTAAAAGCAAGGTTGCTGTAAGATGGCTAAGAAAATTCGATAAGCCCAACCCCTGATTTTCCACTGCAATGACTGGTTGAACGAAGCCGCTAGCGCGGCGGAAAAAACAAATTCATAATCACTGCCAATTGCGCAGTCAGGGTGTAACTCCTAGAGAATAACCCAATGCCGGGTTCTATTCTGTTAGAAGGAGTTATACCATGGATTTAACAGAACAATCACGTTTTAACGATCTGTACCAACGCCACCTGCGAATGCTGAAACTACAGGGGAAGAGCGACAAAACTATCGATGTGTATGCACATGCGGTTCGACGGGTTACCAGTCCTTTTGATTGTTGTCCCGATCGACTGACCCCAGATCAACTGGAGATCTACTTTGGTCAGTTGGTTGATTCCCATTCCTGGAGTACTGTTAAAGTAGATCGCAATGGCCTACAATTCTTCTGGCGACATGTACTCAAGGTTGACTGGCAATGGGTCAACATTATCAAACCGCCAAAGATTTCTACAATACCTGACATTCTGACACTGGCGGAAGTCGAGCGACTGATCAGCGCGACCCGCAAATTGCGCTACCGGGTTTTTTTCTTAGCCACCTATTCTCTGGGGCTACGCTTGGGAGAGACACTGTCGCTGCAAGTTGGCGATATTGATGCGTAAGCGAAGACGGGTTCATATCCGCCGTGGCAAGGGGCATAAAGATCGAATGTTGCCGTTTCCTGAACTCACTTACCATGCTTTACGTGCTTTGTGGCGCAAGCATCGACACCCGTATTTATTGTTTCCCAGCACTCAGGGCAAACTTGAAACAGTATGCCAGGCGACAAACCACATGGATCGTGGCAGCACTCAGGTGGCCATGAAGGTGCTGGTTAAAGAGTGCGGGATTAAAAAAATCTCAATCCATTCCCTGCGCCACAGTTTTGCCACCCATCTGCTCGAACGGGGCTTGAGTCTGCGCCATATTCAGGGCTTGCTCGGCCATTCCAGTCCCACCACAACCGCTCGCTATGCTCACCTGACCGAGGTGACAGAGCAAGATAGCCTGACTGCCATCGACAACTTAATCAATTGCCTTCATATCAATTTACGGAGGCTGTGATGGTGGATCTGGTTTCTATCGTTGAGCAATTCCGAGATTCTTTGATCACTAAATATACGAAACGGTTGCTCCCTGGTCACTTGAACGCACTGCATGCCATCAGTCGCTGTCGCACGCCCGATTCGGGAGAACTCCGGGTTCGTTGTACGCAGTGCGGCCAGACCGAATGGCGTCCTTTGTCCTGCGGTCATCGCAGTTGCCCGGGGTGCCAAAATCATGAAGCGAGCAGATGGCTGGATCGGCAACAGTGGAAGAAGGTCAAGGGGAAATACCTGTTTAACGAATTCGCTCTGGCCAGGGTCTTTCGTGCCCGCTTTCTGGAAGCGGTGAACAATGCGGGGTTGAAAATCCCGGTTGGAGTTCCCCCAAAAATGGGTGGTTGACTGTGCCCATGTCGGCCATGGTCTGCCAGCCTTGAAATATTTATCCCAATATCTTTATCGGGGTGTCATCACTGAGAAAAACATCGTCTCCTGCCGGGATGGACAGGTGACCTTCCGTTATACTGAAAGCAAAACCGGACAAACCTGCACCCGAACCTTTTTGTGGCTGGTTCTGCAACATGTTCTGCCAAGAGGCTTTCGCCGTGTCCGTGATTATGGTTTTCTGCACGGCAATGCCAAAAGACTCTTATCTTTGGTACAGCTTATTTTACGCGTCATGCTTGAGCCGACCCCGTCAAGGCCAAGGCCGGTGTTCAAATGCCCACGCTGCAAGGCGATTATGGAGATTACAGCCTTTCGGAGACCGGCCTGGTTATCGGGCTAATCTGAAAAAAACCGGCATCGTATTGTGATAATCAAAATAGAGGAGGATCAGAAGTTCAAAAGGGGGCGTCAGCATCAGCAAAAAAAATAGCTTGTCAGCAGGTGAAGGCTCCCGCACGCCTATAATAAAGTACCTGAAAGATCAAGACCTTAACAACCCCAAAATCAAACCGATATATTTGCTTTATATGTATTGCGACCGGGCTTGTCCAACCACAGGATAAGATCGCGGCTCGTGCCTCGCGCTATCTATTCTTATTCGTTATGTTTTTTACTCATAGTGCGTCCAGAGCCTGATAACTTTAATGGTTCTCTCCTTTTCGTATATTTGATATACGATCCTATGTTGTATGTTGATACGGCGTGAATAAGCACCTGACAAATCACCAACCAATTTTTCATACGGTGGTGGATTTTGGTAAGGGTCTTTTTGAATGATATCTAATAGTTTTTTTGCTTTGTTTTTTAGCCCAGAAGACGCTAGCTTTTTAGCATCCTTTTGAGCTTGTTTTGTATACACAATCTCCCAAGTCACCAATCAAGCTCCTTGGAGCTTTCAGATAGATCTTGTTTCAATCCTTCCTGGATAGACTCTCTCATTCCTGGTACTGATAGTAAATTAAGAGTTTCGGAGATTGCATTCCAATCATCTTCAGAGACTAGTACCGCATTACCTCTTTTACCTGTAATTACAACAGGTTGGTGTGTTTCAGTAGCCTCATCTATAAGACTATATAGCTTTGACCTAGCCTCTGTGGCGTTTAATATTGTCATGATATTTAACCTCTTTATGGAGCGTACGCTAATACGTACGTAAAATCAAGATTTTTTAAACATAATCGGCGGCGATGCTAGCTTGCGTGAACCACCGAACTATTCGAATTTAAAAGCAGACGTATATTCCGTCCGGTTGATTGTGGTGTGTACGCCCAGCATGGGCATGAACTCATGGGGTGCAAGTCCCCTGTTGGAAGATCACCGTCAGAAAACCATGTTGTGAGTATGACGTTAACAACTAGCAAATGGCAAGGGCATTTTCGTGAGGAGATGTTCGAAGGAAGCCGGATGCAAAACTGCGGACTGATGAACAAGAACATCATATAAGGCGTAGGCTGGAGGCGAGTTGGCACAAGACAACGAAGCCATGTGATTTAACGGTCAGCGTAAATGATGCAGTGG
>JAKIUD010000060.1 GCA_021647765.1 Desulfuromusa sp. | reverse complement strand
GTCCCGAAGGTCGTTGAGACCGAAAATTCGATAAGGACGATACGCGCAGATTTCATCGAGGTCCGAGAGATCATAAAATCTCTCATAAAGAGACCGGATATACGGCAGCAATCCTGTCCCTGTTATCTTTGACAAAAAAACCTTGCAATTAAGGGGGAGACCATATACGGGACTGTCCCCGCACGGGGGCTGTCCCAGACTTTTGCGGCGCGAGCCACTACAGTTTCCAAATCAGAAAAATGGATGTCCCTAGTTTTATGGGGTTTTTGCGGTACAAACCGGTGCAGTTCTTCGTGGCTCGCAAGTTAAATCGTTAGCCGTAAATTACTGCCTATCAATTTGAGTAATGAATGCGGCACACTGTGTTCAGCAGCCAAGTCATTCCACCTTGAAACATGCTCTGTCGTCTCCTCAATAATTCGATTAATTTTCCGTTTGCTAAATATAGGGCTTAATCTTTCAAAGCTATAAAAATCTTCTCGAGTAAAGTTGTCCCGTTTTCCATTGATTTTCATCCAGTGACTATTAACCCAAGGGCTTCCTGGCTTGTAGCTGTAGGCTAAATCGTAAGCAGGAGTTAATTGCCACTGGTGTTGATCATCGAGCATGAATCCAAAGTTCTTGGAATGATCATCATGATTACGCGCAACAACATTAAAAACCATCCGTTTAAATATTTGCATTGCATCATCAGGACTTAATTTAAGCTCCCTTGCAATTGCGAACAATTCGGCGTAAGAGTACGAACCTGTTTTTTTGTAGCTCATGTGTGCCAGGCCATTTAATGTTTGTACGTGCCGCTTTTCATTGCCATCTCGATCAAAACGCTGGGTAATGAAATGGCGTCTATCACCCTCATTCAGCAAGCGACAAGGCATCATGTCGATACCACATGCTTTCGCCATGAGGTGATAAACATACTCCATTGTTCCATACCCCATCGGATCGCCAAAGGTTTCCTTATCTTTGTTATGTTCGCTGACACCATCAAATTTCATTATAAAATGGGTAAACCCTTTCGGTGCATCTGTCTGCCCAGATCGCACTTGGGTGAAATCATCGTTAAACGCAAGGACTGCTTTGGGTCTGGCACCACCGGCACTCACCCCTACAGACAATAATGCCAGCATTGCTTCCTTATCTTCTTGTCCCTGTGTGCCAAGGGCTACCCTGAATTGTTCTCGTTTATCCAGGATTTCCTGGGCAATGGACACCAAAGATTGTATTTCAATATATTGTGAAGCGTTTAAGTTTTTTCTCTTGATAGCAGGGTGATAGGTTAATGCCCCCATGCCACGCTTCCCTGTATATTTAAGACGCTGTATTGGCGTAATGTCAGCTGTCGATTTACCCTGGCTGGCTATCCATGCATTCAAGACAGCATTGCCAAAATCATCCGGCAAAGAGTCTGCTATCATTCCAGGCAACCCCTTGAAGGCAACAGGGTCAGCTTCTGGAAAGGAATATATTTTTCGAGATAAAGGCATTTTTAGAGGCGATAGCTCTATCCCTGTTTTGATAAAGCGAGGTTCAAACTCGAATGAGCCAAGACCTGTTTCAGGATTAAAACTGACCGCGCCAACATCATGCTCTTTATATTTCACCCTGACGACATCCTTTACCATAAGGGTTTATCCTCTTTGGTTTGAGTATTCCTTTGCTTCGATTTTGATGCTCGTTGCCGTTTTTGGCCTTTGAGTTTCGCCAACTGTAGAGGGGATATTTCTTGTACAGGTAGGAACATATTGAGCTGGTCTGCCATATCCATTGAGACCAATATGGCGACAAGATTCTCCAGCTGAACCTTGCCTCTTTCAGCATTAAGAATAGTCCTTCTATTTAGACCAGCTCGTGATGCCACTTCAGCCTGGGTTAAATCAGCATTGAGCCTGGCTTGTTTCAGCCTACGGCCTAATTCTTCAGCTATAGCGACTGGAGACATCTTTTCAAGTTTCATAATGTTACCCATTTGACACATTGATCAGACTTATTGTACTTAAAGTGAGTCTTTGAGTACAAAATAACTGAAACAATAAAAAAACACAATCTCTTTTCTTAAAGTACATAAATGGTAACATAACATATATAATATGCAATTAATGTGTATAAACATGTACTTTATATCAGCAAAATCGGGACTGTCCCCGCACGGGGGCTGTCCCAGACTTTTGCGGCGCGAGCCACTACAGTTTCCAAATCAGAAAAATAAAGAGCTTGATGCCTACTACCCAAAAGAGAGCACGATTCGTGTCGTCTTAGATAATCATTCATCTCATATCTCAAAGGAGACCATGAGATATCTTGCGTCCAGGCCTGGCCGCTTCGCATATGTACACACGCCAAAACATGGGTTCTGGTTGAATTTAATCGAAACAGCTTTTTCTAAAATGGCCCGGACATTTTTACGACATATCCGAGTCTCCTCCAAAGAGGAACTCAAGGAACGTATCCTTCTGGGAATCAAGGAGATCAACTCTGCCCCGGTTGTGCATCATTGGAAGAAACTTGACCTTGAAGTCGCTTAATGTAAACATTTTAGAGAATCGAAATACTAGTTTTCCTCATGTGCGCAAAGCAACTGTAGCAGAACCAAAATTGCAGGAACTATATGCAATATTAGGGTTATCACCATCACCAGAAGGAATACTGAAATCTGTCATTTAACGCAAATAAACAAAAATGTAGTGCCAGACGATGTTTTTTTGACGTGAAACTAGTTGATATTGCATGGTTTATTTTTTGAGGTGTTAAACATGGGCTAGATCTCTCTGGTGATTTCCATTGGCAGCAGAAATTCTTCTCTAAGCATTTCACCAGGATGTGTTGGTTCTCTATGTGTTGGAATGCGCATACTTCTACCTCTAATGATAATCCGTGATCCCTACATCAAATGGATCCGGCACACCATCATAGAAATTATCAACGTTCCCAGGGTGGAGTCATCCCCAACTTAGCAATCTTATCTGCAAACTCCAATGCTTCACGCGACAGAATCTGCTTTTCACCCTTCATCCTGACCCATTTTTGCTCTTTGCACCAATCATCGGCAGCTTGATCTGTTCCACTAACCAGCAACGCTAATAGTTCCTGATCCTGTTGCGATAAAGTCATCCGATTAAAGCGATAATCCTTGAATGCTTCCCAAGCCTGCGGAACCCAGCGACTGACAATCTGCTCACCAATGGTCTCAGCATAACGGCGGATTTCAAGTTGAGCATGGACATCCATGCGCAATGCGAGAAAGTGTAACAGGTTGTGGAGATCCATCTGCCAGAAAGCCTCTGTATAGGTGCTCAAAGGCAGATCTTTACGTGCCTGTTCTCTGGCCACGCCAACTTCCAGCCGATTATTGTAGACATCTTTTGCCAAGCGATGCAGATCCTGCTCAGCAGTCGAAAGATCACGACCAACGCTCTGATCAAAATATCCGGCACTTCCCTGCTTGTTATCCTGTGCCTGCTGCCGCCATTGATCGGGATGAGTCATTTGCGAACCATCGATGGCAATGGAGTAGCGGGTGCTGTACTCGTTGACACTGGCAGTGCGGTGACGAATCCACTGTCGCCAGGTATCCATCGGCACCCGGACATGAAGCTTGAGGACACACATTTCAAACGGCGTGGTATGATAGTTACGCAGCAGATAACGGATCAGAGCACGATCTTCGGAAACCTTTTTGGTGCCGTCACCATAGGAAACCCGGGCGGCCTGAACAATTGAACTATCCGTCCCCATATAATCGACGACCCGGACAAAGCCATCGTCAAGCACAGGAAAAGTTTGACCGAGGATCGCATCAAGTTCAGGGCAGGAAGGTCGAATCAATTGATTTGTCACGTTATAAATCCTTTAACGATGTGATGTTGCTAACAGGGCACCAAAACCGACAAATATCGAGCCGCTGAACCGACCGAACATTTCCATCCGTTTCGGTTGCAGCAACCAGAACTTGGCTTTGTATGCCAGCAGGGCATAGCCCAAAAGAAACACGAAAGAAAAAAACATCAGTGTGGTGATAAGAATAGTAAATTGCGCCATCAGCGGCTGATTGAGATCGAGAAATTGCGGGAACAGAGCAGTCAGAAAAACAATCGCTTTCGGATTACTCAAAGCGACACCAGTGGCCTGAAAGAATATTTTGCCTGCCGATTTTTCCGCCGGGCTGAAACGTCCCTGCAGCTTGTTCAGATCAATCTCCTTCTGGAAGAATAACCTGACACCCAGATAAATCAGATATGCGGCGCCTAAATATTTGAGCAGATTAAAAAAGTGCTCGGACGTATCCAGCAAGGCTCCCAGACCGGTGACGGCGACAACCCCCAGAATCAATAACCCGGTAATATTTCCCAACGCGGCAAACGTTGCCTTTTTCCAGCCATGCAGAGTCACGTTGGTCATAATAAACAGAACCGCTGGACCCGGAGTGGAACAAGCGACCAGAACAAAAACCAAGTATAACAACCACGAATGAAATGCCATATAAATTCCCCCACAGAAAGTTTATATAGATAGCACAGCCCCTTGTGCCAAGGAAATATTTCGTTTGATAAAATGACAAAAAAAGGGCAACCAACCGGCTGCCCTTTTCTGAAACTGAAATATTATTGGTGTTTAGTGACTCTTGACACCAGCAGCCCGTTTTTCTGAAATCCCTTGCGCCACAGCTTTGGTCATGCCGAACAAAACCAGAAGAGCGGGAACCAGCTGAGCCACAACTAACAAACCACAGAAGCCAACCAGCAACATAACCAGGAGACCACTGCTATAGGTTTGGGTGGTATCAATAGCAAACGCAGGAGTGACCAGCAGCAAAGTGATAGCGATAGTCGATAAAACTGATTTGATTGGGAACAGAGCTTTCTCCCTTTTCTTTGCAACGGCCTGATTCGTTGTATTTTCTTCATATTTTTTAAATGCATAACTAACGGCTTGATAGATCTCTTCACGGTTATCTTCACCGACAGTTTTTAAAGCATGGTAGAAAATTCCTTCTTTACGAATCCGCCGTTCCAACTCAATTGGCATCTCATTCGAAACCAGAATGATGGAAATATTGCGATTACATTTTTTCAGCAGTGGAATCAATTTAACAATATTCTGCTCATCGTAGTGACCGTCAATAACAACCACCTGAATCTCTTTATTAATGATTCCCTCAAGGGCGTTGGCAACTGAATCGGCCTTGGTAATCTGATATTCATTCTTATCAAAAAGACCTGCCAACTGCTCGCGTACTTCCCGGTTTTTATTTGCTATTAATAGACCGTTCATGATCTTCACCTTTCTCTCAGTATCCAACTTAAATCATTTAGAAGCTTCAACTTCTTTGTTATCCTTGCTGACCAAACCTTTGATTATCCCGACAAACAGGATGACGGCAGGAACCAGCTGGAAGACAACGATCAGAGCGAAGAAACCAATGAACAAGGTGAGCAGCAGGTTGCCTTCGCCAGCCCCATTATTACTGGCGGCAAAAGCTGTTGAAGAAAAAGTGATCAGGGCGATTGCGGTATTGCGTAATGTATTTTTCATGATGTCCTCCATCTATGTATGTTTATTCAGTTTTTGTTTTGTCTCTTGCTATCCATATAAAGCAGCGTACGTGCCAAGTTTCAGAATAAACTGAATAAATATTATAACCTGCTGTTTTTATTAGCAATAAAAGCATCAACAGTCAGTCTCTCTTTCAATCACCAAAAGTATTTTGTATGAAAAAGACATACACCTGGAGGAGAGACGACCCCTGGGGAAAACAAGAACAAAACATTAACTTACTGATATTATTAATATTTATACAAATAATGGGGTGTATATAAAAATATTGCAGCGGATATTTTATTTATCAAGAAGCAGGTGACCTGGAATATAATTGCTATACTTCAACAAACAGATAGGACATCAACACATCCCTTGGAGGTCTTGTGCCGCATTTACAATTTGCGGTCAATCCGAAGCCACACGACTGAGCCTCTTGCAAAAATCGTCATCCTCATAAAAACGGGGATCCAGTTTTTTGATGAGCCAAAGAAACCTCTGGATTCCCGCCTACGCGGGAATGACGGTCACTGGACGTTAAAGGATTTTGCAAGAGCCGCTACTGATTAACTTAATTATTAACTTAATTTCCTTAACCATTGGCAGCCATGATTACTGCCAATAATACAGCGCGGTTTCTCCAAGCTCTTGCTCAATCTCCAATAAACGATTATATTTTGCAATCCGCTCGCTACGGCATGCGGATCCGGTTTTCAAATGTCCCCCATCCATGGCAACTGCAAAATCCGCCAGGAAAGAATCTTCCGTTTCCCCGGAACGATGCGATATAAAATAGCGCCATCCTGCGTCACGGCACATACGTACTGCTTCAATCGTCTCAGATACAGTGCCAATCTGGTTCAGTTTGATCAGTGCGGAATTTGCCGTGTTTTCCTCTATTCCCCGATGAATGTATTGCGTATTGGTGACAAAGATATCGTCACCGACGACTTCGATCTTTTTTCCGAGCCGCTCTGTAAATTGCTTGAATCCACCCCAGTCGCCTTCGGCCAGGGGATCCTCCCAAAGAATAATGGGGTATTTCGACACCCATTCTTCAGCAAGCGCAATAAGATCGCCACTTTGCATCTTACCAGTGCCTGACCATTTGAGGTCATAGAGGCCTTTCATATCGATAGCAAATGAATTGGCCGCGCTATCGAGTGCAATAGCGATGTCCTCACCAGGGTTATAACCTGCTTTTTCTATAGCCTGAATAATGATTTCTAGCGCATCCTCGTTGCTATTGAGGTTTGGCGCAAAGCCGCCTTCATCGCCGACACTGGTTGCAAGCCCGCGATCTTTAAGAATCTTTTTTAGCACATGAAAGGTTTCTGCCACATAACGGAGCCCCTCACGGAAAGTTGGTGCACCCAGTGGCACGACCATGAACTCCTGAATATCCACGTTATTATCCGCGTGTTCACCGCCATTGAGAATATTCATGCAGGGAACAGTCAACCTTTTTGCCCCCGCCCCCCCCAGGTACTGGTACAATGGGATGTTGGCCGCAAGAGCAGCAGCTCTGGCAACCGCCATGGAGATGCCGAGAATTGCGTTGGCACCAAGCGTTGATTTGTTTGGTGTACCATCCAACTCGATCATGGCACGGTCAATCGAGGACTGCTGATACACATCCATGCCGATCAAGGCTGGCCCGAGTTTCTCATTTACATTGGACACCGCCTGAAGTACTCCCCTGCCGGCATAGCGATTTTTATCGCCATCACGTAACTCGATTGCCTCATTCTCGCCAGTGCTTGCCCCGGATGGAACAGATGCAACAGAGCTTGTTCCATCACTGAGTTTCACAAAGACCCGAATTGTAGGATTGCCGCGAGAATCGAGTATTTCCATCGCCTGTATAGCTGAAATGCTGATTGTCTTCACTTTGTCTCCTTTTATGATGCTTTTCACCAGGTTTGGTGTGAACATTGACTGCCTATCAGGCTCTGAAAAGATACCTCAGTTAGAAGTATAGACTAAATTTGTAATTTTACACCTGCTTATCAATGCCGCAGACAGCTCGGTTGAACAAGTGGTTGGGCGGTTCTCTTTGTCTGTTGTCACGCCTCACTCGTTATAGACCCAGAGCTCAAACCGTTCAAGATATCTGTTTCCCATACCTTGTTATACACATCTACACCATAACTTGTTTGTAACGGCTCAGCTTCACTTAGTTTAAAAGTTCGTCTTCCGTCCTGTTGTCTCACAGCCCGTAAAAAAATGGCATTCTCCATTTTTTTTTCATAAGCCCGCCGCGCCAATTCATATAAATGTGTAACGAAGAAAACCTTAATGCGCCTTTCCAGCAGGGCTCTCAGGATTTGCCAGGCAATTTCCGAACCTTCTCGCTCGTTGGTAGCGGCAAAAGACTCGTTGAATAAGACTAGCGCATCGGGTCTGACAGCGTCCACGATGGTGCTCATCCGACCCAGTTCTTCAGCAAACTTACCACTCTCCATAGATGCATCTTCTTCACGTTTAAAATGGGTGAAAAGCCCACGGCATAGATTGGCAGAAAATAATTCCGCCGGGACAAACATGCCACATTGCATCATCAGTTGAGCCACACCGATACTGCGCAAGAAAGTTGATTTACCTCCCTGATTGGCACCCGTAATGACGGCGACATCCTTATTGTCAGCGTATACATCATTGCCCACCACTTTTTGTTTCATGGTCAATGCCAGGGCAGCATCGTACAGACCAGTGAACGAATGATGGCGCTCACAAGCAGGCACAGGTTTGGGGATTGTGATAGTTCCTCCCTGTTGAACAAGCTGCTCGGATAAATTCAGGCTGCCAATGTAAAAAGCTAATTCAACCCGTAACATACTAAGAAAACTGTTAATATGGTCTGCAGACTGAGCAAGTGCATTAGCAACAAGGTTGACTCCCCGGTCTTTCAATTCTCCAAGCACACTTGCCCCGCGATAATCGCGGGAGGGAAGGGTAAAGGAATAGACGGGAGGTTGTTTTGCGAAGATACGCTTGAGCCAGTGGCTGTCAAGCCTGTTACGCTTACGAAGGACATAGTTAACCCCTTCGTTCCCTTTTCCCAATTGGGCGCTGATCAAAACACCGCTCCGGAATCTCAGCTGTTTGAGATGATTTTCTACAACAGTGAAATAGTCGTCGCTTAATTCTTGTCTAATCAGCGCAAAAAACCTGGTAAAACCCTCTGAATTAAACTTTTCAGCATGCTCGTCCGCAATTCTTCTCAACTTTTTTAGTGGGTCAATAAACAGCTGCAGCATTGCTATCGAACGACTCAATATTCCACCTGGGTGCCGGAGGGAAAACCCTATCCAATGCTGCCGTTTGCTTTTGATGACTTCTATCGGGATGCAGTATATTTCGCGCACAATGGTGGGATTTTCCAAACAGTCCTTGAGAATCTCCTGGCGATAGGAGATCACGTCTGGCGCGTCCAGGCTTGACAAAATAGTTTGCTTTGCCACCTCGAATAAAAACTTGTCCCCCAGCGCCATTGCCTCAAATATAGTGTTCAATTCCAGATCCTGCGTCAATGACGCTTCATTGGGTGGGAGACTCTGCTTTAGGTTAAAATCCTGATCGGGATACATCAGAAAAACCTTCATAACTTGATGCGCTCCTTGATCTGCTCGTAGGTCAGTCGATATTTTTTGGCAATCGAGAGAGCATAAGCCATTCCATCAGCCGGTTTGCGTACAATTTTAAATGTTCGTTCAGCTGGGTTTTCAGGGACAACCGTGCTGACCATACTGACGGTTTTCTTGCTTAAAGATGTCAACTCGTCAATAAATGTTACCGACACACAGAGCAAATCCAATTCTATCACCCTTGCCATAATTGCTTTGTTCAGAAAAACAGCGTCTTTCAAGGTGGTAGACACGAACATCTCATTCACAATGAGAATACTATTGGAAGTGGCACGGGTAAGAATATCATGAATGCGCACCAGATCATCCTGTAGTTTGCCACGTAGATTGTGGATATTTTCCTCTCTCTCAAAATGCGTAAAAATCCTGTCGTACAAAAACAGTTGCGCCTTCCTGCCCGGCACAGGACAACCAAGACTGGCGAGATAGTGCAACTGCCCAAAAGTCCGGGCAAAGGTGGTTTTCCCACCTTGATTCGGACCTGAAACAACGATAATTCGCTCCGGCTCTCGCAGGAAAAAATCATTACAGACCACTGGCATCTCTGTATAAGCCAGACTGTGCGCTAGCGCTAGATCGAATCCTGCATAATTGTACAGCTCGCGGTTGGTTGTACTCACCTGTGGGTAACAAAATGTCAACCCCTTGCGTTTGATGTTGGAAACAAATTCCAAATAGGCTACATAAAATTGAATCTCTCGATCAAACGTGCTGATGGCAGGATCCATAAACTGGTTGTGATCAGCACAAAACAGATCGAGGACAGCAAACTGTTCGGGGTATAGACGGGAGACAAAATCGAGAATTTTTGCTTCGATATGGTTCATGCCAGACCTTTTGTGAAGATCCACACGATAATCTTTTACCGCTCCCTGTCTGAACTTCTCAAAGATGTTCTCAACCTTCGCACTGTAATCCGCCTCTCCGTCATATCTCTGTACGCTGAACTTGCCACTTTGGACAATCACACAATATTGTAGATCTGATAAACCATCTTTGACCCCTTTCCCCTCCGCAAGCAGCGACTGAAACCCGTGCGACTTGAAATAGCCTGTCACATATTCACGAAACGCCAACAAGCCACTCGATTTAAGGTTCACCTGGCTGAGGTTATGCGCCAGATCGGTCATGGCATCACAATAGACCCGCGTTGCCTCCAGAAACCAACCCTTTTTGTGATAATTAAAATCCAACTTTTCCACCAGCCCCAGATTGCGGCGCACGCTGGCCATCCTTTCGGCAAATACTTTAATTTGCCCCATCAGCGTTTCGTTTTCCATGTCCCGCATCACTTCGTGGCGATAATAGACAGTCTCGACATCACGAAGGGCTGTGTAAAAAAAAGGATTCAGGTTGTACTCCTCCTTTCCAGCAGTAATAGAGTCGATGATCTGGTTGAGATTCAGGTCACTAAAAAAGGCGAACTCTTCAACTGGTTGTCGCTTGATATCATCTTCATTTTTGAAAAGGATGCTTGGGAAAAGCATAAATAGAGATCCGTTCATCTTTGTAAACTTCAGGACAGCCCCCGATGGGTCTGGGGACAGTCCGAAGTTTACTGCAATACTGCTTAAACTAGCGCCATTCGACCATCCCCCTGAAATTATACTCCTTCCGGAACTCGTCCGGTTGATTTAACCACAATTAAATACAAAAAATATTTATTTTAAAATAATTCGCCCCGATACAATGACTGCTATACTGTCTCTATTGTTTCGATAAAAAGGACATCACCACTTACCTTGGAGGTCTTGTGCCGCATTTACAATTTGAAATTAATCGCACTCTCGCGGACACCGAAAAAATTTCTTTTGCACAACAGGTGAGACAGTTTTTTTCTGAAGTGATGGATACCGGAACCGATCACATCAGTATCTCAATCCGCGAATTTGGTACCCACAATCTGTCCATCGGTCGAGTCATGGATCCTGAAAAAGGCATTGCCCTGGTTAATGCGGATATCCGTGAGGGGCGCACCATGGAAAAACGCCGAACCCTGACCCTGGGGTTTATGGATCTGCTGCACCAGACCTGGGATATTCCCAAAGAGCATATGTATGTCACCCTGACCGAACACAAAGGGGAAGATTTTCATCTACTGGAAAGATATCTGGCGGGATGGGAAAAGGGAGAAGATCCCTTGGTAGACTGATTGATGAGCCCTGGATCTTATTGCTGATACAGATGACGTGCACGCTTAATCGAATCAGCACAGTAGATAAAAACCCCCATCCAGATCAACGCAAAGGTGATAGCACTATGCCAGTCAAACGGTTCCCGATAGACAAAAACACCCAGGGAAAAAGCGATCGTTGGAGCTAAATACTGTAAAATACCGACGGTTGAAAGTTTCAGCTTTCTAGCTGCCGCAGCAAACCAGAGCAATGGCAAACTGGTAGCAACACCAGCACCAATCAGCCAGAGGGTAATATTGAGCTGAGCAAGAAACAGACTCTCGAAAAAAATCTGCCGATAAAGAACATATCCCAATGCCGGAACAACCAGAACGGAGGTTTCTATCAATAAACCGGGAATCGGCGCAACCTGGATTTTTTTACGCGCATATCCGTAAAATGCAAAACTGAAAGCCAATGTCAGGGCAAAAATTGGCAAGCCACCGTAAGCAAATAATGAGTAGCTGACACCAGCTAAAGCACAGAGAATTGCGATTAACTGCAGACGGTTGAATTTTTCTCCAAGCAAAAGAAAACCAATCAAAACATTGATCATCGGGGTAATGTAATAGCCTAAACTCGTTTCAACAACGTGTTCGGTATTGACCGCCCAAATATAAATAAACCAATTGAAACCGATCAGCAAACCACTGCAAGACAATTTCTTCAGGTTCGCAGACTCCCGAACAATCTGACCAACTTCCTGCCATCTTTTTTGAATACTGATAATCACACAGAGAAAAACACAAGACCAGATGATCCGATGACAGAGAATTTCGAAAGGGGAAACCGCATGTAACTGCTTCCAGTAGGCAGGGAGGAAGCCCCAGACAACAAATGCAGCCAGGCCGAAAAGAACGCCGGAGAGTTGTTGGCTCATGAGCACCCACAATAAATATGCGGGCAACGAGTCATAATGCCAGACGATAAGTTCTCTTTCACTACAGATTTTCCTTACATCATTTTTTTTGGCTCGATTAGCACTAATCTTCGCTGTACACAATTCCCTTTCCCCGGCGTGGGAGAAGGTTAGAGAGGGGCAAACAACAACAATCCAGCCCACCCAACCTTCCCCCATCACGGGGGAAGGGACAACATTTCTAAATCTTGCTATCTAAGCGGAAGATTAGCTACAATTAGTTTTTTAATAACCACTGCTATTTTCGATTGATTGTTTGATTTCTCTACAACCTACACAGCCCATCAGGATATGACAACTTTTGAATTGAAACGGTATCGATCACCATACAAAAAGGGCAACCGACTGGTTGCCCTCAAAATAGCGGTGGGGACAGAATTTAACTCTGCCCCCATGTTTGGTTTTATCCTTTTTTCTGATCTCAGTTCTTCTCTGTGGCTGTTTTGCGGCTGTTTTGTGCAACTTCTTTGGTCAAACCAAACAGAGCCAAAACGGCTGGAACCAGTTGGGCAACAATAATCAGAGCACAGAAGCCGACAAATAAGAGAACCAGGATGCCACTGTTATAAGTCTGGGTTGTATCAACAGCAAAGGCAGGGACAGCGAGCAGGCTCAGGGTCAGTGTGGACAGGATTGCTTTCATGATGTTCTCCTTTTAAAAGTTTAAGTTTATCGTTTGATTCGTTTTAGTTTTGTTTCAGTGAGTTGTCACTTCTTTGCTATCACGTCCGAACAGTCCCTTAAGGACTCCGATCAACATGATCGTTGCTGGAACCAGTTGGCAGACAATAATCAGAGCGAAGAAACCGATGAACAAAGAGAGGAGCAATCCACTACCACTGGCACCGGCGCTACCTGCAGCAAAAGCAGAAGAAGAAAAAGTAAGCAGGGCGATTGTGGTATTGCGTAAAGTGTTTTTCATGATGTCCTCCATCTCTATGTTTGAATTGCTTTTTGTTTCGCTAATGACCTGATATAGAGCAGTGTCCGTGCCAAGTTTGAAATAAAAAGCATAAACAATCTATAACTAGCTGTAAATAAAGGATAAATATTTTGATCTACATACAGAAAACTCTAACATCAACCTAGGCACATGTATAAAGGGGACATACAGTTGGTGGGGGGAAATTATCGGAGTCAAACTGAGGATGACAGTATAACTAGCTGAAATTAAAGGTAGATTTCAAAAATCTATACATTGTATATATTTTTCTTTCAGTAAATATTTTATTTATGCACAGAAAAAACCGGCAGTTCTTATCCTATGGACAAAAGATAACCAGACCAGCACTGATCTTCAGCCAGTCGCAGCCACGTTGCTGTTCCCGGATCAGTCTGGCAGCCGCCAAAGAGAAGGCACACCTTATTGACACACAAAATACCAATACAACCTTATCAATACTTCATCCATGACGCGACACTGGAGGTTCTCCGAGAATACGTGGTGCAGCGAGAAATCGGCTGGCCGAGGACATATTTTCGTAAGTTTGAGAGCGAATAGCGCCGTTTAAATCGATATTGGGGTCTCTGACAGATAACGATAAGCGTACTTGTCCAAATTTGAAGCTTAAAGGATCGAAACGGGATCTGCCCCCAAAATCTTCTCTTTTACCGCCATCCAGTCCATGTTATAAATTCCCCTATAGATACTTCTTCACCTAAACAAATATCAAACTTTGCTTCCATTGCTACGACAATGGATTGAAAAAATCCTGGCTCCTGCCAATATAAAAAGGGCAAGGAACCCTGTTCTTCCTGACGCTTTTAATGAAACATCCAGCCTGAATACTGTGGAGAAACATGCGCCTCCATCTCTTCCCCTTTTTTAATAATCTCAAAATTCGCTGGAAAATGCTGGTGATCATTCTGCCGTTGGTGGTTATTCCCATTTTTTTGCTGGGTGGAACCATCGGCTATGTTGCCACCAAGAAAGCCTATGAAGGGTTGACAGCGACCAGCAAGGCAGACCTTGAGCACATGGCTGACTTCACCCTCGACCTGCTTGACAGCCATCATCGTCAATTTGAAGTTTACCGCGAAGATAAAAAAAAGATTGTCCAACAAGAGATGAAAGCGCTTGTTGAGCTTGCGTACACGTTAATTGACGAGCAACAGCACCAACAAAACATTGGCAACATCAGCCGGGAAGAAGCTCAACTGGCCGTACGAAACAGCTTCAAAAATATCAGTATCGGTAGAAGTGGGTACCTGTTTGCTATTACCAGCAAAGGAGTTCTAACGGTTCATCCTACCCGAGAGGGTGAAAATATCATCAATGAACAGAATGAAAATGGACGTTTTTTTATCCGTGATTTCATCGAAAGAGCCTTGCAATCGAAACCCGGAGAAGTTCTCTACACCATTTATCCCTGGCGCAATAATTTACTGGGGGAGAAACACCCACGAAACAAAATTGTTGCGTTTCGTTATTGTCCAAAATGGGATTGGATTGTTGCCGCCGGGGGATATCTGGATGAGACATATGCTGATCCTGAATTTGAGAATAAAGCACTACAAACACTCGCGCAGCAAATAAAAAACAAAAAGGTCGGCAAGAGCGGATATATTTTTTGTATGTCGAGTAATGGAACCATGACCATTCACCCCGATGCAGAGGGTCAAAACCTGCTATCTATCCAGGATACGACCGGCCGGAAATTTATTGCTGAAATGGCAGCAAAAAAAGATGGCTGGATTCGCTACCCCTGGAAAAATAAAGGGGATAAAAAAGACCGGATAAAAATAGTCCGTTTCCGCTATTTTGAGCCCTGGGACTGGATCATTGCCGTCGGCAGTTATGAAGATGAATTTTACCACACCGCCAACACTCTCAAATGGCAAATCGCTCGGTATGTATTGCTCCTCGCCCTGGTCGTCGGGTTGATGACGGCATTTTTATTGTTTCTAGCCTCCAAAGTGCTAACCAGCCCGATTGAGAAGATGATTGCTGTCATTCGCAGAGTCAAGCAGGGACACCTGGAGGAACAGATCCCGGTAGGAAGTCACGACGAACTTGGCGAACTGGCGATCGCCTTCAACCGTATGACCAAGATGTTAAAGAAAAATAAAGAGCTGGAAGCGTCTCTGTCTCAACAGGGGAAAATGGCATCACTGGGATTACTTTCATCGGGGATTGCCCACGAAATCAATAACCCACTTGGAATTATTCTCGGCTATGCCGGTCATCTGGAAAAAAAACTGGGAGAAGGTGATCCAAATTTCACTTTTATCCACGAGATTAAACAAGAAAGCAAGCGCTGTAAAAAAATTGTCCAAAACTTCCTGAGCTATTCACGCACACCAAGACCGGTTTTTGAACTAACAGATATCAACAAATTGCTTCACGAAATTATTGATTTTGCCAGCAACCATTCTGATCTCTTACAGATCCGTATCGTTCACAACCTCACGGCTGATATTCCAAAATTTCTCGCCGACAAGGATCAGCTTCGCCAGGTCACAATCAATTTACTCCTCAATGCAGCATCGGCATCTGCTCCGGGAAATGAAATCAGGGTCACAACAACCCTGGAGGGAAAAGATCAGGTGAAAATTGAATTCACCGATGAAGGAGAAGGAATTTCTGAAGAAAATCTGGGGGAAATATTTGAGCCATTTTTTACCACAAAAACACGAGGAACCGGCTTAGGACTTGCGATTACCAAGCAGATTATCGATATGCATCAGGGGAGAATTTTGATAGATTCTGAAGTTGGCAGGGGAACAACTGTCATTATTTACCTCCCCCTGATTCGAGAAGAGTATTAACTTCCAGAGAGATTTAAGGTCATATTATGGCAGCAAAAAAAATTATGATTATTGATGACGAAGAGGGACTTTGTCGCATGATGGCCACAATCCTGATGGAAGAAGGACATGCTGTTCGTACCTTTAATGACCCTCAGGAAGCGGTCGCCCTGTTTCGACCCAATATCTGGGATTTGGTCATCAGTGATATCAAGATGGCAGGGCTGAATGGAATGGAGGTATTACAAAGAATCAAGGCTTGTGAAGCCCAGATTCCAGTTATTATTATTACCGCTTTTGCCACCGTGGAAATGTCAATTCAAGCCTTGCGTAAGGGGGCTTATGACATGCTGACCAAGCCATTTGAGCCTGACGAACTGCTATTTCGTGTCCGCAATGCGTTAAACCACAATCAATTACTGACCGAAAACCAGAAACTTCGACAGGAACTCGAGGTGAAATTTAATTTTGATAACATCATCGGAGCTTCAACCGCACTGCAGCATCTACTCGATAAGGTAAAAAAAGTTTCTATTCGTGACACCTCGGTCTTAATCAGTGGCGAATCAGGAACGGGAAAAGAATTGATTGCCCAAGCAATTCATCACAATTCTCCACGCAAAGAGCAGCCATTTATTGCGATCAATTGTGGCTCTATTCCTGAATCGGTTATGGAAAGTGAGCTGTTCGGCCACAAAAAAGGTGCGTTTACCGGTGCCGATACCGATAAAGAGGGGCTGTTTAAAGCTGCAGATGGGGGAACTCTATTTTTAGATGAAATCGGCAATCTGCCCTTAAACATTCAAAAAACTCTATTGCGCTTTTTACAGGAACAAGAATTTAGACGGATTGGAGACACCCATTCGACCAAGGTTGATGTCAGATTAATTTCGGCAACAAACTCCGAGCTGGAAAAAGAAATTGAGAAAGGATCTTTTCGTGAAGATCTTTACTATCGACTCAATGTCATCAACTTGCACTTACCACCACTCCGTCAACGCAAACCAGATATTCCACTGCTGGCAGCTCACTTTATTGTAGAGCAGAATAAAAAATTCCAAACCTCTATCAAAGGGCTTTCGCCAGAAACGCAACATGCCGCAAGTGAATACTCATGGCCGGGCAACATCCGGCAGCTAAAAAACGTTATTGAAGCCTGCATCACAATTGAAACTGAGAAACAAATCAGCCTCACCACTCTGGCACAGTTTATTGAAATTGATACCACCAGCAGCGACAATACTGACTACAACAGTGCCCTTGCACTCTTTGAAATTGATTACCTGCGACAACTGCTCAGTTCTGCTGATGGAAACATTGAAGAAGCAGCCAAAAAAGCGGGAATGAATATGGCAACTATTTATCGAAAATTAAAAAAGTACGGATTACGCAAACAGGATATTTTATAAGGGCAAGAACTTTTCATCGCCGTATTACGGTGGAGGGATCTGAGAAACAACCCTCCAACCAGCTTCATGATCAACCACCCCAAAAAAGAATTTCAACTGGAGGAATTCGAGAAAAGGCACTCCTGCCGGTTTCATAACCCAGAGCCCCAGAGTACAAATAATAAGAACCGTCATCCCCCAATTAAGTATTTGCGTCCGCAACGCCCAGTTGGGTTCTACGTGCGGTTTCTTTTTTGATCCGTCATTACCATATTCGTCAGTGCGTTTGCGGGCTCCGTTACGAATCAACCGTCCCGACGACAGAAAAATAAATGCGGTCACGAGGAACTGCGGCATTGCTGCGGAACTGAGTCCCCCCGTGATCAACAAGACTGTGCAGCACGTTAACACCGCCAATCCCAAAAATGTCATCTGTTGACTTAACTTCATCTTGTCTGCCTCAAACCGAAGTCCTCTCTAAATCAAAATGACGTTGCAGGTACCTTCTGCTCGATTGTCGCCTTCCACTACCGATATGAGACCTCTGAGTCTCTTCTCAAAAACTGAACTATTGCAGTATATACTGCAATAGCGGCAGTAAAAAGTCCAAAAACACACCCAATGACGAGAAAAACGTTATCTTCTCTCAACTGATCCAGCGAAAGAGACAGCAGGAAAGCCATCATCGTCCCGTAAAGAAATTGCATTGTCAGTCTTTGCCTGAAACTCCTGAGAAAAAGGATCGCGACAAATGATGCCCAGAGGCTCAAATAGAAAAACATCGTTAGCGAATTCGGGAAAGAGCCAAACCCAAGTTTAGGAAAAACTTCGCAACCGATAATTGACAACCAGAATATCCCCAACGGAAGCAAAGTTGCTGCAGCATAGAAGTTTCTCTGTTGGTGAGCACGAACAGCGGTTGCAATTTGAATTCCACCAGTAATTAGCAAAATCAGACCAATATAAAATGTCGAAGAGTCAAACCTTCCGGTTTTGCAGAGGACATAGGCAAAGAGACTTGCCCCCAAGGCCAGAAGGCTAAAGCCGGGCAAGCGGTTCTGGTTAGATGAAAGGTGTATATTTTTCATAAGAATCACCACCAAAGACAAAGAAATCGAAAGGGTTTTACCAGAAGCAAAACCCTTCCATTTGGTACAATCAACATTAACTAATTTCTGACTTCTTGTGGCACCAGAT
Source organism: Desulfuromusa sp. (assembly GCA_021647765.1). Taxonomy (GTDB): domain Bacteria; phylum Desulfobacterota; class Desulfuromonadia; order Desulfuromonadales; family Geopsychrobacteraceae; genus Desulfuromusa. The sequence continues at coordinate 2,181 of JAKIUD010000060.1, read as the reverse complement.
CCTCTTCTTCGACAAAAATGGGCTCGGTTGCCGTTGCCGGTGCAGCAGCTTTCTTTGTCCTTAATGACATCGCCATCATTGCACCAACCAGGAGCAGGACTCCAGCAACGATGAAAGAAGTATCCATGCTGCCCGTTTTAACTTTCAGCATCTCGGATAAGCGAACCATTGTGAAGGCACCGACCCCCCAGGCGGAGAAGAGAATGCCGTAGTTCATCCCGAAGTTCTTCATTCCCCAACTATCTTTGGCGAAAGACGGGAAAAGTGAGAGATTTGTCCCATAGTTGAAAACCATAGCAGTGACCAGAGCAGCAACCAGAAATGGACTGCTGGTATTGTTGCCCAGTACCGGAATGGCAACAAACATCAGAGTTGCCTGGAAAGTAAGCATGATAGCGAGAGTCGTTGCACGACCAAGTTTATCGGAAACGACACCGGCAATCAAACGCCCGGCAGCGTTACCAACTGACATAATAATAACAACCAGGAAGGCCATTTCACCCATGGATGCCTTTGCCAGCCCTTTGGCACTGCCAATAACCATCAGACCAGCACCTGAACCGATAAAGTAGCAAAGCCACAGGGTATAAAACTTGGCCTCTTTGAAAAGGTGTGATGGTTTCAAATCAGGAACACTCAAAGCCGATTTGACCGCGGTTTTGTCCACATTCGGAACAGCAACAAAATCAGCGGGAGGATTAGAAATCAGCATCCCAAGACTGGTGACCACGATTGCGAAAGCGATACCAAAATACATCATCGATTGTTGCAGCCCGACGGTTGCCAGAAGGTACTTGGCCAGAGGAGCAATATAAACCGATGCCAAACCGAATCCGGAAACGACAATTCCAGCAATCAAACCGGTTTTCTTGGGAGGAAACCATTTGAGTGCTGGTGGGGTGGCAGCAGAATAACCGAAGCCAATCCCGGTTCCAGCCAACAGGCCAAAACCAACAATCCAGACCCAGTAGTTAGTCGTTTGAGAAATCAGGATAAAACCAGCACCAACCAGTAGACCACCGATTGCACAGGTCACTTTGGGTCCAAATTTATCCTGACATTTACCCGCCAGGATCATTGCCGCAGCAAAAGCCAGACACGCGACGGCATAAGGGTCGTTAACGCTGGCAGCATTCCAGGTAAATGCACCTTCACCCCCAGTAGCAATGGAATCAGCAATGGCACTTTTGAAAATACTCCAGGTGTAAAGAATCCCCAGAGCCAAATTGATACCAAGTGCTGCAAGTAAAACCTGAATGCCGCGATTTTTGATTTGTTGTGATTGCATGGTAGTTTTCTCCTCGATCGACGATTTTGCATTTAAAAGATTTGGTTCTTCCGCAAGGTCAGCATTTAATTGGCAAGATTGATAAGCGGATATCACCCGGTTAAGCTGGAAAGATAACGGCCACTTATTTTTAAATTTGATTTTAATCAGAGCAGGATTGACATGAGAAGGTGGTTGAGGTTGCGACAATCTTGACGGAATAGATTCATTGACTGGCTCAAGTGGAAAATCAAGCTTCTCCAAAACTTCGGGATAACTTCTGGCCAACTCGTCGAACTTATCGCATTCACGATAACGGCAGGAGCAGAAATGAGACATTGCTACGACGTCATACGGATAAATGTAATCTTCACCTACATCACAATATTTCTTGTCGTGGCCAAAATAAGGGCATATCGGCATGAACTCCTCCTTCAGATAACGACTTGGATGACCATCCATATCGCAACCCTCATGCCAATTGTAAAAATTTATTTCCTTGTAATTACAGCTAGTTGAAGTTTTGTAGTTTTTTATTGAATCTGTGTTTTTTCGCCTATTTGCAAAAAAACCTCAGTCAGATCGACGGGAGAAAGTTGCGGGGACAAAATCTTGTTTTAGTTATTTTGTTCCGGTTTTACTGACTTTTCTTCTTCAAAAAAGGGATGAATCGAATACAAAAAAACAGTTTTTTGCATTTCAGAAAAATACTTTTGAGTTTTTTTGCATTTCTGCGAAAACGGAGGGGGGGGATATCCGCGCCCCCGATTCATGACATGCTACCAGATGTTGATTGCCACATTGTTTTGACAAGCATTCCGTGATTATTTGGTACAGTTCGCAATATTTTCATATTTAATGGTCTTTTGATGATCGGGGACAATTTGCATTGCCCCCGAAGTTCTTCAGAAAGG
>JAKIUD010000059.1 GCA_021647765.1 Desulfuromusa sp. | reverse complement strand
CTCATAAAGAGACCGGATATACGGCAGCAATCCTGTCCCTGTTATTATCGACAAAAAGCCCTTGCAATTAAGGGGGAGACCATATACGGGACTGTCCCCGCATGGGGGCTGTCCCAGGCTTTTGCGGTGCAAACCACTGCAGTTTCATAGCCCGTAAACATCTTGGGACAGCCCCCGATGAAGCTGGGGACAGTCCCGAGTTTACTGCAATGTTGCTCAAACTTGCGCTTGAAAGCCCAATTTCGAGCTTTCAAGCATGTCCATCACCCAAATATGGAGAATAACAATGTGTGACACGTCGCTGCCAAAAATCAAGGAACAATTAAAACAGGCCTACAATACTAAACTGTTTTTTACCGATCTGAACGGCCGGTTGAAGAATCTTTCGGTCAATCCGAATGAAATTGAAAACATCATGAAAAATGGTGTCGGTATTGATGGCAGTTCCATTGCAGGGATAGCTACTGTTGATAACAGTGACCGGATTTTAAAACCGGTTCTGGAGAGTTTTCGTCTGGTCGATTTTGGTGATCGCAAGATCGGTTTTTTTGTCGGGCAACTGTTTAATCAGGATGGCTCACGCACTTCTGTTGATCCGCGTTATGCGTTGGAGCGGGCGGTTGAAACCGCGGCCAACGCCAACAAAATTAAATTTTTGATGGGGCCGGAGCACGAATTTTTTCTGTTTAACGGCGATGAAATGAATGGTGATATTCATACCGATAAGCTTGACTACTTCGGTTCATCACCGACCGATGTTGGTGATGTCGTGAGGCAGGAAATTGTTAATGTTCTGGAAAAATGTGGCGTTCAGTACGAGAAAACTCACCACGAAGTGACTTCATCGCAGCATGAAATAAATCTTGAGCCAGGAGATCCGTTAACTGTTGCCGACCGAACGATTCTATTTCAATTTGTCACCAAAGAAGTGGCAGCACAATACAATCTACACGCTTCATTTATGTCGAAACCTTTTACTGGTCTCAACCGTAATGCTTTTCATATTCATACCTCTTTTTCTGATCTTGAGGGTAACAGCCTCTGCTACGACGCAAACAGTGCTCATGGCTTGAGCGACATGCTGATGAATTTCATCGGTGGGCTGACCACTCATGCCCGGGCGATGTCGATTGTGCAGGCATCAACGGTCAATTCCTATAAGGCCTACGTTCTGGGTAAAGAAGCACCGATCGTGCGCGGTTGGGGATTGCAGAATCGTAGTTCAATGGTTCGTATCCCTCATGCTTTATCGACTCAGGCGACCCGGTTAGAATTGAGATGCCCCGATGCTACCGGTAATGTTTATCTGCAGTTTGCTACCCTGATTTTTGCTGGTCTTGATGGTATTGCGACCAAGGCCGATGCTGGATCACCCGACATGGGGAGTACTTACAAAAAAGAGTCACAAGTTAAGGTGCTTGATGAGCGGTTTCTCCCCCGCGATTTTTATCCGGCATTAATGGAAGCTGAAAAAAGTACTTTCCTGCCGCAAGCTTTGGGAGAAGATTTATTCAATAACTACCTAAATCTCAAAATTGCTGAATGGGATGAATATCGGACGACTGTCACTGATTTTGAACATCAGAAATATATGCGTATTTGAAACTTGAATCAGATCAAAGTTCATTCTCACGAACCCTGATCAGGAAATTCATCGATCTGATTGATTTCTTTATCCGCAGCTGGTGTCTATATCGGTTGCGGATTTTTTTATTTAGCAGATATTCTTGACACATCTTCCTCCTTGCCTTTAATGTATCAGCGTACTAGTACAGCACAGTCTTGTTGAGCTGCAGCTTTTTATATAATGTAAATATCCAAAAGGAGAGAAAATGGCGATGCAATTTTTAGAAATGCCCAATAATGATGGTTACTTCGGTGAATATGGTGGACAGGTTATCCCACCCGAATTGAAAGCAATCATGGATGAGATTGATGATTCCTATGAAAAGGTCAGAAAAACAGAGGCATTTCAAACTGAACTGCAAGGACTTTACACCGATTATGTCGGGCGACCCAGCCCGATCTATTTTGCCAAGCGTTTGACTGAGCAGCAGGGTGGTGCGCGGATTTTTCTGAAACGTGAGGATTTGAACCATACCGGCGCACATAAAATCAATCATTGTCTGGGTGAAGCGTTGCTGGCCAAACATATGGGGAAAACCAAAGTGCTGGCTGAAACAGGTGCTGGGCAGCATGGAGTCGCTTTGGCTACCGCCTGCGCTTTGCTTGGTATTGAGTGTGAAATCCACATGGGGGAAATCGATATCAAAAAAGAGCATCCGAATGTCACCAAAATGAAGATTCTAGGTTGTAAGCTGGTTCCGGTCAGCCGTGGTACCAGAACTCTAAAAGATGCTGTTGATAGTGCCTTTGAAGAATACTTGAAAGATCCAGTTAACTTTTTCTATGCTATAGGTTCAGTGGTCGGACCACATCCATTTCCGAAAATGGTGCGAGATTTCCAGACGGTTGTCGGGAATGAAGCACGGGAACAGTTTCAGATAAAAGAGGGACGTTTACCCGATTATGTCATGGCCTGTGTTGGTGGCGGATCAAATGCTATCGGTCTGTTTACTGCTTTTCTTGGCGACGAAGATGTTAAAATGATTGGTGTCGAGCCGGCGGGTAAGGGGCTGGATACGCCTGATCATGCCGCAACGCTGACTCTTGGGAGCAAAGGGGCTCTGCATGGTTTTAAATGTTATAACTTGCAAGACGATAAAGGGAATCCGTTGCCAGTTTATTCCATCGCTTCTGGTCTGGATTACCCTGGCGTCGGCCCACAACATTGTTACTTGAAGGATGTCAAGCGCGTCAGTTACGAGACGATTGATGACAAAGAATGTCTCGATGCTTTTATGACATTATCTCGTCTGGAAGGGATAATTCCCGCTTTGGAAAGTGCCCATGCGGTAGCTTATGCAATGAAATTGGCCAAGACTCTGCCAAAGGATCAGACAATTTTGATAAATATGTCCGGGCGTGGTGATAAGGACGCGGATTTTGTGGCTGAATACCTGTCACTTTAGTGAAATAGCTCACCACGGGATTTAATCGCTGCAGGTTCAATTCCCCGTCCCCTTGGGGCGAAAGCTGGCTGGAGGTCAGCGAAGGATCTGCGTAGTTAATACCCCGCTGCTTGCGGCGGGGTGCTTTTTAAGATGCCTTAACCACCATCAAAGTGATATCATCATCCTGAGAATGTTCTCCTCTGAAGCTGTTCAATTCTGAAATGAGTTGCTCGGTAATGGTTTCGGCATCAGCTTTAGCATATCGAATCAAGAGCTCTTTTACCCTGTCAATGCCGAACATCTCTTCCTCCATATTGCGGCTCTCCCAGATGCCATCAGTACCGATCAACAGAATATCTCCTGGTGAAAGTTTTGTGATCGGGCTCATTTCATACTGAGTGTCTTCAATAATCCCCAGTGGAATTCCAGAACTGGAAAGTTCTTCAACCAGACCCTCTGCACGGTAGAGAAAAACCGGTGCATGTCCGGCTGATATCCAAATCAGGGATTGTTCCTCCGGGTTGAGAACACCATAAAACAGGGTCATGAAATAGGCATTATCAATACCCCGGCAGAGCTGGTTGTTGAACTCACTTGCGAGTACTTCCAGGTCGGACTTATGCAGGTCAACCAGTGAGTGGAGGACCCCACGGGCGGTTGCCATCACCAGTGCAGATCCAATTCCATGACCGGAAACATCTCCAACCGCCAGGCCAAATCGCTGTTGCTCAGAATATTTCAGTTCAATGAAGTCGAAATAATCGCCACCAGTTTCATCGCAGTAGAGACTTTGTGCTGCCAGGTCGAAATTGGGGCAGGTGGGTGCTGAATCAGGCAGTAGCTGCTGCTGTATCTCTTTAGCTAACGCCAGGGACTGTTTCATCTGATCCCGTTCCTTCAGGCTGGTGCCCATGTTATTAAAAATAGTGCCGAGGTTTTCCAGTTCATCTCCGGTATGAATCTTGACCTGAGCATCAAAGTTTCCTTCTGCCAGTTGATTTGCAGCTGTTGCGAGCTGCATAATTGGTTGGGTGACCTTGCGGGAGCGAATAATTGCTAACAGAATGGCGGCAGCGACGACAAGTATGGTTAAAGCAGCACTGATTTTGAGGCTCGAGGATATTTGCTGGTTGACGTACTTTTCAGCATTGACTGCTTTGGCGATTATCTGTTGATAAGGGACAATAACTAAAGGGAAGGGTTTATCTCCATTTCGAGAACCATAGGCCCAGAGTGATTCTTGTCCCTGATAGGTAATTTTTCTGACGGCGGAAGTCCCACTCAAAAGGTCTAGCTGAAGATCTTGTAATTGCGGGTCGGTTATATCCAGATACTCATGTTCAACTGGTATCCGCCAATCCAGAGAACGGTATTCGCTCTGTTTGCGGAGCAGAACTTCCAACCGTTGCCTTGGGTCAGGCTGGTCTTCGTGATAAATAAGAACCATACTTTTAGCATCATTGACCCATTCATCCGGGATACTCCAATCAGCAAAAAATTGTCGATAGTCAATGTCCAGAGCAGTGACTCCCGCCAATTTTCCATCAGCAGTATATATTGGTCTTGCCAGGGTTAAGATCAGGGAGCCTGTGGTTAGATCCGTGAGGATTTGTTGGATCGGTTCCCCTTTTGCTGCAGCATCCTTGTACCACTGACGCTGACGGGGGTCATACTCTGGTGGGTAGCCCCCCTTACCAGGATAGCTGGAATGAATTCCAGATTCCAGTGCGGTGTATTGCCAGAGAAACAGATCGGGTTGGATATCGTGTAAGGTCTTGTAAACTTCGGGCATGCTACTTATTTTTTGGAGCTCTTCAGTGACCTCAGATGGTTTTATTCCTTGAGCGAGAAATATGACTTGCTGGGAATAGGAAACAGGAATCGGAACCAGCTTGCCATCTTTATTTATCCGTTTACGTTTTTGTGTCCCTAGCAAATCTTTTGGCTGATTCTCTGGGGAGGCATAGTCAGCAGAAAAAAAGATTGGTTTGGGATGTTCTGGAAGGGCAGACGAGAGTCTACATTCAACTGCCTGTGCTTGAATCTGCAGAGTCAGTAACCCCATTGCCTTATCCCGTTTAAGGATTCGTCCAAAGTCATCGACTAAGGTATGGAGGAGGGTTGTCGCACTGCTATTAAGTAGAACGTGGGTATCGCTGGCGAGTTTGTTGCCAAAATGGAGCATTGAGGCACGCTGGAAAAGAAAACTCAGACTCAAAGGGAGCAGGGAGATCGTTAATAGCAGGATTAAAAGTCTGGTGCGAAACTTCATAGGGCTCCCATGATTTTTTCTTTTTCCACATAAAAAACCATCTTCTGTCTAAGCATAGCAGTTTCGCACCAGAGTAAAAGTTCCGCTGAATTATTTCTATTCTTCCAACCAGGTCAGGATCGTTGTTTGTTCGGTTTTCCATTGCTCTCCCAGGCGCAATTCCAGAAATATTTTCAGCAAACTATTGAACATTTGCTCACCTTCTTCAACTGCCGCCAGTTTGGTAAAAAAGGCTGCTTCTGCTTCAACTTGAGGATCGTCGTTCGGCTCTTTTTCCGGACGGATCATCGGAGTGCGGTAACTGCCAAATTGGAAACGTTCCCCTTTTAAAGTCAATTTCCAGGCATCATCTTCATTCTGTTGTAAATGAATTGTTGCTTCTTCAAGTTGTTTGCCTTGACGTAGCGCCGCTTTAACTTCCAAATAATTATCTTGCGGGCCAGCCACCACAATTTTTTGTACTCCCTCCTGACCACCACCAACCAAAACTAGACGGTTGTCAAGAAAAGCGGTAAAGGGCTGTTTCTCCATGAGTGGACCGGAGGTTGTAACCTGATAGCGGGAATCAGAATTGAGGGTACGATAAAATAGCCATTGTAGAAAATCAATTCCCAGCCAGCGGTTGGCTTCAATCTGTTCCAGAATATTCTCAGTTTGGGCTTTATTGGCTTGTTGTAATGTTTTACGAAGTTCTTCTGGTAGAATTTGTGTTGCTCGCGCCAGAGGATGAAACAATTGCAGCCGCAAGCCGGGAAAGGTTTGGTGAAATAATCCCTGGAAACTGTCAATGGTGTTCTGACCAAGGGAGCAGAATCTGAGTAACTGCCGATCGGTATCCCAGATGACATCATAAAAAGAGGGTGTTGGCAGGGTGCGAGATAGAAGTGAGCTACGTGCTTGATCAAGAATCTGCTCCTTTTCCCCCTTTGGAACATAGTTCAGAGTCGGTTGCTCCGCCAGAAATTTTTCCCGGAGTTGAATGACTCTGCGTTTTAACAATGCAGCAGGGATTCGGCGACGATCCTGTCGTAAGCTGAAACATAAATAGTGGTCACGCCAACAGCTGTTGGGAGAGGTGAAATCACTGCAATCGTAATCATCCAGCTGAACCCAGCCAGTTGATAATTCATCAGAAGATTGTTCAATCGAGCGAAATCCCTCTGCGGCCAGTTTCTCTTGCAAATCCTGAAATTTTTCTTGCGGATTAAGTGAACCGGTTACCTGAAAATAACAAATACTGGCAGATGTGGCCAGAAAGCCCATGGTGATCTCCTTTAAGTAGAATGAAAAACTAGATTATATGGAATCAGGATAGATAGTATCTGCTTATTAGCTACGGTGAAAAAAATAGTATTGACCACTGAACCCGTTGCGAAAGGTTAGGTTGTGCTCGGCAAGTTGCAGGAGATGTTGATTGAGGGTTTCATTGTCAAAATATCCCTGTTCTACAAAGTACTGTCCCATCTGCATTTGTTGGCTGCGCTGATGAAAGAGGAGGGTGCGAACTTGTTGCTGGTTGAGGAGTCCAAGCTGCTCTGCCCGTTCACCAAATTTGCGGAAACCGCTACGATGATTAATGATTATATGAATTTTTTTATCATTTAGCCAGCCCCAGCGTTTGGCGATTGCACCCAGTATCGGGCGCTGCCGTCTTTGCCAGTTGATTGCCGCAACGATCGCTTTAAATGGGATAATTTTTTGATAATAGAGGAATAAACCAAACTGCAATGGTCGCGCTGGAAGGAGGTTACGCTGTTGATGTTGGTCGGGCGAGCCCTGACGATGACGGCTTGGTTGTGTATATGCCGGGTGGTTGTAAGAGAAATAGTTGCTGGGAAACATTTTTCGCTGTTTCAGATAGATTTGAACGGTTTGATGAGCCTGATTCAAATCCTGAAACAAGCGCTGTTGTTTTTTGCGGGTGTCAATGGCAGAAATTGCGAAACGATCAGGGTGAGTTGTCTTCGCTTTTTTACGATAGGCAGAGCGAACACCAGCTGGTTGTAGATAAGAGAGAAAGTCCCTGTTTAACTGGAGTTCAGCACCGAACAGGGTTCGGCATGCTCGAAAAACTTCTGTTTCAGTCACCTGCGGCATTGCGGCTTTCCTGGTTGGTGAGGTGGTCGGATGACCGTTAAGTTTTTATAGCTCAGAACGGTATTTATGTCCATCCCGAAACGTAGCGCGGAGCGGATGATTTACTGATCAATTTGTTTTTGAATTTTTTTTGCTTTAGCAATAAAATTATCAATTCTCTGTTGATCTTCACTCAAAATATTGATGAAACGCATCCCGGCAGTGACAGCTGCATCGTCTTGCATACAGACCCAGACAACTTCAGCAATGGCGCAGACTGGGGGGTTGCCATCCTCTAAATTGACAAGAACCAGACAGAGCTCTCCTTGATCCCCCGGTGGTTTTATGGTGAATCGCATTCCTCCAGAACTGATATTAATCCGACACATTTTGAAGCCATCAAAAAGGAGAGGTGCTTCGGGGCTATGGAGAACTTCAATATTCTTCTCCCAGATCTCTCGCATTGTTTGCAGGGTTTTGGCGGCTCGGCTGAAACGGACACCGAGTTGGCAATCGAACCGTTGGCTGATGCGACGTTGAAACATTTCTAAATTGGGACTGAGCTTCACAATAAACTTGTTTCCATCAACCTTTTTCTCAAATATCCCTGTTGTTCTAATTCCCAATCCCATGACTTCAGTGCTGATTTCAAAGGAGAGTCCTACACTAAAGGGGTAGTGTTCAACGGCATCTGTACCATAGGGGAGGGAGAGGACGAGAGAATCTTCCTCCAGGGAAACAACAAATACCGTCATCAATTCTGTCCGCTGCTGTTCTTCTTTTGCGTCATTTTGTACTTTAAGTAGAAGCTGTTGACCCGACTTAAAATAGCGTTGATAGTTCATGCTGTTGATCCGATCTCATGACTTACAGTAAGGATCTCATTTGAGGTTGTTGATTCGGAATAGTGATATTTTATCGTTTTTTTCAGATAAGAACAAACCAATAATTAAATATATTGAAAATATATCTTTTCTCGAAAGAAAAGTTAAAAATCTTAACAACTTAACCTGAATTTGTTATTTTCACTGTCGGAGGTATTGATGCAGAAACAGAAAAATGATTGTTTTGTCGTGACTGCGCCCGGCTTTGAAAGTATCTGTGCTGGAGAATTAGCTGCTCTTGGCATCCAGCCAGCCAATATAATTCGCGGCGGTGTTGAATTTGAAGGCGGCCTGCAGGAGTTATATCTGGCCAACTTATGGTTGCGTAGCGCTTCGCGGATCCTGGTTCGAGTGGGAGGGGTCGCCGCGCGTGATTTTCCAATCTTGTTCCAACGGTTGTCACGGTTGCCTTGGGGACGCTTCGTCAAACCAGGGGTTGCCTATGAAATCAGGGTTGCAAGTCGTGGTTCTCGATTGACCCACACCAGTCGAATTGCGGACGTCTGTGCAGCCGCTATGACCAAAGTATTGGGTGAAAAAAAGCAGGGAGAAAAAGGTTCAGTACAGAAAATCTACCTCAGAATGAATGATAATTACTGTCAGGTTTCCATTGACAGTTCAGGAGAACACCTGCACCGGCGTGGTTATCGGCAGGCCAGGGTTGCTGCTCCATTGCGTGAAACCTTAGCCGCGGGATGTCTGTTAGCGTGCGAGTACGATGGCTCATCCCCGCTGCTTGATATGATGACTGGTTCAGGAACTTTTTCTATAGAGGCCGCATTGATTGCTTTGCACCGCGCTCCGGGGACGGGGCGTGATTTTGCTTTTATGAATTGGCCGAAGTATCGTCCGGGATTATGGCGACAGTTGCTGATAGAGGCACAGCGGGAAGAAAAATCGACACTGCCAGCTCCTATTATTGCGGTTGACAACAATCCGAGAGCAATTGCAGCGGTACAGTTGAATTTAAAAAAGATTGGTCTGGATGGATCGATTCAGTTGTCCTGCGGTAATATGCAGCAGCTTCAACCGCAGTTTTCATCCGGGTTGATGATATGCAATCCCCCTTATGGAGAGCGAATCGGTAAAAATGCAAGTTTGAAATCTCTGTATCATGATTTAGACAGAATTTACGGAAAGACTTTTGCTGATTGGCAGGGGGCGATCGTTTGTCCCGAGTCGGAACTGATCAAGTCGACCAGTACCTCTTTTTCTCCATTGCTCCGCTTCTCAAATGGTGGAATCAAGGTTGCCTTGCTGAAAAAGTCTTGACTTAGCCCGGAGCAGAAGGTATATGTTCCAGCTCTTGTGGAGGGAGCTCTACAAAGAATAGAAGGAAAGTGGGGTGATTGTCAGTGGAAATCACTGTTATTGATGGTAACGTTGAAAAAGCAATTAAAGTTCTCAAACGTAAGTTGCAGCAAGAGGGTCTCTTTCGTGAAATGAAACAACGTAAATTTTACGAGAAGCCAAGCATCAAGCGTAAACGTAAAGAGAAAGAAGCTCAGCGTCGTTTGCGGAAGAAGCAACGTGCAATGAAGCGTTTTAACTAAACGGTTTGTATAAATAATAAAAAAGCTGATCCGGATAATGGGTCAGCTTTTTTTGCCTTTTTTCTGAAATATAGATTTTGATTTATTCAGGATCGCAGTTTTCTCTAGCAAGCAACAGTAACTGTGGTTCATCGAAATAGTGCTGATGAAATTCAAATTTATAATTAAGCGCTTTACAGTAGACGTCATCGCTGATTCGCTTTGCCTTCCAACTGAATTCCAATAAGGAGATTGCTTCCAACATCTTCTTGTGTTCATCCAGGTGGATAGAAGTCAGAGACAGTCCAACTTTTTCCATGGTTTGTTCCTCAAGTCTAAGTTGCCGTGCAATAGCTTCTGCCATTCCTTCCAGTTGTCGGGTCGATTGTTGACCAACCGACGATTGTTTCAATCCCTCTTTCAGGTGGCTTGCTCTAGAGTTCAGAATTGCTAGATCAGATTTTTCTGAGACGGAACAATAAATCATTACTTTCCCCACTTGCAAAAATAAATGAATAGATTCAATTCCAATTGATCCCCACATTAGAGCGAAATACGTGCCATAAAAGGATTGACCTTCTGGTTTGTAAGAAAATGGGAGTTAACCTACTGAAAATAAGGTGAAAGAGCTGGATTGTTTTTACAAAGGAAGACAATCTCAAGTAGATATTTAAGCCAGACTTTATTTGCTTGTTGGTTATTTCCCGATGTTTCTATGGCAAATGCCCATAAAAAAACGGGCAATCCTGCAAGGAAAGCCCGTTTAAATTAGAGAGGAGGCTGATTTTATTTAGGCCAGTGCTCTAAATTGATTCCCGATACCTTTTCAACAATCCGGATGACCTGACAGCTGTAACCATATTCGTTATCGTACCAGATATAGAGGACACAGCGGTTACCTTGAACAATTGTAGCGAGTGAATCAACGATTCCAGCGTAGGTTGAACCCACCATGTCAGTAGAAACTGCTTCTGGTGAATTAGTATAATCGATTTGATCCTGCAGAGGTGAGTTCAGGGATATATCACGCAGGTAGTTGTTCAACTCTTCAACGGTGGTCTCTTTCCTTAACGTAAGGTTGAGGATTGCCAGCGAAACATTTGGGGTGGGAACCCGAATTGCATTTCCAGTCAGCTTCCCAGCCAATTCTGGCAAAGTCTTGGCAACGGCTTTGGCCGCACCGGTTTCGGTAATAACCATATTTAACGGGGCACTTCGACCCCGGCGTTCTTTCTTGTGGTAGTTATCAATCAGATTCTGGTCGTTGGTATAGCTGTGACAGGTTTCAATGTGACCTGATTCGATACCGAACCTATCGTTGACCGCTTTAAGCACTGGAACAATTGCATTAGTCGTACAACTGGCTGCAGAAAGAATTGCTTCATCAGTTTCCAGCAACTCATTATTAACGCCATAAACCACGTTCGGGATGTCGCCCTTTCCTGGTGCCGTCAATAGGACTTGCGAAGCTCCTTTAGTTTTGATATGGCGCCCCAAACCTTCACGATCTCGCCACTTGCCAGTGTTGTCGATGACGATTGCGTTTTCTATCCCGTATTTTGCGTAGTCAACATCCTCGGGGGCATCTGCATAAATGATTCGGATCATATTACCATTTGCAATGATGGCATTTTCTTCCTTATCTATTCTGATAGTTCCCTTAAAGTGGCCATGAACTGAATCTCGTCGGAGTAAACTGGCACGTTTTGTCAGATCATCTTCACTCCCTTTCCGGACAACAGCTGCTCGCAAACGGAGATTATTGCCACCACCAGCCTGTTCAATAAGAATTCTGGCGAGCAAGCGTCCGATACGACCAAAACCGTAAAGTACGACATCGCGTGGTTCACTTAACTGATGACTTTTCCCAGTGTTCAATCCTTTAAGTTGTTCGGCGACAAATGTATCAACGTCTTCATTCTTCTGTTCCTGATACCGGAGAGCCAGCTTTGCCAGATCGACTCGTGCGGGGGCAAGATCTAATTTGCTCATGGCTTGGAGAATCGGGTAGGTATCCTTAACCCAAATTTCACGACTTATAATTTGCCGAGCAAAGCGATGCGCGCGCAAAATCTCGATGGTCGACTGGTTGACCAAAGTTCGGTCAAAGACGGTACAAATCACCTCCTGATCGCGATAAAGATTACCAATTAACGGAGCCATCGCTTCGGCAACTGCTTCACGTTCCTTCCACTCATTGAAATATTCACCAGTTTTTGTATCGACCATGCTGTGCCAACCCTTTCATCGTGTGTTATTGTCAGTAAATGGTGGGAAGTTTATCTTTCCGTACTCTCAAAACATGCGTATACTAATTTAACTTAATTGCTTTTGCAACTTTCTTTCCGGTGGGCATTAATGGTCTTTTTATCCGCAATTTTCATGGAGGATTAAACAATGGGTGACGCAGTCAGTTACAAAGATTTAGGGTTGGTGAATTCGCGGGAAATATTTAGTAAAGCGGTCGATGGTGGATATGCTATTCCTGCCTATAATTTCAATAATCTGGAACAACTGCAGGCAATTATTACCGCCTGTGCAGAAACCAAATCACCAGTGATTCTCCAGATCAGTAAGGGAGCCAGGAGCTATGCTAACGAAACCATGCTTCGTTATATGGCGACAGGTGCGGTGCAGATGGCAAAGGAAATGGGTGCTGACATTCCAATTGTTCTCCATCTGGATCATGGCGACTCCTTTGAACTTTGTAAAAGTTGTATCGAATCCGGTTTTTCTTCAGTCATGATAGATGGATCTCATCTTTCTTATGATGAAAACGTTGCACTGACCCGTCAGGTGGTTGATTATGCCCATGCTCATGATGTTACCGTTGAGGGTGAACTTGGTGTCCTGGCCGGGATTGAGGATGAAGTGGTTGCCGAAAAATCGACCTATACCCAGCCTGATGAAGTTGAGGATTTTGTCAAAAAAACCGGTGTCGATTCTCTGGCAATTTCGATTGGTACCAGCCATGGTGCATATAAATTCAAGCTCAAGGAAGGAGAATCTGTTCCACCACTCCGCTTTGATATTCTTGAAGAGTGTGAAAAAAGGATTCCCGGCTTTCCGATTGTTTTGCACGGTGCATCCAGTGTTGTTCCTGAATATGTCGCACTGATCAATCAGTATGGCGGCAAGATGGATGGAGCTGTTGGCGTTCCAGAAGATCAGCTGCGCAAGGCTGCGGCCAGTGCGGTGTGTAAAATAAATATCGACTCAGATGGTCGCTTGGCCGTTACCGCAAAAGTGCGTGAATTCCTCTCGAATAACCCATCTGAGTTCGATCCCCGTAAATATCTGGGAGCAGCGCGCAAAGAACTGATCCGCTTGATTAAACATAAGAACGAGGCGGTTCTTGGCAGTGCCGGGAAAGCCTGATTTTTTTATTTCCCCCTCATCTGACGTTTCGCGCCACCCTCTCACATTGGGGGAGTAGGTGGCGTTGACACGCCAGATTTTTCTTTTTAGAACCACTCAATTATACAAACGTCTGTCACTGGATGTTCGCCTGTCTGTTTCGAATTGAAAGAGGCTTTCATCAGAGGCAGACAAGGGAGCATCTTGATCGCTAATGCGGCGATCCTGTTTTGTCCGGAGAAAGGGTACACTTTGCGTTTGCATATCAGGCAGGTAGTTGCCATTGTTTTGTGCTGAGACCAGACGTTCCATGGTACGCAGGTCTTTGCGAGTTAAGCGCAACGCGGCATCGACCCAGATTTTTGTGATTCCAATGAGTTCTTCATAGGAGATCGGGCTGTAAAATTGACTCACTTCTCTAATTGCCCGCATGCCGTTACCTGCCCGGCGGTGTTTTTTTATGAATCGATTGACAGCATCACCACCCTCACCGGGTTCTGCCAGAACATCAATGATATCCATGTCATAAAATTCTGCGGCTGTGTAGACTTTTCCCTCCTGCAATATTTTTTCTGTTTTCTTCATGCCAAGAATTCGTGACAGAAAACTGTATGCCCCCATTCCTGGGAAAAGGTTAAACCGAATTTCAGGGCACCCCATTTGTGCATGTCTTTCGGCGACAACGACATTGCTCGATATTGCGGATTCAAAACCTCCACCCAGGGCTGAACCTTCTACCAGTGATATCGTTGTTAGGGGTAGATGAAGGTTAACCGCATTGAGATAGCAGATATCAATACAGCTTTTAGCATACTCAAAGAGCTGTTCCCGGTTTTGATCAACGATCAATTGAACGAATAAATTCAGATCACCACCAAGATTAAAAACTCCCGGTATTTGTGAAGCAAGAATCATGTAACGGACCGGATATTTTGGTTCCGTTCTGTTGGCCTTAAAATAATTGATAATGGCATGTTGTATCTCATGGGCTTCCCGCAACAGGACACTGGAAAAACAAGGTCTCTTTTGAGGATTGAAATATAACCAGATGGCTTCATGTTCTACATCGTATCTTGTGGATACTTCCTGATATTCACGGAAAATTGTTTGAAATCTGTCTGACATGTTGGCATCCTTCTCCGGAGTAACGACTATCGTCTATCCTGAATTATCTGCTTGAAAAAAGTAATTTCACTAGTGTTTCTCTACTGTTGCCATTTTTGTAATTAGAAATATAGCTTGTCGAACAAGATGTCGCAACTAAGAAATGACTTTTAAATAAAATCAGCAGACCTAACTGCATCTTGTTTGTGACGCGACCTCCTCTTGTTCTCGTAAAACCGGACAATCCATGCCGATGCACTCTTTATTTTGCTGCCGTTGATAGCAACCGATCACCGCATCGGCTTGTAATGGGATTGGCAAATATTCTTTGGATAGCTCTGCGGCTTTTTTCAATCCCAGCCAACAATCGCGCTGGCAGCAACGAGCTGCTCTGAGTTCAGCAATATCAGCCAGAACCTGTTGCGTGATTTTCTGGACAATCTGGCGCTGTTCCGCCTTGACCGGGTTGGCTTGCAACAGCAGACTGAAGGCGATACCGACCCCAGATGCTGAACCACAGATGCCGGTAAATGCACAGCTTCCACCAATAATCTGATGACCGCGCCGGATCGCTGTAGCGATCAGATCATCCTCAATTTTTCCCCCACTGTTACGATAGGCCGTGACGATAATTGCCGGCATCAAGGCGTGGTGCTCCGGCCCATGAACCGGAATCGATGGATGTTTTCGCAGGCGTGCCAGGATTTCCAGCATATCGGTTTCAGTTGATTCCTCGCAGAGATGCTCCATGACATTCAGAGCATCCTCACTGTGGCAATGATCACAGACAAAATGTTTTTTGTCACAGTGGGCATTAGCAATAGCGTGTTGTCCGCAATAATGACAAACCAGCTCAACCTCTTTGTCAGGATAGAGCAAATCGTTGCCGCAAACCATGCAGCCGGAGCGGTATTTAAGAACAGAAGGTGCTGGTGATGTTGCCACTTCTGGAGGTAACGCACAGGCACAGCCGTCTGCCAGATCCAGATTGGTGACACTGCCATCATCACAATCCAAAAGAAAAATGTGTTCATCAAGGTGTTCTGCCAGATTTCTGGCAATCAGGGTTTTTTGTCCGGGGAATAGAAATGTTCCGTCCGATAACGGTAACTGCGGTAATGGCCCACGGTAAATGACCGGGACAAGGTCACTTTCTCCCGGTTTCCAGGCGGAAAAAGTGAGAGAGAAAAATGGATGGTCACGGACGACACGGTAGGGGAACCGTTTCAACAGACGGACATCGGTAAACCCGGTTTCTTCCAAAAGCCCAACCAAGTCTTTCTGCAGTAACGCTCCGGCAATACACTCCCCTTGTAGCTCTGCATCGTTGCGGATTGCGGCATCTGGTTCCTCTTCGCAGACAACATCCGAGATAACCAGTCGTCCTCCCGGTTTGAGTGAACGGAAAATTTCGGCAAAAGCCTGACGTTTATCTGAGGAGAGATTCATCACACAGTTGGAGAGCATCAGATCGACCGTTGCATTTTCCAATGGTAAGTCTTCAAGATAACCCTTGCGGAATTCGATGTTGTTATAGCCAAGGTTTTTACGCACATCCACCGCCCCCTGTTCTGCAATTGTAAGCATCGGATCAAGCATATCAACCCCGATACTGTGCCCCTTGTGGCCAACCAGTCGAGCTGAAATAAAAATTTCAATACCCCGCCCACTGCCCAGATCAACAACTGTTTCACCGGTCTTGATTTCCGCATCCAGAACCGGACTGCCACAGCCATAACCGCGGAAACGATATTTTTCCGGAATGTGTGAGATGTCCTCATCGACATAGCAGACCGGGTTGAGGATATCCTCTTTAGTCTCAGTCGCTGCAGCACGGTAATAATTTTTTACCACCGTACGACTGTTTTGGTCGGCAATGGCTAACAGGCAATTGGCATGGGTTAGAGCAACGTGACCGTGAGCCCCGCAGCTTTCCAGAATGTCACCCATTTTTAATTTCAAACCAGGCTGCTCTCTTTCAGGAAGGCGGGTTGCTTCGCGGTGAATCAGCCAGAAAATAATTTGCTCATAGAGGGGAAGATAGGGGTCAGTTCCAGAAAACTGATTGCCGTGAATCCAGGAGTGATCCAGATCCCCGCCGCCAGTAAAATAACGCAGTGGATCATCGAGTTTAGCAACTGTTGCTCTACGGATTTGGTTTAATGCGGGGCTGTTGTGCCAGGCTTCGGCAAGGCTTCTTCCTGATAGCGGTGTTAGCAGTTTCTGATTGCCAACCAGAGCTGCCGATGGGTAAAGATTTCCATCTGGCCCAATGGCTGCAGATTCACAGCCGCTGCCGCTACCATCGTGGATTGTCCCTGCCGGGGCAAAAATCTGCGTTTGCAGTGCGGTCAAATTATCAATCTGAAGACCCAGTTGTTCAGCTTTTTCCACAGCAGCAATAAACTGGGGGAAAATTTCACTTGGGGGGACAAATCCTGCTGTTGTGCCGCGTCCCTGGATAAAATACCAGAGATAGTGGAGGTTGCTTGCGCCAACTTCAACGGCAAAATCAACCAGATCTGCCATGTCCCGTAGATTGCGTTGTTCCACGCACATCGACAAGGTAAATGGAATACCACGTTGTTTTAGAGCCAATAACTGTTTTTTCAGCTGCACAAAAGTTCCCTGACCACGAATTGCATCATGCCGATCATCCAGACCATCGACGCTGATCTGCAAATGAATCCGGTTTAGATCAAAATCGTCCGTCAGCATCTGTTCCAACAGCAATCCGTTGGTCAGGATAACCACATGGCAATCGGGGAATCTAAGCAAACCGGTCAGGATTTCAGAAATCTCCGGGTGAAAAAACGGCTCGCCACCCGTTAAGGCAAAAATTCGGCAACCCAACTGTACCGCTTCCTCTGCGCGGCTTAAAATCTGTGCGCCACTCATCTCTTCAGTCGAATCGGGACCAGAGGCAAACAGACAATGTTGACAGCTGAGGTTGCAGTGATTGGTAATATGTAACCAGAGTTCTTTCAGCTGATCGGTTTTCAGATATTGATAACGACCGGAATAATTGTTGGCAGGAGCATCAGGCAACCTGTTCAAAAATTTATCCCGGTAAATGTGGTCGCTTTGCTTGTCAGATAGTTTTAACAGTTCATCGCCACTTCGATTGGGGACAAACCAGGTGGGGCGGTCGGTACGAATATAAATTGGTAATTGATCAAATTCATACCGTTTCCAGAGTTGTGGGTTGTATGTCATATTGATGCCTTGAATAGGATTTCAGGTGGATTTACAAAGATTTCAGTCGGCGGTGAAGCTGATATCACCATAACTGGCTCGAACTGATCCCTTTGAATTATCACTATCGGTCATAATTGCAACCGCCTGAATTTTTTTAATTTCTTCACCAAAGATTTTCTTAAAATCTTCATAAACGTTGCGTTTTTCCTGATACCAGATACCTTTTTTATCCTCAGGGGACCGAACAGCCAGAAGAATTGCGTAATTTCCAGCAAATGCGCTGGGCCAGGTTGCCCCCTTTTCTTCTGTTGAAGACCAGACATAATTTATTGCCTTGGTTTTCCAGAAAGCCAGCCCGCCCTTGACAATAACATAGATGCGAGCTGCGTAATCATCACCCTCTTTCGTTCTTTCTGCTAGAGGAGGGTGTCCCTTTTCAAGTTTCCATCTCCAATTGAGGTATGGGTGGGTTGTCAAGTCGACCACGACTTTCTTGAACAATCCGGATGAAGAGGCTTCGGCTTTTGCTTGAAGCACCGTTTGGTTATCCTGCTTCACCAGTCGATAACTGGTTTGATTGACGAACTTCTTTTCTTTCCAGCCGTTAAGACTGTTTTCGGAAAAAAGTCCGATCTGGATTGGTGCAAGGGGATCTTTTTGTTCAGCAACAGCAGAGAGGGTCGAAAAGAGCAGGAAATAAATAACGAAAAAGAATGGGCCTAAGATTTTTATTCTATTTTGATTGATGATATTCATGGCTTTCACCTTTTTCCAACGATGTCGCTAAAGCGTGGATCATCTCTTAGTGTCCTCAAGTCTTCTGGCCGGTCGACATCATTTAACATCAATAAATCAGCAGTCCGGAGACCGAAACGGATACAGATCTTCTGCGTTTGTGCATACACTTGCCCGGTTCCCCAGTCAATTCCGACAAACAGTTCCGGATGAAAAGAGTTCATACCTATGAGGTAGTAACCACCATCGGCGGCTGGCCCAAGAACAACATCGTGATCTTTGAGGTTTTTGTCTGCTTGTCGTAGAAGGGCAGGTGTAAGGGCAGGAACGTCGGTTCCGATTCCGATGACGTGCTTAATTCCACATTCAAAGGCACTCTCGAAGGCGAAACACATCCGTCGTCCCAGATTACCGGCAGGCTGTTCCTGATAATCGAGGTCAGAACCGAGCCAGCTGCAAAAATCTTTTTCTTCCGCTCCGGTATAGTGGACGGTGACGCGAGTTGTGTTTCTTGAAATTTCTCGGGTCCATGATTGAGCCATGTCTATGGCTGATTCTGCCAACCGCCGATGGAGTTGTGCCGCTACTTCAGCTCCAAGCGCTGGAATAAGTCGGGTTTTTACTTTTCCAGCAAGCGGATATTTGCTGAAAACCAGCAGATTGGAGTCGGGAGTTTTATTCATGAAGTTATGCGCCGCTAAAGAGTTGTCCAGGAGGCTGTCGGGCTTTGCGGATCGTAGCAAGAAATCGACTGTTTGAGGACATATTTTCGTAGATTTGAGAGCAGATAGCACCGCTATTTGTCGAAAATATACGGAAATATGAACCGATCAGACGATTTCGTAGTAGATTCTTGTAAAGTCCTACAGCTTCCTAGTTTGATAAAATTACCATACCGCATTAAAGGATAACAGAGATAAAGCCAAATTCTGATTATTCTCTCTTCCATTGAAGCGCGAACACCTTACATTTACTGCCGGTTTGGTTTGACAATATCATGTTTAATCATTATGATTGATATATAATCATAATGTCATGTTTTGCGTATTACCTGACAGGTATTAAATTGGAGAATCAATATGGCGCAGGCAAAAACTAAAGTACTGACGACGCACGTTCCGTTACCAATGGCCGATAAAGTTGAGCAGATGGCAGCTCGACTTGAACGCTCGCGGGGCTGGATTGTGAGGCAGGCACTTTCTGCCTGGATTGATCAGGAAGAGGAACGTAGCCGTCTCACACAGGAAGCTTTAAACGATGTTGATGCTGGCAATGTAATCGACCATCAGTCAGTACAAGCCTGGGCGGATAGTCTCGGTACCGATAGTCCGTTGAAGGTTCCACGTTGATGGATTTAAAATGGTCAAAAAAAGCGCTGTCAGACATCGGTCGGCTATATGAGTTTTTGGCGGCAGTGGATAAAGGGGCAGCGATACGTACTGCCCAGATGCTCACCGCTGCCCCGACCAAGCTGCTGATAAACCCTCGTATTGGTGAAAAAGTTGAAGAATTCTCCCCACGTGAAGTTCGTCGATTTCTGGTTGGCCGTTATGAAATGCGCTACGAAATCAAAACAAACACAATTTACCTGCTTCGTTTGTGGCACACTCGTGAGAAGCGGTGATTTCAGTTGTTATTCTATCCATAAAATACAACCGCAGTGGTAGATGATTGTTCTGACCCGATTACGGAGAGAGAATGACTTAAACGGGCAGGGCAACTACGCAAGAAGAATTAAATCTGGGAAGCGTCCCTAATTTTTCTAATTTTTCTGATGAGGGAGGGCTGAGTGAACCTGCCCTCTACTCTACCTAGCTTTTCCTAGTTTTTCTCCAAAGAACAACGTAACAAACTCATCCACAAAGCCCATGTTAAATATGGATATAGATTAAAAGAAATTGCTCCTATTTTTTTCCTGCCCCCTATTTTTTCTGCTATTTTTTGCGATTATCCAGTTGACTTTGTATGCATGATTTTTTATATTTATGCATATATGCGGAGGTGCCATTATGAGAACCACTCTGGATCTGCCCGAAACTTTGCTACGTGAAGCTATGCAAACAACTCACATTGAGACAAAAACAAAAGTCATTATTACCGCTCTGGAAGAACTGATCAGAAAAAACAAGATTGCTGGAATCAAAGAGTTCAAGGGGAAAGTTGACCTGGAGATAAATCTGGATGAGGTTCGGAGCCGTGAATGCAGGTTTTAGTAGATAGTTCTGTCTGGATTGATTATTTCAGGGGAAACGGTAACACTGATAAACTTGATTTTTTGATAGACGAAAATATTCTTGCTGTAAATGATCTTATCCTGGCGGAGCTGGTTCCTTTTCTGAAAATGAAAAGACAGCAAAAACTCATCACTTTATTGAATTCTGTTGTCAAACTGGAGCTCAATATCATCTGGGATCAAATAACTGAGTTGCAGTATCAATGCTTGAAAGAAGGTATTAATGGTGTTGGGATTCCGGACTTGATTATTGCTCAGAATGCGATTCAGAATCGTTACGATCTATACTCTCTCGACAAACATTTTGAATTGATGAAAAATGTATTTAAGCTGACGCTGATAAAATAGTTATCAGATTTTAGGGGGCGTGCGGGTTGTTTATCCGTATTCGGGGGACACGTAACAAGGGAACCGAAGGGGACATTCTATATCACCTCTGTTGGCTCTACTCTTTTGTGGTGCGAAACACTGCAGTTTCATAGCCCGTAAACTTCTTGGGACAGCCCCCGATGAACCTGGGGACAGTCCCGTATATGGTCTCCCCCTTAATTGCAAGGTTTTTTTGTCAATGATAACAGGGACAGGATTGCTGCCGTATATCCGGTCTCTTTATGAGAGATTTTATGATCTCTCGGACCTCGA
>JAKIUD010000005.1 GCA_021647765.1 Desulfuromusa sp. | reverse complement strand
AAATATTTGTAAGTACGTGCAAAACCAATTGGTCGAATTAGATAAAAAGGAAGTCCACGGAAAGCAACTGGAGCTGTTTTAGGATTTTGCCTTTAAAACTCTGTCGCTTGCGGCCGAGTTTTTTATATATTTTTCTTAACAAATTTTTTTCTGGTGAATAATGGATGGATAAAATTGCTTCGACAGGATTGCTGGAGTTGCTGAAATTCGTGGTAAAAATGCGTCTGTCTCTCTTCCTTTTTCTCGGACTCTCCAGCCTATTTCTGAGCGCTTGTGAAGCAGGCATCTATCATACCGTCAAGCCAGGACAAACACTCTATCGGATCAGCCGTACTTATGCAGTTAATGATGATTATCTGGCTCGGGTGAATGGTATTTCTGATCCTTCACAGATACCCATTGGAACAAGACTGTTTATTCCAGGGGCAGAGCGGGTGTTATCTGTTCCGATTGTAAAACCCACGAATCCCGGAAAACTTACTCCGGTTTCAAGACAAAAAAAAGCTGTTGGTGCTCTCCGACAACATCCGGTAGCCAAAATAGTTAAACCAAAAATAACCAAACCGAAAACAGCTCAACCCAAAATAGTAAAAACAAAAGCGACTCAAGTTAAAAAGCTGCAGTGGCCATTACGGGGGAAAATAGTCCGTTCCTTTAGTCAAAAAGCGAAAGCGGGTGGAGGCAAAGGGATAGAAATCGCCGTACGTGCTGGAAGCGATGTTACTGCGGCAGAAGCGGGCAAAGTTATTTACAGCGGTGATGGGGTTAATGGGTACGCTTTTCTTATCATTCTGCAACATGAAAGAGACCTCTTTACTGTCTACGGATTTAATCAAAAAAATCTGGTCAGACAGGGAGATTTTGTCAGCAAAGGTGAGCGGATTGCCTTATCTGGAACCCCGCCATCTGGTGGAAAACCACGGCTCCATTTTGAGGTGCGTAAAGGAAAACTTGCGGTGAATCCTCTGTCATATCTACCTTGATTTATTGCAACTATAGTTACTATGTTTAATATGATATTAGGTCGTTGCGGAGGTTGTGATGAACAATTTTGGATCAAAAAGGGTCAACTCTGATAGGAGAGCGGAGCGGAAGGATCCATCAGCGAGTCAACTTGAGGATGGAAATAAAAAACAGCTGAGCAGTGGGAGAACCTATGTCCTTGGTGATGAACAGGCAACAGCTGATGCAATTAAGTTATATCTGAAGGAAATTCAAAAAAGTCAATTATTGACGGCTGAAGATGAGCGTGAACTGGCTGGATTGATTGCTCAGGGAGATAATGCCGCCAGAGAGCGGATGATTGAATCAAATCTGCGGCTGGTCGTTAAAATTGCTAAACGCTATATGAATCGTGGTTTGCCCTTCCTTGATCTTATTGAAGAGGGGAATATGGGGTTGATCAAGGCGGTTGAAAAGTTCAGGGTGAGCAAAGGATGTCGTTTTTCGACCTATGCAACCTGGTGGATCCGACAGTCAATCGAGCGCTCCATCGTCAACCAGAGCCGAACCATTCGGTTGCCGGTTCATGTTGCAGATGACATTAATAAGCTGATTAAAATCAGTAGAGAATTAGTCCAGCGTTTAAAGCGTGATCCTGAGGTGGAAGAAATTGCTGAAGCGATGGGAACCGATGCCTGTCATGTGCGCCGGATGATGATTCTGGTCAAAAAAACCTATTCAATAGAACATCCAATGGGTGAGGGAGAAGATTATAGTTTGATTGACACCATTGAGGATACAAAACTTGCCGATCCGGGAAGTAAAATTGAGGATCTGGATCGTTTTGCTCATGTTCTCGAATGGATGGATGACTTAAGTGAGACTGAACGTGAAATTCTTACGTTACGGTTCGGTCTTGAAGATCGTGATCCACAGACCTTGGATACCATTGGGCAAAAGTTTGGAGTCACGCGTGAAAGAATCCGACAAATCGAAGCCAAAAGTCTGGCTAAATTAAGAAAATCAATGGAAAATTGTTTGACCGATGAAGAGAGCCGATAACTTTGTCTTGGAGTTTGAAATGGAAGATTTAAAACAGATTATTCGTGATATTCCCGATTTCCCTAAAAAAGGGGTTGTTTTTAAAGATATTACCACCTTACTTTCTGATGCGAAAAGTTTCCATCGTATGGTTGATTTGCTAGCTCATCGCTATATCGGTGAAAAGATTGATCAGATCGTCGGAATAGAAGCACGTGGATTCATCTTGGGCGCAGCTCTAGCCTATAAATTGGGAACGGGTATCACTCTGGTACGAAAGCCTGGCAAACTCCCTTTTCAAACTCGCAGCATTAGTTACGAGTTGGAATATGGGAGTGACACATTGGAAATCCATGAAGATGCATTTAAAGATGGGGCGCGGATTATTATTGCCGATGACCTTTTAGCAACCGGAGGAACCATGGCTGCCGTTGTGGCTCTGGTAGAAAAAATGGGGGCAGAGATCCATGAGTGTGCCTTTATGGCCGAGTTGGAATTTTTAAACGGTCGGAGTAAACTTCCCGAGGGGAAAGTGTACAGTCTCCTGAAATTTTAAATTGATTTGTAGCTAACAATATAAGACTTGTCATGCAGGATATTGATAAGTTATAAGCGTTCCCATGGCCCCGTAGCTCAGCTGGATAGAGCGGCACCCTCCTAAGGTGATTGTCGGAGGTTCGAATCCTCCCGGGGTCGCCAGTAATATCAGCGGGTTAGCAGTTAGTTGCTAACCCGTTTTTTGTTCTGTGATATTTCAGTGGTGATCTTCTGTGCTAGCAATTGAATTCACCGACTAAATCTCCATGTTGTTTTGTCGGTTTTTCCATCTTTGGGGAGTCTCTTTGAACCAACGTTGAAATGCCCGAATGAACGCACTTTGCTCGGAGTATCCAAGTCTGGCAGCGAGATGACTCATGGAAATATCTGATTGGGTCAGGTGGTTCAGTGCCGTGGTTGAGCGGACTTTATCGAGTAATTTTTGAAAGGTGGTATTAGATGCTTTCAGCTTCCGCTGCAAGGTTCGTTTGTCAATTGAAAGGCTTCCGGAAACTGTTTCAATCGAACAATTTCCTGTTCTTAGAAGAGAGGTGATCAACTTTTCAATTTGGACAGTGATATCGTTTGAGGGGCACTGATCAAAGCCTTTCAGATAATTGATAAGCAGATCGGCCAGGTACGGATCAGTTTCAGTCAGCTGTTTGTCAAGAATCTCAGCATTGAATACTATCCCGTTGAAATCTGCGTCGAAAGCAAGAAACGATTTAAAGAGCTTCTGAAAGGGTCTCTGGTCGCGTGGCGGGCGGTGAGCAAAGCAGACCATTTCTGGCGACCAGTCAGGGCCCATGAAGCATCGACACACATTAAAAGCTACTGCTAATACATGATCTATGTATTGAGTAAATGTCCCGGTTTTTTGCAGTCGCAAACGGGGAATCAGATACGCCGTTTCCTCATCTTCGACTTTTAACTCAATCTGCAGTCCCGGTGCATGCAGATGCATGTATTTGATGATATTCTTAAGGGCTGCATCAACGTCAGGTGAATGTTTCGCCAATAATCCTGTCG
Source organism: Desulfuromusa sp. (assembly GCA_021647765.1). Classification (GTDB taxonomy): domain Bacteria; phylum Desulfobacterota; class Desulfuromonadia; order Desulfuromonadales; family Geopsychrobacteraceae; genus Desulfuromusa. The sequence goes on along the minus strand of JAKIUD010000005.1, from coordinate 82,127 downwards.
CACCAAGAATGGTTAAATCCTGCCTTTGACCCCACAATAGACCGAAAGCATCACAGCCTGTTGTTCTAGCTGCCAATTCTTCAATCTGGATATTGGCATGCAGAGAAATGAGATTGTCAGGATTGTCGAGAGCTTTTTGATCAATGCCGACCTGCTTCATCAGAGAGGTTGGATTGCCTCCCAACTCATGTACCAGTTCCTGGAAGCCAACAAATGCACCGGTACGAATATAAGAAGTGGTGAGCATGTCCATATTGCGCATGGTTTTTTACTCCGCGTTCATTGTCTTTGATGGCTTGATAATATCCCCTCACCCTCCAAAAAACTGCTTGTAGCTAAGATTTGTAACACTGTTATCGATTAATTCGTTAAAATTTTAGTTTCTGCTAGATCTACAGGAAATTATAATTATTCTATTTAAAACAATTGATTAGCTCATAAAATAACCTTTGTGTTAATTAGGTAGTGTCGTTAATTGTAAGTAGAATGTCGTCATTTGTCAATATGAAATATTCTATATGGATTAATCATAAAACAGCATTATGTATGCTTGGTTTGCCTGTCTATCAATGAATAGGAGGAAGTAATGACGGTGAGGCGTGGAAGGATATCAAAAGGAAATCTCTTTGGACTAAGTTTTTTTGCCACTCTGGTATTCCTGTTGTCTGCAGGAGGGAGCGCTTATGCACTGCATTTTGAGCTTGGCGAGGGAATTGAACTGGATCTGGATACAACCGTGCGTTACACAACAGCGCTGCGTATTCAGGGACAGAATGACGATCTGCTTGCCAACATCAATGGCGATGATGGTGACCGTAATTTTGAGAAAAACAGTCTGATCAAAAATCGCTTTGACTTGCTCACTGAAGCGGATCTGAACTTCGGGCAGGTTGGCCCAATGTATAGTCTGGGCATCTTTGCAAGAGCTCGCGGTTGGTATGACTTTGTCTACAATCAGGACAATGACAACGATTCCGCGACAAGCAACAATATCTCTGTTGCACCTGACAAATTTACTGATGATACAGAGAAATGGCATGGGAAGAAAGCTGAGATGCTTGACTATTTTCTCTATGCCGGAATGGATATTGCCGGTCATGATACAACCCTGCGGATTGGTCAGCAGGCATTGAACTGGGGAGAAACACTCTTTCTGATTGGTGGCGTTATGTCCTCCCAAGGGCCGATTGACGCAACTGGTTTTAATCAACCTGGGGCGGAATTGAAAGAGCTTTTCCTACCGGTAGAGCAAATCTCATTGCAGACGAGCCTGACCGATAACTTGAGTGTTGAGGCATACTACCAATGGGAATGGCAACCATACCGCCTTGATGCTGCAGGTAGTTACTTTTCAACTGTTGACATGCTTGATGCTGGTGGTGAAAGTCTCATCATTGTCCCTGGATTGTTTTCTGCCAGACGAATTGCTGACGAAGATCCCAGTGATAGTGGTCAGTGGGGTGTTGCTCTACGCTACCTGGCAGAAGGGTTCAACGGGACTGAATTTGGTTTCTATTACATAAACTACCATGATCAACTGCCGATGCTGGTTGCGGGAGATTTTATTGAATTGGCGCCGGGGGCATTCGCACCGTCAACTTACCATCTGGCCTATGCTGAAGATATTCATTTGTATGCTGCCAGTTTTGGGACTGTTCTTGGAAATACCAACATCTCCGGTGAAGTGACTTACCGTGAAAACGTGCCTGTCACTATTGCAGGGCCACTACCGTCCTACAGGAGAGGTGAGATCATGCACTATTCGCTCTCCGCTATCCACCTTTTTGGACCCAATTCATTTACTGATGGCATGAGTCTGACCGCCGAAGTGGGAGCCGATCAAGTTCTGGATTACAGCGATGACCTGGCCAAAGATAAATTTGCCTGGGGCTATTCATTCACCCTTAAACCAACTTGGAAAAGTGTCCTTCCGGGGCTCGATATCAACCTGCCGATCAGTCTGACCCAAGGGGTCAATGGTACTTCTGCACTGGGAGCCTCATTTATTGAAGGGAAACATAAGCTTGGTGTCACTCTGGATTTTCTCTACCAAAGCAAATATCAGGCACAGCTTGGTTATGTCTGCTACTTCGGTGCATCCAATAACACTGGCGACCGTGACTACGTCAGTTTGAATCTGAAGTATGCGTTCTAAAATATTTTAACCATGTTCATAGTTATTACATTTGGAGGATAGAATGAAACGTAAAATGATTGCAACGATGTGTGTCTTGCTGCTTGGCATGGCATTTGGCATCGCCCAGGCAAAAGTCTCCCCTGAAGATGCAGCCAAACTGAAAGGTGAACTGACTCCGATGGGTGCGGTTCGTGCGGGTAACGCCGATGGCACCATTCCAGAGTGGACTGGAGGTGTTGATGCGCCAGCCGGTTATGACCCCGAAAGCTGGTTGATCGATATATTCCCCGATGAAAAACCACTCTTTACTATTACCAAGGACAATTATAAAGAATATGAAGATAAGCTGGCACCGAGTCAAATAGAGTCATTTGAGCGCTTTAAAAAGTTTAAGATGGATATCTACCCGACCCACCGCACGGTCAGCGCTCCCGATTGGGTGATTAAAAATACTTACAATAATGCCCAGACAGCCCAATTGGTTGACGAAGGTAATGGTGTGGAAGGGGCCTGTGGAGGGATCCCGTTTCCAATCCCTCAATCGGGTGGTGAAGCGATCCAGAATGTTCTCATGCGTTATTGGGGATCCAATGTTGAACTTGAAAACTATGGCGTTTCTGGATATCAGAATTCCAGCGCAGCTCCAACTTATGCTGCAAAAGCTGTTTTCAGGTTCCCGTACTACCAGAAGGAGCAGAAGGAGTGTGGCGATGGTCTTTTGTCTTTCACCAATACCTACACTGTTCCGGCACGCCGCAAAGGTGAGCAATTAATTGTCCGTGACTACCTCAATGCCAGTAAAAGACCTCGTGAAGCCTGGCAGTATATCCCCGGCCAGCGCCGTGTCCGTCGTGCGCCAACCATCGCCTTTGATACTCCGGATATGGCCATCTCAACCTATGATGATGCTTATACATACAATGGGTCACCAGAACGCTACGACTGGAAACTCATTGGTAAGAAAGAAATCTACATCCCTTACAACGGCTACAGTCTGGTGAGTGCATGGGCCAATGGAAAGCTGACTATGGATGACATGACCCCGGAGTATCCTACCTCAGACCTGCTCTTTCGCTGGGAACTGCACCGGGTATGGATTGTCGAAGGTACGGTCAAAGAAGGGGCGCGCCATATCTACGCCAAACGGGTCTTTTACGTCGATGAGGATAGCTGGAATGTCGGTATTCAGGATCGTTATGACGCTAAAGGAAAACTCTGGCGTTATAGCTGGAGCAACCTCGCCTATTACTATGGAGAGGGTGATAAATATGTGCAAGCACGTCCGATTCTCCAGAAAGACATTCAATCAGGAGAATACATGATCTGGTTCCTGGATCGTTCTCCTTTAAAAACTGTCAAGCCGGTTCCGGATCAGTATTTTACTCCCGCAGGGATGCGTAAACGGGCGAGACGTTAAGCTTTATCACGTAAGGTATATGAACAAATGGCAGGCCCGTTGGAAGGCGGGTCTGCTTCGTAACAGCATGGCAGACGGGATGAAATAGATCATTATTGGATCCCGCCGCCTGAAACTTTGATAATCCATTGCAGTAAAGAACGGAGAAACAGTGTGAGAAAATTTGCCGCTGCACTCAAACTATGTATGGCACTTTTGGTTACCGTTATTTTCTGTGTAACGGCATGGGCATTTGACGACCCCTTGGAAAACTCTGCGATATTCACCCCATTGGCACCCAAAACATTACTTTTGGATATCACCCGCTCAGGAAACCGTCTCATTGCCGTTGGCCAACGTGGGCACATTATCCTTTCCGATGATAACGGCAAATCCTGGCAGCAAGCACAAGTCCCGGTTCAAGAGACGCTGACCAGCGTATTTATTTTGGCTGGGGGGCAAACTGGTTGGGTCACGGGACATTCAGGACTGATACTGGTTAGTCATGATGCAGGGCAAACCTGGTCAAAGCAGCTCGATGGGGATCAGGTTAATCGTCTGGCGGTTGCTGCTTATCAGCAGGCGGTTAAGTTAAAAAGGGCTGAGCTGGATACGGCCTCCGACCCGGCTCGGGGAAAGTTGCAAACAGAATTGGACGATCTGGACCTGGCACTAGAAGATGCCAAAGCGTTTGGTGAAGAAGGGGCGACCCGACCGTTTCTTGACATTCTCTTTCTCAATGAGCGTGAAGGTTTTGCGGTAGGACCTTTTGGTTTACTGGTTCAGACTACCGACGGGGGAGATAGTTGGACTTGTATCTCCCCTGCAATCGATAACCCAGAAGGACTGCATTACAATGCCCTTGCCCTGGTTGGTAAGGTGATTTTTCTGGCCGGAGAGAGGGGCTTTGCCCGTCGCTCTTTTGATAGAGGTAGTAGCTGGCAGCCGCTCGAAACCCCTTATCCTGGATCTTATTTTGCTGTCGGAGGAAAGCTTCACGATATCATTCTCTTGGGGTTACGAGGCAACGCTGTTGTCTCTCACGACTCGGGTGACACTTGGAAGGCTGTTGATTCAGGGGCAAAAACCAACCTGTCTTCTTTGCAAATGCTTAGCGATGGGCGTTTTCTTGTTTCGCAATACAGTCCAAACCTTCTGGTTTTAGATGACCAGCTCTCCCGGTTGATCCCATTACCCTGGACGGCGGGGATCGCTGTTTCATCCTTTGCTTTTGCGCCTGATGGCTCCCTTGTTACGGTTGGTGTTGGTGGTGTAAACCGCATTTCAACTCCAGATTTTTCCATTAAGGCAGACTCGCCATGAAAAATAATAAGGATCAGTCAACTCCACAGGAGAAAATTCCATTTATCGAGAAGCTCCTCTTCAGCAACCGTCCTCTGATTTTAATCATCTTCTTTGTTCTGACCCTGTTTTTCGGTTACCAGGCTCTCCAGCTTCGTCCTGTCGCCAGCTTCGAGCGGATGATCCCTGTTTATCACGATTTTATCAAAAATGCATTTAAGCACAACAAGGATCTTAAAGGTCTGAGTAATACGGTACGGATCGTTGTGGAAGCGACTGATGGGGATATCTTTACCAAAGAGTATATGATGACGCTGCGTGATATTCACGATGCGGTATTTTTTGTTAACGGTGTTGATCGGCAGTCATTGAAATCTCTCTGGGCCTCACGAGTCAGGTACTCTGAAGTGACAGAAGAGGGCTTTGCCGGGGATACAGTGATGCCGACCGGGTTTGACGGCTCTTCGCAAATGCTCTCCACGTTGCGGAAGAATATCTACCGCTCCGGGACAATCGGTTCACTGGTTGCGAATGATTTTAAATCGACGGCACTGACTTTCTCGCTCTACGATCTTGACCCTAAAACCGGTAAACCCCTTGATTATCAGAAGTTCAGTCACGCTATAGAAAAGGAGGTTCGGGATAAATTTCGGAATGACAAGATTAAAATCCATATTATCGGCTTTGCTAAAATTGTTGGTGATCTGATTGATGGGGCTTCACTGATCGGGCTGTTTTTTTTGATCGCATTCGTTATTTTGCTGGGGTTGCTCTGGCTTAACTCCCGCTGCTGGCGCAGTACCGCCATGCGTGCAATCTCATCGGTTGTTGCAGTGGTCTGGCAGATGGGGCTGTTCAACTTGTTTGGTTATGGTCTCAACCCCTATTCAATGCTGGTTCCGTTTCTGATGTTTTCCCTTGGTGTCAGTCACGGTATTCAGATGTTTAACGCCATTGTTCACGAATTGATGCAGGGGCATGACCGGGTTACCGCAGTTCGCCGGGCCTATCGGCAGGTGTATCTTCCCGGCTTGTCGGCACTGTTTACCGATGGCGTCGGGTTTGCCCTACTGTTCATTATTGCTATCGGGGTTATTCAGGATATTGCCATCGGCGCAACTCTGGGTGTGCTGATTGTCGCACTGTGTGACTTGGGTCTGCTGCCAGTGCTGATGAGTTATGCTGGAATCAGTCACAAAGCAGTCCTTAAACTGGAAAGAATTGAATCTGAAGAAAACCATTTTTTCTGGGGAAGGCTTGCCAATGTCACCAAACGCCCTTACGCTATTATGGTTCTGGTTGGTGCTTTAGCTCTGTTTGCCGGTGCTTCTTACGTAAGAACCGATCTCAAGATCGGCGACCTCGATAAAGGGGCGCCTGAGCTGCGTCCCGATTCTCGTTATAACCAGGACAACGATTATATCATCAACCATTATTCGACCAGCAGTGATCTTCTTGTTGTCATGGTTGAAACCCCCGAAAACAAATGTACCGAATATCAGACCATGATCAACATGGATCAATTGCAATGGAAGCTGCAGAATACCCCCGGAGTGCAATCGACCTATTCGATGGCTGATTTTGGTAAAAATTACCTGGCCGGCTTGAGTGAAGGGTCTCTCAAATGGATGTCAATCACGCGGAGTAATTCATTCCTTGAGTACGCTTCGGTTGTTGCTGCCCGGGAAGCGGTGGTCAGTCATAAATGTGACTTTGCCCCGATTAAAATTTATCTCACCGATCACAAAGCCGAAACTTTAAAAAATATTGTTGGTATCGTTGAAAATTTTGCCCGCCAGGTGAACACTGATGATGTAAAATTTTTGTTGGCGGCAGGTAATGCCGGCATTGAAGCGGCGACAAATATAGAAGTCGAAAGAGCTAATACCCTGATCACCTGGGTTGTTTATGGTGTTGTTATTCTGGTCTGTATTCTGACTTTCCGCAGCTGGCGTGCGGCGATCTGTATTGTCGTCCCGTTGTATATTACCTCGGTTCTTTGTGAAGCCCTGATGACGAAACTGGGGATCGGTGTCAAGGTTGCCACTTTGCCGGTCATTGCCGTCGGAGTCGGGATTGGTATCGATTATGGCATCTATATCTACAACAAGCTGAGTATGTTCATTAAGCAGGGTTATGATGTCCATCAGGCTTATATTGAAACTCTGAAGACCACTGGTCGGGCAGTTGCTTTTACGGGGGTCACTCTGGGTATCGGAGTCGCAACCTGGACCTTTTCGCCGATCAAGTTCCAGGCCGATATGGGGATTCTGCTGACCTTTATGTTTGTCTGGAATATGGTTGGCGCTCTGCTGGTGTTGCCAGCCCTAGCAGTGTTCCTGATCAAAGAACCGAAATCATCATAGATGATTTAATTCTAAAAAAATGGGTAGTAATAACTTCAAACGGGCGTATTACGGGAGCTGATAATGAGGAAAATAATTCTATCTTTTATACTTTTGGTTGTTAGTTCTGTCGCGTTTGCCGGTGATCATGCCAACCCTGCCGATTTTGGCATAACGGATCTCCAGTATCGAGTTTCGGAGACAAATCAGTATATCCAGAAACATCTGAAAAAAGCAGGTATCAACCAGTTTGCACATCAGCGTGACTATATCAAAGTCAGTACGCAACAGGTTATCCGGGAAAATCAGGATGCTTTATATTCCAGCGCTGTTGTTGATGTGAGTGGCGGTGCAACAATAAAAGTTCCAGAGTACCCAGGCTATTCAATCATTCAGGTGATTGATATGCAAAATTACAGTATCGCAACTGTTTACCCGGGACAGAGTGTTCACATTACTTCCGCTGATCTGAGTTTTGGCGACTATGTCTATCTGAATGCCCGGACACGACCTGTAGATGGTGCAAACAGCCTTGATGGTGCCCACAAACAACAGGATGCATTTGTTATTGAAGCCAAAAATTCCAGACCCTATTCACCACCTCAGGAAGTTGTCTCTGATGAAAAACTGTTGGAAGTTCGGACTGCTCTGATCAAAGATGTCGGAAAGGGCAAAATCAAAGATTTAACCACTCTTATGGGAACCCCGGATATGGTTGACCATCAGGGACATCTCTATGCGACTGCTTACGGTTGGGGAGGGCTGCCAATTCAGGATGCGGCTTATCTTCCCATACCGGTCAGAGCCGAAGGAGACGTCTGCTCCTCTGTAACTATAGACCCACCGCCAGTCAACTATGACAAGGGGGGATTCTGGTCAATTACCACATACAATAAGCGGGGGTGGCTTGCAGTAGACAACGCTGCAATTTTTAATCAGGATGCGGTTACCAATGGTGATGGCACAATTACGGTAAGATTTAATTGTACCGGTCAGCCCAATACAATTGAAACGGTTGATGGGTTTGCCGTGGTGTTGCGTATGTACATGCCCACCAGCACAAAGGAAGCAAGAGAGTATCTTGCCAATGCCATGGGAAGATATATCGTATCTGCCAATCATAAAAATCAAGTTCTTACCGACATTATTGTCCCCAAAGTTGCAACTGATGTTCCCCAATTTGTTGCCGGTTCCCCTCTCAGTACGGCCTATATCGAAGCAGTTGGAAAGATTGCATATTTATGGGGCTGGCCGATGGTGAATATGCGCAGCCGTCATAAATTATTCTCTCGAGCCCCTGGACATGTCCTGTTCGGTGGAATAATACCTTTTGCTCCGATTGGCCAGCTTTCGATGCTTTCTGATTATCTGGAGCCGCAGCAGCGTTTCATCACATCACCGAATCAGGATGTTGTCTATGGAGCCGGTTTCTTATCGCTGGATGAACAACCAGTTATTATTCAGGTTCCCGACTTCGGCGATCGTTTCTGGGTCTATCAGGTCATTGATCAGCGCACCGATTCATATGCGGAAATAGGAGCTCAGTACAACACAGAACCTGGACATTATCTGCTGGTCGGTCCTCATTGGCAGGGTGATACCCCCGAAGGTGTCAAGGGAGTCTTCCAATCAAGTACCAATATTGGTGCAATTTTCCCACGGGTATTTCAGGATGATACCGCTGAAGATCATGAAGCAATCCAGTCAATACTTAATCAGATCATGGTGTATCCATTGTCTGAATATACCGGAGAAATGAAGACGATTGAGTGGCAAAAATTACCAACCCTGGAAAATAAAAATGCCGGTGGAACCAACGAGACCAGGTGGGTGAATCCAGAAACATTCTTTGACAAATTACCGGGAATTATGCGGGAAGTGCCACCTCTCCCCGGTGAAGAAGCTCTTTATGGCTGGATACAGTCAATTATCGACGCAGCAAAAAACAACCCTGAATTAAAACAGGCACTGATTGATTCAACCAAGAGCGCGGAGAAGGAAATCATCAGCGCTATGTTTGAGTTCCGTAATAACGGTGTTACTGCTGGAAATGGCTGGCGCACCCAAAAAAATGCGGCTCAGTTTGGTATTGACTACTTTCAGCGAACCGCAACCGCAAAAGGGAATATGTTTTCAAACCGGGGCGAAGAGACCATGTATTTCGGTGCTGATTTTGCCAGTGATGGGCAACGTCTCAATGGTAAACAGGGATATACTGTGACCTTTGCAAAAGGGCAATTACCACCGGTTAAGGGATTCTGGTCGTTCACATTGTACAATGAAGCCCACTTCTTTGCTCCCAATGAGCTGAACCGATTTTCTCTTGGGACAAAAAACAAAAATCTGGTTTTCAATGCTGACGGGAGTCTGACAATTTACGTTCAAGCCGACAATCCAGGCAAAAATAAGGAGAACAACTGGTTACCGGCACCAAAAGATGAAAACTTTTCTCTGTATATACGTGCCTACTGGCCGGAAGCCAGCATCTTGACTGGTGAGTGGATTCCGCCAAAAATTGAAGCTAAAAATTAATCAGGGAGAATACTATTCAGCACTCTCACAAATGCCGTGACCTTGACGGTAGGCGGAGAGGCTTCAGAATTTTTTCTGACAATCAGGAACAAGCTTCTCTCGCAAAACTGTTTAAAGTTAAGGAGTAACATTATGGTAGAAAAGATCAAACACCGCTTTTGGAAGTTGTTGTCCCTTGCCATTTTTATAAGTATTTTGAGCCCGTTTTCGGTCATCGCCAAAGTGACACCTTCCATCGTTCCGGAACTGGCTGAGCACACTAAAGTATTTGAAAAAAAGGTCTACAAAATTGCCGACAATGTTTACTCAGCTGTCGGTTGGAATCTGGCAAATACGATTATGATTGTCGGGGAGGATGGCATTATTATTGTTGATGTCGGTGAATCGGTATCAGCAACCCGGGAAGTAGCAGCCGAATTTCGCAAAATAACCGATAAACCGGTAAAAGCGATTATCTATACCCATTTTCATCCCGACCATATCAACGGAGCCAAGGCCTTTGCGACCGAAGAACAGGTTCGTTCCGGGGAAATCCAGATCATTGCTCAGGATACTCTGGTTGACGAAGTGGTTAATGTTGGTCTGACCGTTGGGCCGATTCAGATCATGCGCAGCGTCTATCAATACGGTGTTGTCTTGTCTGCCGAAGATAATAAGGATATGAACGGTGGCATTGGTCCGATTGCCAACGTTGAATCATCCACTTTTATTGCTCCGACCCGTACTTTCAAGGATTCGATGACGATGACCATCGCCGGTGTGGAGCTGCGGATGTACCATGTTCCTAGTGAAGCTCCCGATGAAATTTGTGTCTATCTGCCGAAAAGCAACATCTTGCTCGCTGCCGAAGTTTCCCAAGGACCGACTTTGCCAAACTTTCACACCTTGCGCGGGGTAAAATTTCGGGATCCCATCAAATGGATGGATAGTCTCGATTTTCTCCGAACATTTCACGCCGACAACATGGTTCCTGCCCATGGGCAACCGGTATATGGTGCAGAGAAGGTCGAAGAAGTGCTGCGTTATACCCGTGACGGACTGCAGTTTATTCATGACCAGACCATCAGATATATGAACAAGGGACTCACCCCCGATGAACTGGTCGAGGTGGTTAAATTTCCCCCCTACCTGGCCAACTACAAACCTTACCTGCGTGAATATTACGGCTCGGTCAGTCATGCTGTTCGGGAAATTTATATCGGTTATCTTGGCTGGTTTGAAGGTGATCCGGTGAGTCTTGATCCGATAGGAAAAGTCGAAAAAGCCCGCAGGATGGTTACACTTATGGGGGGGCGGGACCAGGTTCTCGCAGAAGCCAAAAAAGTTCTTAAGGATGGCGATGCTCAGTGGTCAGCCGAGTTGGCTACCTTCCTAGTTCGCATCGATAAACAAGACACTCAGGCGCGGATTGTAAAAGCTGATGCTTTGCGTACTCTCGGCTATGCCAGTATCAACATTACCAAGCGCAATTGGTATCTGACCTCTGCAATGGAATTAGAAAACAAGCTTGATGTCGTCAAAATTATGAATAAAATTCGCGGTGTCTATGCCTCAGAGGATTTAATCAAAAATCTGCCTGCGGGAAGCTGGGTCCGTGCCTGGAGTCCGAAGCTTGATCCGCAAAAAAGTGGCGATGCCCATATGATGATGGGTTTTCTGTTTCCTGATATTGGAGAAGGCTATGGTCTGGAAGTGCGTCGAGCCGTGGCTCAGTTTCACCCAAAATTCCCCGAAAATCCTGATGTCGCTCTGATCGTCAACAAGAAATTTCTCAATCAGATTATTCTCAAGAAGGTCTCATTTACTGACGGGATAAAGTCTGGTGATATCAAAGTTTCAGGAAATCCTGTTGATGTGCAGAAATTTATGGGATTTTTTGATTTTGGAAACGATCCGATCAATTTGACCCTCAGATAATCAACCAGTAAGGAGTTACATACATGATTAATCAAAGTTGCCCAATCGTTCCAGTACTCTCCGGCTTAAATGCCCATTTACGAGTCGGAATTAAAGCAAAAGAGCTTGGTATGACCAAGGTTCTGGTCGTCTATGATCTTGGTGTTTATGGTGCAGGAATTGTCACCCCAGTTATCGAAAGCTTAGAAGCTTCACGAATTGAAGTGGTCACATTTGACAAGGTCACACCCGATCCCCCCGATCATCAGGTTGATGAGGGTGGAAAGCTTGCCAATGACGAAAAAGTTGATGGATTGGTTGCTGTCGGTGGTGGAAGTGTCCTCGACTGTGCCAAAGCGATCAATTATCTCACTGCAAACCCGGCTCCCATTAATCAATGGTTCTTCCCGATTGTTCCACAAGGGACACCGTTACCCATGATAGCAATACCGACAACAGCAGGGACGGGGAGTGAAGGCTCATTTGCTGCAGTTATTACCGACACGAAGACAGGTATCAAGGGAGCGCTGCTGGATGGTAATTTCTGCCGCTACTCTCTGGCTATTTCTGATCCACTCATGTATGCGGGCCTCCCGGCTAAACCCTCTGCATATTGTGGTTTTGATGTTCTGACCCACACGATTGATTCTTTATTTTCTTCCTATGATGAGCCCTATGCCCACATGTTTGCTGAAACGGCCATAAGAAAAGTCACCAAATTTTTACCACGGGTCATCAAAAACGGTAAAGACTATGAAGCAAGGCAGGAAATTGCGTTTTCTGCAACCATTGCCGGGAATGTTCTCAATACCAATATGGCTGGAAATACCCACTGCATGGGACACTCCATTGGTGCAGTAACCCATTTGCCACATGGTTTGTGTGTGGCTTTGCCACTGGTTTCACTGATCAAGTTATTCTATTCGAAGTGGCGGCCAGAAAGAGTTCAACTGGTTGGAGAATATTTTGGTGCCCAATTTACCGGGGATGAAACGGCAGATGAAATTGGTGAGTTGACCGGCAATGCAATCTTTAAGTTCTATCGGGAGTGTGGGATTGAAAACTTAAGTGAATTGAATATCACCGATGAAGACTTTGAAAAAGCTCTCGATATGATGACAGAAGATATTCAAACACCGACAACTTACATGCTGATGACTCGTTCAGATTACAAATCGGTTATCGATCATATGAAATCTTTAAAATAATACGGGAGAACGACACATGTGGAAATCTATCAGGGTTAATACGAAAACGGGTGAAATTACCCAGAGTGATTTAAAGGAAGATTACAGACTGTTGGGTGGCCGTGCGCTGATTGCACAATTTCTGACCGATGAAGTCAGCCCGGTCTGTGATCCGTTGGGACCTGAAAATAAATTGATTTTTTGTACGGGTGTTTTTGCCGGAACCAAGGTTGGAACTGCACACCGGATGAGTGTGGGAGCAAAGTCACCGCTTACCGGCACCATTAAGGAATCAAACTCCGGCGGCACTGGAGCAACCTATCTGGCTCATCACGGGATCAAAATGCTGGTACTGGATGATATGCCTGATGACAATGACTGGAAAATTATCAAAATTGACTCAAAAAGTAATGTCAGTCTGGTTAAGGCGGGTGACTATGTCGGTTTGAATAATTATGCCATTGTGGAGAAAGCTCAAGCCGAATATGGAAAAAATGTCAGCGTTATTGCGATTGGTTCGGCAGGAGAAAAGCTCTATCGAAATGCCGGTATTGCAGTGACCGAATTTGGAGAAGGCCACCCGTGCCGTTTTGCTGCAAGGGGCGGTCTTGGCAGTTTGATGGGAACCAGGAAGATCAAAGCAATTATCATCGAAAAAGTTGCCAAAATATACAAACCTGAAATCGCCAGATCAGATGACTTTAAAAAACAGGTATCAATTTTTAATAAAGCGATCGTCGAAGGGTCAAAGACCTCTCCTTTTGCCCAGTTTGGCACCAACGCCATTGTTGCTGCTTCGGGACCTCAGGGAGTATTGCCGGTTAAAAACTTCAACGGTGAAATTTTCAGAAACTATGAAGCATTATCTCCCACAACCTTCATGGCAAATCTTGCCGCACGAGGTGGAAAGAACAAGGTCGCTTGTCAGGCGGGGTGCCCGGTTAAATGTTCAAATACCTATCATGGTAAGGATGGAAACCATCTTACCTCATCATTTGAATATGAGACAATTGCACTTTGTGGAGCAAATCTGGACATTGATGATCTGGATATTGTTGCTGAAATCGACAAGTTCTGTGATGATTTCGGCGTTGACACCATGGAAGTCGGAGCCACTCTGGGTGTCATCATGGATTCAGGTAAAATTGCCTGGGGAGATGATAAAGCGGTCATGGGTCTGTTGCAAGAAATGGCCGATGGGACGGAATTCGGGCGTTTGATGGGGAAGGGGACGGAAGCAGTTGGCAGACATTTAGGGGTAAAACGGATTCCGACAGTAAAAGGTCAGGCGATAGCAGGATACGATCCACGCAACTGCAAATCGTTAGGAATTACCTACGCTATGTCAACCCAGGGGGGGGATCATACCTTCTCCTCTTCATTTGGTGCTGCCCCTCCAATTATTGACAATACCAACAAATTCTTCCAACCCTATATTGCCCAGTTACTGGCGGTATTGACTGCTTTTGTTGACAGCAGCCTCTGTCTGATTGCTCTGGGAGCCGTCGGTATTCCTGGTGCTGAGTTACTTCCGGGAATCATGAGTGCCATGTACGGAATTGATTTCAACATGGAAGATATGAAAGCTTACTCTGCAAAAGTTATTTTACTTGAAAGAGCCTACAACGAAGCTGCTGGATTTACCGCAGAAGACGACAAGCTGCCAGACTTCTTCTACGAGGAAGTATCTAAAGCAACAGGTGCTGTTTTTGATATCAGCTTAGAAGAGATGCAGGCAACTTTACGCTTTACCTGATATCCATACATGGGATCTTGTGTAACTTCAACTCCATCCCGCAATGTAAATTTGTGTGATGGAGAAGATTGGTGACACTATGTTGAACCTCAAAATAAATACGTACGAATTTGTGTTTGATGAAGATATCGTCCCACAAAAAATCCTTGAAGAGGTGTTGAAACATCCTAAATTTTTGCAGCTGACTCGAGCAAAGCATCAGGATCTGATGTATATGAAAAATGGAAAAATTATTCAGTACAAACAGCTGATTGAAGAAGGATTTAAGGATTTGGATGAACTTTCGATTCTGATGTTTGTCTCCGGGGGTTGAGTTTGATCCCAATGTGCAATTTCACTCATTGCTTGTGAATAGGATAAAACATGAATACCGATTTATTGGCTGGAAAAGTTGCCTTGGTGACAGGCTGTGGCCGGGGAATAGGGAAAGCCATTGCCACGACTCTGGCTCAGTCAGGCGCAGATATTGTCGTCAACGACATCGATGTCGACTCTGCTGAAAAGCTTGCCGGAGAGATTGCCGCTCTGGGACGAAATGCCATCGTGTGCTGTGGCAGTGTCGGAGATCGACAGGCTGTCAATGCCATGTTCACAACGATTGTAGAGGAGTTCGGCGCTCTGGATATTTTGGTAAATAATGCCGGAATTACCAGAGATAACATGATGTTAAACATGACGGATGAGGAATGGAATCAGGTCATTCAGGTCAACCTTAACGGTGTTTTCTATTGCACCCAGACCGCTGTCAAGATGATAAACAAACAGACCTCTGGAAGAATAGTCAACCTGACATCTGTCACTGGGCAGACCGGCAATCTCGGCCAGGTTAACTATGCAGCAGCCAAAGCGGGAGTGATCGGGATCACCAAAACATTGGCACGGGAGCTGGCTCGCTATCAGATCACCGTCAATGCAGTTGCTCCAGGCTTCATTGATACACCAATGACAGCGGCAATCCCGGATGAAATCAAACAGACGGTTATTAAGGATATCCCGTTGGGACGAGCCGGAACGCCGCAAAATATTGCCGATCTGGTCAAGTTTCTTTCAAGTGATAAAGCAGCTTATATTACCGGGCAGATCATTTCCTGTAACGGCGGCCTTTATATCTAACTGCCTATCGGATTGTTTGGGCTGAACGAAAATTTGGTTGTTTGAAATCAAATTATATCAGGAGTCACTCAATGAAAAATAAAGTAGCTACCTTGGCCGATATAGAGAAGCTTGAACAGGTTCCGATAGAAGAACGTGTGGTTGCCGATAACACCTATGACATGATTCGTCATGGTGCCAGTATTGACCCTCAGTCTCCTGCACTCAGTTTTTTTATGGATGGCGCGGCCTACAAAGAGTCAGAGACCTATTCCTACGCAGAGTTTTTGGGAGAGGTTACCCGGGCAGCTAACATGTTCCATGCTCTCGGAATTGGCTCCAATGATGTCATTTCCTATCTGTTACCCAATCTTCCCCAAACCCATTTTGTTCTCTGGGGTGGGCAGGCGGCGGGGATTGTCAATCCCATCAATCCGCTGCTTGAAGCTAGGACAATCCAGGAAATTTGTGAGCACGCCAAAACCAAAATTCTGGTAGCACTCGGCAATGTTCCGGGAAGTGACATCTGGGACAAAGTCGAACAGATTCGTGACCAGCTGCCAGAGTTGAAAGCGATTGTCCGGGTGATGGGATCAAGCGAGAAAGCCGCTGGAATTTACGATTATGAAGAGACAGTCAAGATGTATAACACTGCCTCTCTCGATTCGAACCGGAAGATCCGTCCCGATGATTTTGCCAGTATTTACCATACCGGTGGAACCACCGGGACACCAAAGTTAGTACCTCATACCCACTTTAATGAGGTTGCTATGGCCGCCATGGTCGTTCCAACCTGGACCGAGTTGCAGGCTGGTGATACTTTTATGTGTGGCCTGCCGTTATTTCATGTCAATGGAGCGGTTGTCACTGGTTCAATTCCTCTTTCAATCGGGGCACATATGCTGTTGCTGGGGTCAAAAGGGTATCGTGACCCTGGTGTAATTCAGAATTTTTCCCAGATTGTTGAGCATTACCGTGGTGTCTTCTTTTCTGCGGTTCCGACCGTACTTTCCATGTTACTGGGTGCTCTGGACAAAGCTGCCGATATTTCATCCCTCAAGTTTCTTCTCTGTGGTGCGGCACCCCTTTCGATCCAATTATTTGAGAAATTTGAAGAGCAGACCGGGATGAGGATCATCGAAGGCTTTGGTCAGACCGAGGGAACCTGCGGATCGATTTTGAATCCGGTTGATGGTGAACACAAAGTCGGTTCTATTGGCTTGCGGCTTCCCTACCAGCAGGCAAAAATTTGTATCCTTGATCATGAGGGGCATTTCGTGCGTGACGCCGAAGTTGACGAAATCGGTTCCCTCTGTATCAAAGGACCGAATGTTTTTTCGGGCTATGTGGAGGAACGCCACAATCAGAATGTCTGGCCACAGCCGGGCTGGTTTAATACCGGAGATATGGGACGGCAGGATCAGGATGGTTATTTCTGGCTTACCGGGCGCAGCAAAGAGCTGATTATCCGCGGCGGCCACAATATTGACCCGGCCTCGATTGAGGTTGCCGCCATGGCGATTGAGGGTGTCGAACTGGCCGCAGCTGTGGGGCAGCCCGATGCCCATGCGGGAGAAGTTCCGGCAGTTTTTGTCCAACTGCGGGAAGGGGGGCAAATCAGTTCTGAAGAGATTCTCAGTACCCTAGCAGAGCAGATTGGTGAACGAGCCGCAGTCCCCAAACAAGTATTTATTCTGGAGCAGCTGCCTTTAACGGCAGTTGGCAAACTTTTTAAACCAAAGATGCGGTGGCTGGCAATTGAAGATGTGTATTCCAAAGCTCTGGAAAGTGTTACAAAAAAGGTCGGTTTACTCACCGTAAGCGTGGGGGAAGATTCAGTTCATGGTACTCTGGCGACTATTAGTCTCAATTTGCCAGCAGGGGAGGATATTGCAGAGGTTAATCGGCAGATTGATGAACTTTTAGCCCCGTACATGATCAGACACACGGTTAAAATAGCTGATCAGACATAAAATAAGGAGTGTCAATTCGCTGCCAGCAGAGTTATGATGTGATGGATAGATCCATCTTTTTGGAGATGTTTTCAATTATTGAAGAACTGCGAATAGCGGCTCTTTTTGTTGCAGAATCTTACACAGGAAACATATGAAGACTCTACTGGTTGAAAGAAAAGACTCTATTGTCATTTTCCACCTGCATCGCCCCTCCTGTCTGAACGCTGTTAATGTCAAAATGTTGGATGAATTACAGCAGCAATTTGAACAATTGCAGGCAGATGAAACGGTCAAAGGGATATTGTTGACCGGGGCAGAGGGTCATTTTGCCGCCGGTGTCGATTTACAGGAAATCCGACATTTTACCCCACTGGAAGCGATCAGTTTTGCTGAAAGAGGTCAACAGCTCTGTTCTCTGATTGAGAGGTTCCCCCGTCCAGTTCTGGCTGCAGTCAGTGGTTATGCTCTTGGAGCCGGTTTGGAGCTGGCTTTGGCTTGTGATTATATTCTGGCAGATAAAACGGCTCAATTTGGTTTTCGAGAACTCTGCTATGGTGTTTTACCCGCCTTTGGTGGCACGCAACGCTTACCGCGACTGATTGGAAAAGCCCGAGCGAAAGAACTCCTTTTTACCGGAAATGTCGTTTCTGCTGAGGAAGCATTGCGAATCGGGTTGGTGAATCAGCTTTTCCCTCAGGAAAGTTTACAGGAGGATGTCTTGCAGCAGCTGCAGAAAATTTGTAACTATGGTTTGTTATCACTGCAAATGGGGAAAGAAGTGATCGATACAGGTTATGATATTAACCTGCCAGCTGCTTGCAAAATGGAACGGGATGCTTTTGCTGTGTGCTTTTCAACTGATGATCAAAAAGAGGGGATGAGTGCATTTATTGAAAAGCGTAAGCCCCGTTTCACTGGAAAATAAGCTGATGAGTGATTGGCAATTGTTGCACACTGAGAAGACTAACGGGGTTGGTTATCTGTTTTTGGACAATGGGCAGCGTTTTAATACTCTGCATAGTGAATGTATCCACGAACTGCGTGATGCGCTAGATGTTCTGGAAGCTGATTCTACAGTTGGGTGTATTGTTTTAACCGGTGATCCGGGTGAAAGCTTTGCCGTGGGTGCGAATATCGCTGAAATGAAGGACTTTAGCTCCATTGACGGCTGGAAATTTTCTCAATTGGGGAATCGGCTGTTTGACCAGATCGAAGCTTCCAAAAAGCCAATTATTGGTGCTTTGAATGGTATTACCATGGGGGGTGGGTGTGACTTGGCTCTGGCATGTGATATCAGAATTGCCAGTGATCGACTTAAAATTGCTCATCCTGGAGCTAAACTTGGAATCATTACCGGTTTTTGTGGGACACAAAAATTACCACGGTTGGTCGGGATAAATAAGGCGAAAGAGATATTTATGACCTCGCGAACCTATTCGGCAGAAGAAGCATTACAAATGAAACTGGTCGAGCAGGTCTATCCAGCGGATCAGTTTATGCCGTTGGTGCGGAAATACGCTGAACAGATTGCCCACCAGCCACCGATGGCACTTCATTTGGCGAAGAAACTCCTCAACGCCTCAGAAAATGTTTGTGTAACAAACGGACAAGTTATGGAACTGGGAGCCTTTGCCTCATTATTTCCCCGAACAGGGACAATGGAACGAATTGAAGACTTCTTTGCAGCACACTCTCATTGACACCTCAGCCAGTTATTGTTATAAAATTTACTATCAGGGCGGTTAGCTCAGCGGGAGAGCATTCGCCTCACACGCGAAGGGTCACTGGTTCGATCCCAGTACCGCCCACCAATAAAAAACAAGAGGTTAGCCAGCGGTGGTTAGCCTCTTTTAGTTTGGCCCGGAGATTTTAGATTCGTACTCTGTGGAGGGAAAGATATGCGACTGACTGGTCAACATCTTATTTCTGCTAACTTTCATGCGTCCAGCAATGAAACGTTTCGAGCGGTTAATCCAGTAACAGGTGAACCCCTGGAGGGTGAATTCAGCGAAGGTGGTCGTGAAGATGTTGCTGTCGCCGCCAATCTGGCTGAGCAGGATTTTGCTGATTTCAGACAAACCAGTGGCTTAAAGCGGGCTGAATTGCTGGATACAATTGCTGATGAATTATTAAATCTGAAAAATTTAATTATTAAAAGGGCAAATCTGGAAACTGGATTACCTCTGCCACGTCTTGAGGGCGAACTCGGACGCACCGTTAATCAATTAAAAATGTTTGCGCAGTTAGTCCAAGAAGATGCTTATAAACTGCTGCAAATTGATCAAGCTATCCCTGAGCGACAGCCATTACCCAAACCTGATTTGCGTCTCACCCAGATTCCTATTGGCCCGGTTGCCATTTTTGGCGCCAGTAACTTTCCACTTGCCTTTTCTGTTGCTGGTGGCGATACGGCTTCGGCTCTCGCAGCTGGATGTCCGGTTGTTGTAAAAGGACATCCCGCTCATCCTGGAACCTCGGAATTGGCAGGGCGGGCAATCCAACAGGCGGTGATAAAAACCGGTTTGCCTGATGGGGTTTTCTCTATGATTCAAGGGAGCGGTCATGACGTAGGAACTGCTCTGGTGACACATCCGCAGATAAAAGTGGTTGCTTTTACCGGATCCCAAACTGGTGGTCGTGCTTTGTTTGATCTGGCAGCTGCTCGCTCGGAACCGATTCCTGTGTTTGCAGAGATGGGAAGTGTGAATCCGATATTTCTTCTGCCGCAAGCGCTCAAGGAGAATGGTCAAATATTAGTTCAGAAATATGCTGAGTCATTGACGTTGGGTGTAGGGCAATTCTGTACTCAACCCGGCCTGTTGTTCGCAGTCAAAGGGAGAGACCTGGATGCCTTTGTGCAGAATGTGAAGAATCGTCTGGAAAGGATGAACCCTCTCCCGATGTTGCATGTTGGGATCAAGCAGAACTACAATGACAAGTTGAAACGATTGACGACGATTCAAGGGGTAAATCAGGTTGCAGGGGGCGCTTCTCAATCAGACATTGATTGTTTCGCTTTGCCTGCTTTATTGTTTCTTACTGCGGATGATTTTCTCCTTAATCCACATATCAGTGAAGAAGTTTTTGGCCCCTCCTCAGTTGTGGTGCAATGTGAATCACAGGAGCAGATGTTGATTTTAGCGGAAAACTTATCAGGACAACTCTCTGCAACTGTTCATGCTACGCTCAATGAAGAAGATTTTTGTCGCAGGTTATTTACTGTTCTGGAGAAAAAAGCTGGACGTTTAATTTTAAATGATTTTCCAACCGGGGTCGAGGTTTGTCGTGCCATGAATCATGGCGGCCCATACCCTGCGAGCACAGACAGTCGCTTTAGTTCTGTAGGAACGACTGCAATCAACCGTTTTTTGCGACCAGTTTGCTATCAAAATTTCTCTAACCAATTATTGCCATCAGAGTTGCAAGATGGCAGGAATCAGTAATTAATGAGCATAATTAAGCAAAACAGTACTCCTCTTAAGGTTGAAGATTGGGGATTAACCGATTATCAGCTGGCTTTTGACCGTCAGGCCGAAATGGTTCAAGCAAGAGTTTCTGGCAAGGGAGCCGATACCCTGGTTTTTGTGGAACATCCGAATACGGTCACTCTTGGTCGACGTGCTACTCAGGCAGATTTGCATTATCCAGAAAAGATATTTTCTGCACGCGGAATCACTGTGCAAAAAATAAATCGGGGTGGTTTGGCAACGGCTCATGAACCTGGACAACTGGTTGTCTATCCCATTATTCAGTTAAAGAAAAGGGATTTGCGCTGGTTTGCTAATCAATTTTTGAATGTTGTGATAAGTTTGTTAGCTGACTACAACGTCGTGGGTTATTTGAAGGATGGGGAGCCTGGAGTCTGGGTTGAAGGACAAAAAATCTGTAGCTTCGGTATTGCGCTCAAAAAATGGGTTTCTTCACACGGAATTGCCCTGAATTTAAATAATTCCCTGGAATCTTTTGCCCTGATTGTCCCTTGTGGCCGGCCAAATGAAGTGGTCACTTCTTTGAGTCGAGAGCTGGATCATACTGTAAATATGGTAGAAGCCAAAAAACGTTTTATAGCTCATTTTTGTACTGCTTTTGATTATCAGAAAAACGAGATGCAAAAAAAAACCTGATTAGTACTGATCTTCAGCTTTGATTATGCACATTGCGTACGTCATACTCGCGAAGGCGGGTATCCAGAAATTTTGCTCAGGTTCCTGGACTCCCGCCTTCGCGAGAGTGACGACTTTTTAGGGTGTAGCGGAAGATTGGTGCTCATCAGTAAAACAAATAACACTTCTTAAATGGAGGAATATATGCGCTGTCATGAAGTTGATTATAAAATCATTGGTGATGATATGCAGATGGTTCAGGTTGAACTTGATCCTGGGGAAACTGTTGTTGCAGAAGCTGGTGCTATGACTTATATGGAGGATGGGATCAGTTTTGAAGCTCGCATGGGTGATGGTTCAGAGCCAGAACAGGGACTGTTTGGTAAACTGTTGGGCGCTGGAAAACGTGTGTTGACGGGTGAATCGATTTTCTTGACCCATTTCACTCATCAGGGACGTGGAAAGTCACATGTGGCCTTTGCGGCACCGTATCCAGGAAAAATTATTCCTTTAGATCTTACAAGTGTTCCCGGAGGAGAAGTTCTTTGCCAAAAGGATTCGTTTTTATGCGCTGCCTACGGAACACAGATAGGAATTGCTTTTCAGCGCCGTCTTGGAACTGGTTTTTTTGGTGGAGAAGGCTTCATTTTACAACATTTGTCTGGCGATGGTATGGTTTTTATGCACGCTTGTGGAACCATTATTGAGAAGCAGCTACAGGGTGAAACGCTGCGTGTTGATACGGGCTGTCTGGTCGCTTTTGAGCCGAGAGTTGACTATAATATCGAGCGTGCCGGGAATTTGAAAAGTATGTTTTTTGGTGGTGAAGGAATGTTCCTGGCGACACTTCGTGGTACTGGCCGGGTGTGGCTACAAAGTTTACCGTTTAGTCGTCTGGCTGACCGTATTATTGCCCATGCCCCCAGGGCTGGAGGTTCACAAAAAGGTGAAGGCTCATTACTCGGTGGTCTCGGGCGCATGTTAGATGGTGATTAATGCTGTAGGAGATTGTTTAAATGGTCAGTTTAAAAGGCAAAACCTTGTTTATTACCGGGGCAAGTCGAGGGATCGGTTTGGCTGTTGCTCTTAAGGCGGCCACTGATGGAGCAAATATTGTTGTTGCCGCAAAAACGGCTGAGCCCAATCCCAAGCTTCCCGGAACTATTTATTCTGCTGCAGAAGCAATTGAAAAGGCGGGAGGGAAAGCTCTCCCCCTTGCTGTTGATATCCGTGAAGAATCTCAATTAGTTGCGGCGGTGGAAAAGGCAGAGGAAACGTTTGGTGGAATTGATATTCTGATTAATAATGCCAGTG
This sequence comes from Desulfuromusa sp., assembly GCA_021647765.1. Taxonomy (GTDB): domain Bacteria; phylum Desulfobacterota; class Desulfuromonadia; order Desulfuromonadales; family Geopsychrobacteraceae; genus Desulfuromusa. The sequence goes on along the minus strand of JAKIUD010000005.1, from coordinate 59,112 downwards.
CTATTTTTTTAGCCGGTACCCTTGAAACTTCTATGAAACGCTTTGATTTAATGAATCAGGTGAATGTTCGCGGGACTTTTCTGGCAAGTAAAGTGTGCCTTCCTTATCTCTTGAAGGCTAAAAACCCCCATATTCTAACTTTTTCTCCCCCCTTAAATCTAAAACCACACTGGTTTAAAAATCATACTGCTTATACTATGGCAAAATATGGCATGAGTATGACGGTTTTAGGGCTGGCTGCAGAGTTTTCCGCACAAGGGATTGCAGTGAATGCCCTCTGGCCGCAAACGGTTATTCATACTGCGGCTTTGGCAATGCTTGGTGGTTTGGTCAGTCCAGATAATTGCCGCACCCCGGAAATTATGGCAGATGCTGCATGTGCCATCCTCCGCCGTGATAGTCGTGCCTGCTCAGGACATTTTTATATCGATGAAGAGGTGCTGGCTGAAGAGGGAATTACCGATTTTTCCCCTTATGCCGTTGTCGCAGGTCAACAGCTGTTTCCTGATTTATTCATAGATTGAATTTTTTACATGATTCCTTAGTTTAAATTTGTTATGATAGATTAATTATTATAAAATAATGCTAAGGAGCGATCCATGACGACCGATTTCAAGACTGTTGTTAGTACAATTCGAGATCTGCCACCGATGCCAGCGGTTGCTGTTAAAGTTCTTGAGTTGCTGAATGATCCAAATGTTAAATATGAAAAGCTTGGGGATGCCATCTCCAGCGATCCAGCTGTGTCAGCCCGGATGCTGAAAGTTGCCAATTCAGCTTTTTATAGTATGAAGCGGCAGATAAAAACTCTTGATCATGCTATTGCAATTGTTGGTGAACGGACTCTCCGTAGCCTGGTTTTAGCGGCCAGCCTGGAGGGGATGAACAAATCTTACGGGCTGCTGGAAAAAATGCTCTGGGAAGATTCCATGGGCTGTGCGATTGGTTGTCGAATTCTTGCCCGTAAGTTTGCTTCTGCTGATCCTGAAGAGGCTTTTCTTGCCGGACTGTTTCGCCATCTTGGCAAGATTGTTATGAATTACAGCGATCCCGATGCTTATCGTTCTCTGGTCGAGATGGCCTATTCGGACGGAGCCAGTACTTCAGAATTGGAAGGGCGTTTTTTCCCCTATGCTCATGCAGTTGTAGGCGCTGCTGTTCTGGATAAATGGCACTTTGCCCGTTCTTTGGTGATGTCAACCATGCATCATGAAGATTTGCTCATCTCTCTTGAGGAAGAAGAGAATGCCGAGGCTTTGTTACGTTTGACCGCAACGGTCAATCTGGCAGGGCATGTTTGTCGGAAATTGGGAATTGGTCAACGTGAACCCGATGAGGAACTGGATCTGTTAAAATGTCCTGGTGCAAAAACTCTTGAACTGGATGAAGCTGATGTTCAGAATGCGCTAATTGAGGTGGAAGAAGTTTTTAACGAAAATCGTGATTTCTTTATCGGTTAGCGACCAACAGAAAACAGATTCCATGCAAAACTGGCAAGTTTAACCGCATATTTCAGGGAGGCATTTTGCCTCCCTTTTTATTTGCAGCACTGTTATGATCAGTATCAGCTTCAAGCTTTTTGCGAGATCATCATGAAAGAACGTTTGGATAAATTACTTGTGCAGCGGGGAATGGTTATTTCGCGTGAACGTGCTCGAGCTTTAATTCTGGCCGGTAAGGTTATTGTTGATGATCATCGAGTGGATAAAGCCGGTGCGCGGGTTCTGCTAGATGCAGATCTACGCCTAAAAGGTGAAGATATCCCTTATGTTTCACGGGGTGGATTAAAACTTGAAAAGGCGATTCAGGAATTTAACCTTGAAATAAAGGATAAGATAGCTATTGATGTCGGTGCTTCAACGGGTGGATTCAGTGATTGTTTACTGCAACATGGAGCTAAAAAAATCTATGCAGTTGATGTTGGTTATGGACAGTTAGCTTGGACTCTTCGTGAAGATTTGCGGGTTGTGAATTTAGAACGCTGCAATATCAGACATCTTCAACCTGACCAACTTGATGATACTCCTACTTTAGCTGTTATCGATGCATCTTTCATTTCCTTAACTAAAGTTTTGCCAAATACCCTTTGCCTCCTGAGTGATAAGGCTGAAATCATTGCCTTGATTAAACCTCAATTTGAAGTTGGAAAAGGGCAGGTTGGAAAAGGTGGTGTGGTTAAAGATCGGGAACAACACAATTTGGTTGTAGAACAAATCTGTAACTTGGCAATTGAACTGAATTGTCTGGTTCTTGGTGTTGTGGAAAGTCCAATTTTAGGGCCAAAAGGAAATCGCGAATTTCTTCTTTATCTGCAAAAAAATAGAAAATAATTTAAAACAGGTCTTTCAATTAGATATTGGTTGGATATTTTGCTAGTATTTTCACTTCGCCTATATTCAGCGTGAGGAGATAAGAATGGTTTCTGATTGCTTGTTTTGTAAAATTATTGCAGGTGAAATTCCGGCAACAATCCGCTATGAGGATTCTCAACTGGTAGTTTTTGAGGATATTGACCCCCAAGCTCCAGAGCATTTACTGATTGTGCCGAAAAAACATATCATGACAACTCTGGATCTGACCTCAGCTGATAATGAGCTGGTTGGTCATATTTATCAAATTGCTGGAAAAATGGCACGTGATTTTGGTTTTGCTGAAGATGGGTTTCGGGTGGTCAATAATTGCAATGACGCTGGAGGACAAATGGTCTGGCATCTCCATTTTCACCTTCTGGGTGGTCGTGATATGACCTGGCCTCCTGGTTAGCCGGGCTCCTTTAAGAAGGTTTTATGGTCGTTTTTGATAACCGTACAGAACAGCGCTTAATGACCGACATTATGGAATTGTTGGTCACCCATTATGGTGCTGAACTCTCTGAAGATGAACTTGATTATGAGATAGACCGGGTTGAACAGGCTCTTAATCATGCGCGTAGTTCACATCAGGGACAGCTGCGTAAATCGGGTGAGCCTTATATTTTTCACCCGTTGCGGGTGACCCATTTAGCCGCACGCCATTGGATGGATTTTCCCTCGATCATTGCTGCCTTATTGCATGATGTGGTCGAAGATACTCCGGTCACGCTAGAGGATGTACGTGAAAAATATGGTGACGAAGTTGCCCATCTGGTTGATGGTTTGACCAAGGTGACATCTGAAATCATGAGTCGGGATGACCTGAAAAAGGAAACATACAAAAAAACTTTGTTGGTTGCCATTGATGACATTCGGGTTCTGTGTCTTAAATTTTGGGATCGGATTGATAATTTACTGACGATTGATGCCTTGCCGCTCCATAAACAAAAATTGATTGCTGAAGAAACGCGCATGGTTTACGTGCCGCTAGCACAACATCTCGGGATGGGTTACGTGGCAACCCAGTTAGAGTCTCTTTCATATTCTCTCCTGTATCCGCGCCGCGCTGAAGTTTACAGGCAAGCAATTGCAACACAGAAAAATCTCCATGCAGACTTTTTGCGCAAGGTTCGAGCTCGTATCATCAATACTTGCGAGCAACAGAAGCTTGAGGTTCTTTTGAAAAATCGCTGGCGCCCTTTTTCGATTGTTTCAGCTCGTGCCAGGCAGCGTGGTTTTGCCTCTCTCTATACGCTGGAGGTTCAAGTTTCCAGAACGATGGATGCTTACCTGTTTCTTGGTATTTTGCACGGTTTATTTCCCCCAATTCCTGGAAAATTACGCGATCATTTGAATTTGACTTCTCAATTCGGCTATCAAGCACTCAAAACAACCGTTCAAGCTGGCGAGTTGCGGGTGCGGGTTGAAATCACAACCAGAAAACTGCACCGTTTGAATGAATCAGGTGTCCTGGCACCGGGGTTCAAGTTCAGGCATGAAAACTTTCGTGATCTGATCAAATCGTTAATGGAGGGAGAGTCGGCTTTTGATACTGATTCCTTGCGTCTGGCTTCAGCAACGATTCAGGTTTATACCCCGCAGGGAGATATCCAGATCCTGCCTGAAGGAAGCAGTATCCTTGACTTTGCTTTTGAAATTCATGATTCCCTTGGCCTGCATGCCCGCCGTGGTGTGATTAATGGTCGCACCCGGCAATTGAAAACTCGTTTGTTGGACGGAGATCAAATCGTTGTCGAAACTTCAGAAAAACCTGAAGTTCTCCCTAAATGGCTGGAATGGGCTGTGACTCCGCGGGCTCGAAACAGTATCCGCCGCTATCTGCGTAACAAAATAAGAGCTACTTGATGAGATACTGGAAAAATCTATGTTTAAGTTTCTAATTTTATTTGAACTAATTTTGTGTTTATTTGTTTCTCAAAGTTATGCTGGACAAGTCAATGCTTTCATTTATCACCGCTTTGGCGAGAGCCGCTATCCATCAACCAACATATCTGCCGATATTTTTACCCAACAACTTGAATATGTCACAGAGCAGGGACTCGATATTATCTCTCTCGGCGAGGTCGCAAGGCGACTTAATCAGAACGAAGATCTTCCTGCTCGAGCGGTTTCTTTCTGTGTCGATGATGCGTTCCGTTCCCTTTATGATGTCGGTATGCCGATCATTCGGAAATATAAAATCCCACTGACTCTGTTCGTTAATACTGCAGCAGTTGGAACCACCGGTTATCTGACCTGGCAAGAACTCAGGGAATTGGTTGCAGAAGGGGTTGAAATTGGCAATCATACCGACACTCACGCTTATCTGATTGAGCTGAATGCTGATGAAATTTATGTACAATGGAAAAAACGCATTGAAAATGATGTCGAAAAGGCTCAGCAGCAATTTGAAAAATATTTAGGTTTCAGACCAACTCTTTTTGCCTACCCCTATGGAGAGTATTCTGCTGCTGTCGTTGAGGTTATTAAGAACCTTGGGTTTAAGGTCGCTTTTGCTCAACAGTCAGGGGTGATTTATCCAGATCATAATCGTTATAATCTACCCCGTTTTCCAATGGGAGGGGCGTTCGCAACTCTTGCCGGATTTGTAAGTAAATTAACAATGGAACCATTACAAGTGGCAAAAGAGGTTTCTTTTGATCCCGTCATCGAGGAGAATCCACCCGTTTTACATGTGTATATTGCAGGAGAACCAATTGATCCGAGGCGGTTTAATTGCTTTGTCCAGGGAGAAAACCGGTGTTGGGTAGAAGCTGATACAGCTAGAGGTTCCGGGTGGTATCAAGTAGCTGCAGAACAGCCTCTGACCGGGCGGCGCAACAAATATACCTTGACATTGCAATCGAGGAAGGGGAACTGGCTCTGGTATAGTCATCCGTGGATAAATGCTAAAAGTCCGGCAAAAAATGGGGAGTGATTTTGAGGGAAAAACAAACAAATGGTGCTAAGATGGCAGCAAAACCGTAGCCGTCCTAGGTTTTTGCGGTGCGAACCGCCACCGTTCTTCGTGGATTCGTAAACCTCTGGACTTTTTGATCCCTTAACTGCTGGTGCGTAGTTTAGCATTGGCAAAGCGATTGAGTTGGTTTGTCCGAATCATCGCTTGTAACTCTTTAACATAGTCCTCCCCGCGAGTTGAATAACGGAGGAGTCCTTCTGCTAACTTGAGTCCTTTTGGTCTCTGTCCATAAGCCCTACTTTCTGCTCGCAGCTGCCGTAGCTGTTTATAGGCAGAATGGGTGTTTAGATTGTGTAAATAGGATCGTACCGAATCGTAGACGGTAGAAAACTTTTGTACTTCGTAAGTTGCCCCTGCAGGTCGACCTTTGGGAATGATCCCTTGCCCTTGAACAAAAGTCCACTCTCCGAATAAATTATTAGCCATGCGTGAAAAACGCGATGTGCCCCAAGCGGATTCGTTGGCTGCTTGAGCTAGAGCTAAATCTGCAGGAATAATATCGATCCGATTCAGCAGTTTATGAACTACTTTTTCTGGCTGAGTTTTATTTGATTTGACATTGTAGCGTTGAGATAGGGTTAATAATATTTGTAACTGCTGGTCATTTAAAACTTTTTTGTCTGAAAGTTGCTGATTAACTTTCAGTAATTGTTTCCGCTCAACGCGAATTTCGTCATTGGCCAATAGAATCATTGGGAGCAAGGACTTAAAAAATATAGATTTACGTTGTTTAGTGGATGTGATTTTATTCAGATCCCCGGGAAGATTTTCCAGAATCAGTGGAGGAACTCCATTCTCCAGAGCATCAATCTGGTAACTATACCTTTGAAACTCAGCTTCAAGATCTTTGTAGAAGGCTTGTCCAATGATTTGAATGTCTGGTCCCTGATAGACGGGAGCGTTGCTGTTGGAATAGCTCACCAGTAGCAGGCAGAGTCCAAAAAATAACGAAAATATTACGTTTGAAATATTCATAAGCTCACTCGTGTATCAATTTCTCTTGCTAGTAAAATTAGACAGCGGCCTTTATATAGATAATTTTATCCTCTGTCAATTGAATTACAGGGAAAATTCTATATTTATTAGGTACTTAGATTCTGCTAATCCAGGATATTAGCTCTATCAGGGGGAGCACTTGAAATCATTCAGGAAAGAATCTTTTTAATTTTTGGATTAGTGCTTGTTTTGTACTGTCATGGTGACAATAAGAAAATTTGATGATGGCTTCTGAGAATGAAGAGCAATTATTTTTTGCGGCAAGTTTGAAAATAGAGAGTCTTTTGCGTAACCTTTTAAAGCTCAGTAACCGTCATTTCTGCGCAGACGGCCTTGGTTTATCAAAAAACCGGATCTCCGTTTTCACGAGGATGACGACTTTTATCAGAGGCTCTATAGGTAAAAAGAGAGTCAAGTAAAAATCATTGGTGAGTGACTCGTTACCTCAAATATGCTACTATTTACCTGACAGGATGTACTATGTTGTATGGTGTTTTTGAGCGTCAGTTTTGATCTGATTTATTGATATTTTTTTAATTTTCCAAACAGGAGACGATTATGGGTTTAGAGAAAGGTGTTTGTTACACTTATGAAGCGGCTCTTGAAAAAGCAATTGAAATGGAAGAGGAAGGGTTTCGGAATTATCTGCATGCTATTGATGTTGTGACAGACCGTCAAGCAAAGGCGATTCTACGTGATGCGGCGATTGAGGAATTGAATCATAAGCAACGTTTGGAGATGGCTCTACTTGATGGACATGACAATAATGTTGCTGAATTGCATCAAGAAATTCCAACGATGAATTTAAATTACGTTTTTGATCAAAAAGAGATCGCTCCGGGGGCAGACGCTCGAACTGCTCTGGCTCACGCCATCTATCTGGAGAAATGCGCTGTCGATTTTTATAAGAGGTTGATGAGTGGTTGTGAGGGTGCACCCATGGCTGATCTCTTCCAACGTTTGCTCGCAGATGAAACCCGTCATCTCAGTAATCTTGAAGAATTTTATGAAAAACACTTTTTAACTGAAAATTAATCTGCCAGGAAAAAATAATTATGCGAGAATAAAAAAGGTCTTGTCATGGGCGAGCCCTTTTTTTATTATCTTTGCTCCTTTTTCTAGACAAACTTCCCCTGGCTTTTTATTTTTCGGCTCGTTTAATCAATCAGTTATCTAAGGAGAAACAAAATAATGTCTGACAAGGTAGAAAAAGAAGAAGGCAGTATTTCTATTCATACAGAAAATATTTTTCCAATCATTAAAAAGTGGTTGTACAGCGATAAAGATATTTTCTTGCGTGAATTGATTTCTAATGCAGTTGACGCGATTCATAAATTTCAGAATATCAATCTGGTTGAAGGATTGAAAATATCTGATGAATACAAGGTCAACGTTCATCTTGATAAAGATGCCGGAACTCTAACCGTGTCCGATAACGGTATTGGCATGACGGCTGATGAAGTACGTAAATATATTAATCAGATAGCATTCTCCTCGGCGGAAGATTTTGTTGAAAAATTTAAGGATCTGGAAGATAAAAACCAGATTATTGGTCATTTTGGCTTGGGTTTTTATTCCAGCTTTATGGTTGCTGAAAATGTCGAGATCCGCACCCTCTCTTACCAGAAGGATGCTGAAGCGGTACACTGGCAGTGCGAGGGGACAACTAAGTACAGCATTGAACCGACCGACAAAAAGGATCGTGGTACTGAGGTCATCTTACATTTGAATGATGATGAAAAGGAATTTTTGAATCCCGACGGTACCCGTGAGGTGATCAAGAAGTTCTGCAACTTCTTGCCGGTTTCCATTAATCTTGAAGGAGAGGAGGTTAACGATAAAAATCCTCTCTGGACAAAAAGTGCCTCTGACATCAGTGATGACGAATACAAAGAGTTTTACCGAAAACTCTACCCGATGTCGGCTGATCCGTTGTTCTGGATCCACCTGAATATTGATTTTCCTTTTAATCTTAAAGGGATCGTTTATTTCCCCCACCTGACCAATGAGTTTGATGTCACCAAGAGTCACATCAATCTTTATTGTAATCAGGTGTTTGTCTCAGATAACACCCCAGAGTTGATTCCTGAATTCCTGACTCCACTTCAGGGATGCCTGGATGCCCCTGATCTGCCTCTCAATGTTTCTAGAAGTTACCTGCAGAATGATCCTCAAGTCCGCAAAATTCGTGAGGTTATCAGTGGTCGGGTGGCGGCAAAAATTGTTGATCTGGCTAAAAATGATCGTGAGGCATTTGAGCCGATCTGGGAAGATATCCATTCCTTTGTTAAGTATGGGATGATGCGTGAAGATAAATTTTACGAGAAGGTGAAGGATCACGTTATTTATCGTACAACTGGAGAGGACAAGTTCACGACTCTGCCGGGATACCTTGAGCGCGCCAAAGAGAAACATGAAAACAAGGTTTATTATGCCAATGATGAAGGGACACAGGCGACCTATTTGAAGTTGTTCAAATCTCAGGGGATGGAAGTCCTGATTCTGGACGCGATGATTGACAATCACTTTATCCAGTTTCTCGAATCTAAAAATACTGACATCAAATTTGAGAGGGTTGACGCAGATATAACCGAGAACCTACTTGAAGCTGATCCCTCTAATAAAATTGTTGAAGGTGCTGATAATAAAACCAAAGGGGAACGGATCGAGCAAATTTTTAAGGATGGTCTTGATGAGATCAAGGGGCTAACAATCCGTATCGAAACACTTAAGGATGACACTGTTCCGGGGATGATTCTTCTCAATGAACAGTCCCGTCGTTTTAAAGAGATGACCCACATGATGGGGCAGGGGGAGATGCCCGATATGTTTTCTGATCACACCCTGATGGTCAATACTGCCAGCCCCGCAGTTGAAAAGATTCTTAAGTTGCAGGATGAGGGCAATACAGAATTAGCTGATATGCTGATCGAGCAAATTTACGATCTGGCTATGTTGTCGCATCAGGCGATCAGTAAAGAGCGGATGGCCGGGTTTCTTGAGCGGAGTAGTAAGTTGCTTGGGGTGATCTGATAGGATGATGTAAAACTATAAAATATTACAGAAAAGCCGGGTCAATGTGCCCGGCTTTTTTATTGATCCAACTGTCCCGTTTGTCTTAATGCCTCATATAAAATAATGGCTGCGGAATTCGCCAGATTTAAGCTCCGGACTGCTGGGGAGAGGATAGGGATCAGTATTGCGTGATCTCCTTCAGCGGCAAGTAGATCTTCCGGTAGCCCCAACGTTTCTTTTCCAAAAACTAAAAAATCACCGGGAGAAAAGTCAGCATGTGTATAACTCTGTGTTGCCTTTTTAGAGGTGTACCAGAAACTCCCTTGCGGATACTCCTGTTGCAATTGTTGCAACGATTCCCAGCGATGCAGTTTTACTTCTGGCCAATAGTCCAGACCTGCCCGTTTCATATGTTTATCATCAAGAGAAAAGCCCAGTTTGCCTACCAGGTGGAGATGAGAACCTGTTCCCGCACACAGACGACCGATATTTCCTGTATTCGGTGGAATCTCCGGTTCAATCAGGACAATATGGAAAGGTTCTTGACTCTGCATAGCGCGGTAAGATAGCACAATGGTGCGGATGATGGAAGGTTGACCAGTTTAAAAAATTTCAGCTGGTTCCAGCTCAGACTGGCGTCTTTCTTCTCCATCATAGAGTGAGGTTGATCCAATAACACGAATATTATCAGCAGTAATGTTGACCCATCCATGACTTCGTTTGAACTTTAGAATGTCCTGATCAGCAATAAGTCTGGTTAGGACGAAATCTTTCACTAAATCGTGTTTACCGTTCGGGTAAATAACTGGTATCAGCATTTGCGGGGCTCCTTCAAGCATCAATATGTTCAGATAATATGCCCCCTCCGACTCAGTATTTATAATGAATATCTCAGCAATAATTATGCCCCTTTTGTATCCTATTGATTTATAGAGATTTTATAGTTGGAAAGTTTAGACTGTCGGAAAAGTTTACAGTTGCTGTTGAAGATTTGGACACTACCCTTTTGGGGGGAGGTACAGTCAAGTAGCACTAAGTTTAACCAGTATTGCAGTAAACTTGTGATGTCCAGAAATTTACGATGAACGATGGATCGCGGCGGTTCAGACCGCAAAAAAAACAGGATAGCCCCTATGCGGGGACAGTTCCGGATTTGCTGTCAGCCATCCTTAAAATAAGGCGGAGTTGAGCTGGACAATCTGTGGCAACGGATCGGTCGCCTCAAGGTGATATTGTGTGGTTTGCTTTTTTTAGGGGGGTAAAATGGGCTAGCTAGCCTTTGGTAGAATTTGACTGAGAAAAATCAAGGCGATAATGATGAGTAAAAGTATTTCAAACATTAGACAATCTCCAAAAAAATCGGTTGGCAGTTATTTAATATCTTTATATTATGTCAGATGCGTGACAGAAAAAGTCACACTGCGCCGATTGAGTCCCGTAGTGTCTGGTTGATGTTTTGCATGATTAAAAGTAGCTGTATTTGAGCTCTATATTTTATAATCTCCCCTGTCGCCCTTTTTGAAAGCCGAGACTGTCCCTGCATGGGGATCGTCCCAGGCTTTTGTGGTGTGAACTACCGCAGTTCTTCGTGGCTCATAAACTTTTAGAACAGCCCCCGATGGGTCTGGGGACGGCCCCAAGTTTACTGCAATACTGCTTAAACTAGCGCCATTCTGGACTGAGGTGGGTTTTTACAGCAGGTTCAGTACCTGCAATTTCCTAATCGGACAACGCTGGGTTTACCCCTTTTTATTTAAAAAAACGGAAAGAAAAATAAGATGAATAATATCTATAAATGCGGTGATCCGTTAATTGACAAAACAGCGTTAAATCGTATACAGTATGCACGATTTTGCTCATATTTTAGTCTTTTTCAGTGAGCCAGAAACTGTTGACTACTTAGTCTATGGAGCAGCTTGAGCTGCAAAACTTGATACTTGGAGGAGAGAGATGATCGAAGCTTATCTGAAGTTGGAAGAAGAACGGAATGCGCAGGGAATACCAGCTCTACCATTGAATCCTGAGCAGACAGCTGGTCTTTGTGATCTGCTACAGAACCCTCCCGCAGGCAAAGAAGATTTTTTGCTTAATTTGCTGACTGAGCGGGTGTCTCCTGGAGTTGACCCGGCAGCTGAAGTTAAAGCTGCTTTTCTCGCAGAGATTGTCGCTGGAAGCAAATCTTCCCCCTTGATCGACAAAGTTAAAGCAGTGCAGATTCTTGGCACCATGATTGGTGGCTATAATGTTCAGCCGTTGATTGCTGCTCTAAGTGATACCGGGTTAGCTGACGAAGCCGCCAAAGCATTGTCAGGTATGACCTATGTCTACGATGCTGCTGAGCAAGTCATTGAATTGGCCAAAAGTAACAGTGCGGCAAAACAAGTTGTTGATAGCTGGGCTAAGGCAGAGTGGTTTACTAACAAACCCGAAATGCCTGAAATCATCACTGTCAAAGTATTTAAAGTTGAAGGAGAGATTAATACCGATGATTTTTCTCCCGCTGGTGATGCCTGGAGTCGTCCCGATATTCCGCTGCATGCTCTGGCAATGGGCAAGACCCGTTTTCCCGGTGGCATTGAGGAAATTGCCAAGTGGCGTGAAGCTGGTCATCAGGTCGCGTTTGTCGGTGATGTTGTCGGTACCGGTTCTTCCCGTAAATCGGCTTGTAACAGTGTTTTGTGGTGTATTGGTGATGATATTCCCGCTGTCCCTAACAAGCGCCGCGGTGGGGTGATTATCGGCAGCGTCATTGCTCCAATTTTCTTTAATACGGCTCAGGATTCAGGTGCATTACCGTTGAAAATGGATGTCACTAAAATGAACATGGGTGATGTTATCACCATTAATACCGCAAAAGGTGAAGTGACGAACGAAGCTGGTGAGGTTGTTTCTACCTTCGAGATCAAACCTGATACCGTGCCAGATGAATATCGTGCCGGTGGTCGGATTCCTCTAATCATCGGGCGTTCTGTGACCACCCTGGCGTGTGCTGCTAACGGCGTAGCTGAGCCCGATATCTTTGCTAAAGCCGACAATCCAACTCCAAAAGCGAATCAGGGTTACACTCAGGCGCAAAAGATGGTTGGACGTGCTTGTGGTGTGGATGGGATTCTTCCAGGAACCGCTTGCGAGCCGAAGATGACCACAGTTGGCTCTCAGGATACGACCGGTCCCATGACTGCTGATGAGTTGAAAGAACTGGCGTGTCTGCGCTTTCAGTCACCAATGTTCATGCAGTCTTTCTGTCACACTGCTGCTTATCCAAAACCAGCTGATGTGCTGATGCACAATACTTTGCCCAAGTTTATCTCTGATCGCGCTGGTGTCCCTTTGAATCCCGGTGATGGAGTTATTCATAGTTGGTTGAACCGCCTCTTGGTGCCAGATACTGTTGGTACTGGTGGTGACTCTCACACCCGCTTCCCCATCGGCATCAGTTTTCCTGCTGGTTCAGGTCTGATTGCTTTTGCCGGGGCTCTTGGGTTTATGCCTCTGGATATGCCTGAATCAGTGCTGGTTCGGTTCAAGGGGGAGTTTAACGAAGGGATCACTTTACGTGATGCGGTGAATGCTATCCCTCTCTGGGCGATTAAGCAGGGCTTGATGACGGTGCCTAAAAAGAACAAAATCAATATTTTTAATGGCAAAATTCTGGAGATGGAAGGTTTGCCAAACCTCTCTGTTGAACAGGCTTTTGAACTGACTGATGCCGCTGCCGAGCGTTCAGCAGCAGCCGGTTGTATCAAGCTGTCTGAAGAGAGCGTCTGTACCTACCTTCACTCAAATATTGCACTGATGGAAAAAATGATCGCTGATGGTTATCAGGATGCGCAGACTTTGCAGAATCGGATAGATGCGGTTAAAGACTGGTTGAAAAATCCACAACTGATTGAAGCTGATGCTGATGCTGAATACGCAGCAGTGATCGAAATTGATCTGACTGAAATCACTGAGCCTATTCTGGCTTGCCCGAATGATCCCGATGATGTCAAGGTTTTGTCTGAAGTTCAGGGAACCGAAATTAAGGATATTTTTATTGGTTCCTGTATGACCAATATTGGTCATTTCCGCGCTGCCGCCAAAATTTGGGAAGGACATAATTTTAATCCCAATGATCGTATCTGGATTTGTCCACCAACCCGGATGGATCAATCCAAACTGAAAAGTGAGGCCTATTTTGCCATCTTTAATCAGGTTGGTGCCCGGATAGAAACTCCGGGGTGCTCTCTGTGCATGGGGAACCAGGCGCGGGTTCCCGATGGGGTAAATATGTTCTCAACCTCAACCCGTAACTTTGATGATCGGATCGGCAATGGAGCACAGGTCTATCTTGGCAGTGCCGAGTTAGGTGCCGTTACGGCATTGAATGGTAAATTGCCGACACCTGCCGAATATCTGGCTGTTTATAAAGAGAAGATATCTCCATTTAAGGATGAAGTTTACGACTATTTGCAGTTTGACAAGTTGGGTGAGTTTGACGCTGTTTATAAACGTTGTGATATTTAAATTTCTTATTCCTATGGGTTGATATGATGAAGGCCATCCCTCCAAGCGGGTGGCCTTTTTTAAAGCTATTTTACTGTGGGTCATTAAATGCGCTGTTTTTTTTGTTTCCTTGTCCTCCTTTTGTCCTTCAATCTGCTTCAAGTTCGTTCAGTATTAGCTTTTGATCTCTTTAATATTGAGGCTTCTGGTGTTGATGTAGGGTTTGGCTACCGATCCGATCAACTTGATTGGAATATCTCTGGCGATATCAACGGGGAAAACCCTACTATTCTTTCTGAACTGAGTTGGGAAGACCTTGAAATATTTCAAATTCAGGCTACCGGATGGCTGGAAATAGGGGAGCTGCCATTCCTGAAAAGAAATTCTCTGATTTTAGCAAATATTGCCTTTGGGAAAATTCTTGGTGGCGATGTGCAAGATTCTGACTATGCCGCAGATGGGCGAACTTTTGAGTGGTCCCGCTCGGTTAATGATGCAGATAAGGGGCTTACCGTTGATTTGTCAGGGGCAGTAGGGCCGATATTTGAATTGAGCCTCATCGAAGGTCTTTCCATTACACCATTGATTGGTTATGGCTTCAACATGCAAGATCTGTCGATGACTGATGGTGAACAGACCGTTTCCAATCCGTTTTATCGCTGGTGGTTTTTTGGTTCAGATGCTGAAATGCCGCTACCGATAGGTCAGATACCGTCCCTGGACAGCAGTTATACCGCCTACTGGTACGGGCCATGGTTAGGGGCGAATATTGATTACCAGGCGAATCAAAAAATTAAAATAACAGTCAGTGCAGAATACCATTGGGTCGAGTATTTTGCCCAGGCTGATTGGAATTTACGTTCTAATTTTGCTCATCCTGTCAGTTTTGAACAAGAAACGACCGGAACTGGTATGGTCTGGAATATCAAGGGGCTGTATTCTCTCAATAAAAACTGGTCATGGTTACTCGATGGTAAGATCCAGAATTGGGAAACAGAGAGCGGTACAGATAGAACCTATTTTGCTGACGGCACAGTAGGTTTATCCCGTTTGAATCAGGTTAATTGGAGTTCTTATTCTTTAACTACGGGTGTACAATACTGTTTTTAATGCTGATGTGAAAAAATGGCCTTTGTTCCAGTTTGAAATTTTTGCTTGGTTGCCTTATGGTTTTTACTGATTAGCACCAATCTTCCGCTGTATAAAATCCCCTCTCCCCGGCGTGGGAGAGGGTTAGGGAGAGGGGCAAATAGCAACAATCCACCCCCATCCCAGCCTTCCCCTTTATGCCCGTATTTTGGGTGCATCAAGGGGAAATCCAAAATACGCTATCAAAGTGGAAGATTAGTGCTAATCTGGTGGTTCTTTGTGAGATCAGCAGTTTCTATTATCTCTTAAAGTTTCGCCGGATCCAGTAATGGAGAATCGTTGCCAGTAAGACTACAATGATAATTAGTCCGAACCGGGCAGATAAACTCTGTGCGTCCTGCCAGCTACTCCCTCCGAAATAACCTAGTCCTGGATAACAAATTCCCCACAAAACGGCACTGATCAGTGCGTAGATACTAAATGATCGTCCCGACATGCCCGAAAGACCAGCAACGAAAGGGGTAATACCGCGAATTGGGCCAAGAAACCGGGCAAAAAAGATACTTTTACCACCATGATAAACGAAGAAATGTTCAGAGCGTTTAACCAATCGACGCTGTTTCTGGAAAATTCTCAACTTTAATAGCTTTGACCCATAATGAAACCCCAGCCAAAAACTGAGCAGGTCTCCCAGTAGTGCCCCAGTGGTTGTTATCGCTCCCAGCAATATGAAAGAACACTTTCCGTGTGAGGCAAGAAAACCAGCAAACACGATCAAGGTACTTCCAGGAACTATCAAGCCTATCATCGGCAATGATTCAGCAAAGGCAACCAGAAAGAGCAGTAGTAGATAGCTGCCACCATCAGGAAGAAATCCAATAAACTGTTGTAGCCAACTTTCCATATCAACTCAGCTCAGGTTCAAACTTTCTCTGCCATTGATCAAAAATCTTTACTTTATTTTTACCGTGTTTTTTCAGTTTATCACGAATTTTCCGCAGGGATTTTTCCCGGCCACGATTTTTTTCCCCTTTGGAATAAAACAGATCTGCATAACAGATAATCCGCTCTTCCAGAGTTTCTGGTTGCATATCACGCTTTGGCAGCGGGAGCTTTTTTTGCTGAATTTCCTTTGCAGTTAGACCCACTCCGATATGTCGTTCACAAACTCGAGCATGTCTGGGGAACCCCTCTCGTTCCAGAATCTCTTTACCCCTGATTCCATGTTGAAGATAAGAACCTTCCCCATGACAGTCAAGCTCAGGAGTATTGGTCATGATCATGCCGATATCGTGTAACATTGCCGCTTCAGCAAGAAATTGTAAATCCACCAAATCCCCATGTGCCCGTAAATAACGACCAATCTTCAGAGCTTTTCGGGTCACCAGACGACTGTGAACGAGGAGAATCTGCCACGCCTGTGGATGGTTGGAATAGTATTTTTTTATGATTTTTGCCGGATAGATTTTTTTGGTCATTTTGGCGCTAATTTGGGGTAACTGTCCGGGCGAATCAGCTCTGAAAAACTGGCAACAATATCCTGAAACACTGGCAAAAGTTCATTGAATCGGTTGTTTGGATAATCCAGCGAGATAATAAAATCGTGTTGCTGCCCCTTCAGTGCAATCGTCAGTCGACCTCGATCGACATCACGACCAATAAATTTCAAAGCTGATCCTGCTGAATGTTCAAAGCGTTCTGCCTGACCCGATTTTAGTTCCGGCTTGTCGGCTAAAAAATCGCTGAGAAGATCGGGGAGATCAGCGTTCTTTTTGCCGGGAAGACTCTGAATCAGCATGTTACCGAAACTGTCAGTTTCTTTGCGTGGATTTTCAATTTTCCAGCGTACCGTGTCGGCTCTGAATTCGGGAGAAGAAACCGGAATTTTGACTCTTTTCCAATTAACCGGATGTTTAATGGCAAAATTCAACTTGGCATCGATATAAAGCTCTTCATTGAATTCATTCATCTGTCCTTTTTTAAGGAGTCCAGATTGGCAACCAGAAAGTGCTAGAACTAAGCTGATGAAGACAGCTAAGCAAAAAAATCGACCTATAACCTGTAGTCGTTTTTCAGCAACTCGGGAGGGGATTGATTTCAGGTCTGTCATCGCTGATTGCAACAGTATCGATCGGACTTCTTTCGACACCATCAATCTTCCCAGTTAATGCAGGCTACCGGACAGTTGTCCATTGCCTCTTCAATTTTTTCTTCTGTATCACCCGTTGGATTATGGATGCCGGCGAGGTGTTCTGAAACCATACGAAATACTTTTGGACAGATACGGGTACAAGTTTCGCAGCCGATACAGGCTGTTTGATCTAAAAGTGGGATTCTGGGCATAAAAAACTCCGTTTTCAGGGGATTAGGTTCAATGCTTTAGGCTGAAGGCTGTGAGGCTGTAGGAAGGTTACTTCTCATTGATCAGAGTAGAGCACCAGTCTACAGCCTGCAACCCTATTATTCATCATTTTGGCATCATTTGACAAACCCCTTGTTTGTTTTTTTGAAATGATATGGTAATTAGTAAATATCAATTATTATTTTTTAGAAGTGAGGATAGCAATTGGCAAAGTCTGTTGGTTTGCGGACAGAGGTTCTCATCACGTTGACACTGTTGCTTGGGGCAGCGTTGGTGCTGGGTGGCGTTATGATGCTGCACTTGATGGAGAAGAATTTGCTCGAAGAGCGGGTTGGGCAGCTGCGCTCATTTGCACAGATTCTGGCAACTGTTTCACGTCAGCCACAAGGGGACTTGCCGGAGGATGTTGTTTTGGAAGAGAAATTGGTTTTACTGGCACAGTTACCAGATGATATCCATTGTGATGCCTGGTGGCTTTATGATCGAAATTTTAACTCAGTTGGTTCTTCTGTCACTGGTCAGGTCACACCATCTCTTGTAGCCCGCTTGCAGATGGTCAAGCTCACTAAGAAATTACAGCAAAAAACTAATTATTCCACCTTGTTGAGTTTTTTTGAACAAGTAGAATCAACGACCCAGCTGGTTCTGCCGATCCAGTTTAAAAACTCTTTTTACGGGGTGATGGAACTCCATTTTTCACTTGCCGATATTCGTCTGAAGATCTTGGGTTCACTCCAAGTTTTGATTCTTTACATTATTCTCTACGGGATTATTCTCGTTCTTGCGGGCTATTACCTTATCTTGAAAAATATCATCCGCCCGGCTCAAAATTTACTCAAAGCAACCCAGGATGTCAGCTCCGGAAATCTGGAAACCCGGTTGCCGATTGCCGGTCCTGTCGAAATTTCTCAACTGGCAACTGCTTATAATCAGATGGTTGATGCATTGCGACAGAGTCGTTATGAGACTGAACAGTACATTAGATCGCTAGAACAGACAAATCGAGAACTGCAACAAGCACGGGACGAATTGATCCGTAGTGAAAAAATGGCATCAGTTGGTCAACTGGCTGCCGGGTTGGCACATGAAATCGGAAATCCTCTTGCCGCAATAATCGGCTATCTTGAATTGTTGAAACAGCGGATAGAGGTGGCAGCGGACAGTGATATTCTGCAACGGGCGCTTGTCGAAGCGAACCGGATCGATTTTCTGGTCAGGGAACTTCTTGATTTTTCACGACCGACTGCAAATGGTGTCACTGAACCTGTTGATATTGTGAAAGTTATGCGCTCATGTGTGCAACTGTTGAAAAATCAGGGAACCCTGGCAGGTGTTGATGTTGCTGATGACCTCCCCGCTTCTTTACCTGAAATCATCGGTGATGCAAATAAATTCCAGCAGGTATTTATTAATCTTCTGCTCAATGCGCTTCAAGCTTGCGAGAAAAATGGAAAAATTACTCTGATGGCAGGGGAGGGCAGCACAAATATTTGGTTAGTGATCAAAGATAATGGTTCAGGGATAGCGGAAGAAGATCTCGGTAAAATCTTCGACCCATTTTATACAACCAAAGCCCCCGGTGAAGGGACAGGTCTTGGTCTGGCTATCTGTCAGCGGATTATAGAAGAGTCCGGTGGAAAAATTGAGATTGAGTCCTGTGTCGGGCGGGGCAGTTCTTTTAGACTGGTTTTTTACGGTGGTTTTAACCACCAGGAATTGAACGGACGATGTTGAACTTGAAACTCGGTGATTTATCGGTACACGTGAAATTCATTGACACCCTTTAAATTTAAAGGTAGAATTTGAAAATGAAGGATAAGAAGAGACTTCTTGGGGCGAAAGTAGAATCCCTTATGTCGATGTTTCCTGCGGTTGCAGTTATTGGATCCAGGCAGTGTGGAAAATCGACTTTGGTTAAGGATGTTTATTCTGATTGGAAGTATTATGATCTGGAACGTCCTGACGACTATCAGTTGATCACCAGTGACCCTCTTGGTTTTTTTGGTCGCCAACGGGAAAAAGTAATTATTGATGAGGCTCAACAGTATCCAGAATTGTTCAGTGTTCTCCGCGGTATTATTGATCAGGACAGGAATGCCTGTGGTCGTTTTCTGCTGACTGGCTCCAGTTCTCCAGAGATCGTGAAAGGTTTATCTGAGAGTCTCGCTGGTCGAATTGCCACACTTGAGCTCTGGCCCTTTAAAATGGTGGAGTTTTATGAAAAGCCCTTACCTCCCATATATGATTTATTAGTTGATCGAACCACCTCACTGGAGAAATTGGCACGACTAAGAACACAAATTACCCCTAATCAAGTCTATGAGCATTGGCTGCAAGGCGGTTATCCTGAACCCAGAATAAAAAGTCAGGATAATCCTCTTTTTCACGGCTTGTGGATGGATGGTTATTTTTCTGATTATATCCGCCGTGATATCCAGCGCCTTTTCCCACGTCTTAATACCCATAACTTTAGACTTTTCATTCAAAGTTTGTCCTATTATTCGGGGAGCATCATTAACCAATCGGTTGTTTCCAGAGCTTTAGAGATTAGCTCGGTGACCGCACGGGAATATTTTGAAATACTTCACAACACGTTTATCTGGAGAAACCTGCGCAGTTTTGAAAAGAATAGTTTGAAAAAAGTACAGAAAATGCCCAAAGGTTTTTTTCGTGATTCGGGCATTCTTCATCACCTTCTTAAGGTCGACGAGGTTGACCGGCTTCTTATCCATCCGACTGCGGGCACATCATTTGAATCATTTGTCATCGAGGAGATAATCCGGGGGATACAATGTACTTTAAAAGCTGGGGTCGATTTTAATTTTTATCGAACCCGTGATCGGGCTGAGATCGATTTAATTATTGATGGTCCGTTTGGCTTCATCCCGATTGAGGTTAAGCTGGGAACCAAAATTAACCAGCGCATGCTTGGTTCGTTAAAGACATTTCTTAAAGAAACTGGATCTCAGTATGGGATTCTGATCAATAATTCTGAAAAAATTGAAATGGTTGCAGAGAATATTATTCAGCTGCCAGTTGGTTGTCTGTGAAATAGTGTGCCGGTGGTTGAAACCACCGTCTGTACGATCTTCCCCCGTTGGGGAAATATTTTTGGTTGATAGTGCCAACGATTATCAATGAATTGATGGCGGCACGATATCGGTGAACATGAACACCCCGACCGGGGTGTTGTCATAAAGACGGTGGTTTCAACCACCGGTTACAAGATCACCAACACCTATAAGTCCTGAAGGGACGATGTAGGCCTTTGGCTTGACCTTTTCCTCGAATGTAATTACAATAATTACGAAATGTCTCTAGGAGGGAAATGAGGAGTATCCTATGGAAAATCATGAGCACGCGATAGATATTAAATTGGTTCCTATTGGAAATTCTAAAGGAATTCGTATCCCCAAAGCACTTTTACAAAAATATGATCTCACCAGCTCACTGTTGCTGGAAGAAACTGACAGAGGGTTGCTTCTGCGCAAAAAAAAAGAAGAGAAGCTTTCTTTCGAAGATACATATAAAGTGATGGCTACTGAAAATGAAGATTGGGAGGATTGGAATGTGACAAGTTTTGATGGGCTTGAGGGGGAAGATTTTGAAAATTAGAAGGTATGAAATTTATTTTGCTGATCTTAACCCAACTATTGGTAGCGAAATTAACAAAATGCGGCCAGTCGTTGTTGTCAGCCAGGATGCAATGAACAAAAACCTCGAAACCATTGTTATTTGTCCCTTGACTTCGAAATTGCACCCAAATTGGAGAACTCGACTCCAAATTAAATGTGCCACCAAAGTGGCTGAGATTGCCGTTGACCAGATTTGTACTATCAGTAAGCAACGATTAAGCAAGAAAATTGATCAACTCTCTGAAATGAAAGCTGCACAGTTGCGCAAGCTTATTACCGATATGTATGGTTAGTCATCTGGTGGTTTCAATCTCTGGTGACGGAGGGGAAAACTGGAAACTGTAAATAACAGCAACGTCACGTTCCCTCGTCACGTCCGTAACCAGTGTCATAAAACCAGGAAGTGCATAATTTGCATGATTGTTCTGTGCAGGGTTTGCACTTTTGTAAGTTGGCTCATAAATAAATACGAAAATAGCTAATGTTTTCAACTGTCTTTGTGGTTTGTGAAATGGCAAGGAACCTGCATTAGGTCTGATATAATTATGGATAGGAAATGGATAAAGATGAAAAACTCAAAAGGTTTTACCCTGATCGAGGTTATTGTAACTATGGTTTTTATCGGTATCATGGTTACTATTGCAGGAATTTCTCTTGTTTCCGCCAGTCGAAATGCTGAGCTTCGATCGGTCGCGCAAGAAATGTATGGTCAGTTTCAACGGGCAAAAATAGAAGCTATTAAACGTAACCAGCCTGTTGCGATTGTATTTTCTCCACCGACTCGGTATCAGGTTTTTGTTGATCCCAATAATGATAAAATTTTGGATGCTGGGGAGACGGTTTTATCAGATATTACCGTGAAACACGGGATCGAATTTCCCGCAGCCAACATAACGTTCCCGACAGCAAACAAGACAGGGTTTACACCTAGAGGACGACCTTCTGGTGGTGCTGGTACTGTTGTTATCAACAATACTGTAACTACAAAGAGTTTCCAATTAACGACATCCATTTCAGGTTATGTTCATTTGCAATAGATAGGCAAATTATGCATTTTGAAAAAACAAAATATAATAGTTCTAATTTTGGTTTTACCTTGGTTGAAATGCTAGTCGCATTGGTTATTACCAGCGTTATTGGTATTTCGATCATGACTCTATATATCAATAGTTCACGTACATATGATGCACAAACGCAAGTTGCTGAAGCACAACAGAATGTGCGTGCAGCGATAGAATCTATTGTCTTTGATTTAAGGAATGCCGGTTATAACCCGACTGGGGCTGCCATCACAGGGTTGGGATTTGTCCAAGCAGGTACAAATGTACTTCAGATTACGATGGATCTTAGTGATGATACTGGCATTATTGATCCAAGGGTGCCAGATGGTAATTTAACTAAAGCAAGTGGCGGCTCAGATCCAAATGAAAATGTGACATATAGCCTTTATACCGCAGCTGGGATCAGTCGACTTGGTCGTAATACTGGGGCAGGAAATGATCCTGTTGCTGAATATATACAAGCTGTTGGTTTTGCCTATGCTTTTGATAGTGATGGCGATGGTGCTTTGGACTTTGATGATAATGGGACGCCAGCAGATACTTCTGATGACCGAATTCTCTGGTCTATTCAGGATCCGGCTGGTGGAGGCAACTGGTTTGAAGTAGATGCAAATGGCGATAATCAGATAACTGCAGCGGATGATACTGATAGTGATGGAACAATCAATGCCGTTGACACCGGAATTGCAGTGGATCTAGCAGATATTAGAGCTGTAAAAATTTGGGTTCTTGGTACAGCACGGCGGGCTGACAGAGACTATACATCGACTCAGTCTTATGTTGTTGGTAACCGGGTTATTCCACCAAATAATAATTTTCGTAGGCGGCTCCTTTCAACTGTCGTGACCTGTCGAAACATGGGGTTATAAGCATGAAATATTTAACACAGGATAAGGGTTTTTCCCTGATTGAAGTTCTGATTGCTGTTACGATTTTCGCCGTTGGTTTACTTGCTGTAGCTTCTATGCAATTTACCTCAGTTAAAGGAAATTTTTCTGCGCGTAATGTCACTGAAGCAATCACGCTGGGTCAGGCAAAGGCTGAGGAATTGTACACCCTTGCATATGATCATGGGGATTTGAGTGCTGGCGTGCATACCCAAGCTCTTGGCTACTATAATTACCAGTGGACTGTTGTTGATAATGATGTATTGAACAATACCAAAACAATTACCTTGGATGTTCAATATACACGCGATGGGCAGACAAAACAGGCTCGAATTGTTATGGCAAAGCCTGACATTATTTAGATGAGACAGGCATGACTTCGTTGTGGAGAAAAGGGAATTATGTGGATATTTGGTAGGCTGAAGGACGATTCGGGTAGCGCTTTGATTATGGCCATCATGATGTTGGTACTGTTAACCGTTATCGGCATCAGCGCCTTGAATAATACTGATCTGGAACTCTCTATCGCTGGCAATGAAAAAGCACATAAAATGGCATTTTACTTTGCGGAAGGTGGCAATGAGGTTAGCAAGGAACTGGTGGAGGTGGCCATACAAGAACGTGGCTGGTTAGATAATGCTGCGGATCCAATCACTCTGAATAAAGTGACTGTCACCGATAAAAACTTTTTCTTATCCCAAATTGATGCTGTAGCAAACAGTATCTATCCCGATAGTGCTGCGAATCGTGATGCAACAGTCAATTTCGGCACCGGAACAACAGGTTTGCTGTTTGATGTTAATACCGTTTTATCTTCCGGTGGTGCAGTGCAAATGATTGCCGGTTATGAAGGAAAGGGCAAAGGTTCTGCCAGCGGTGGCGCTTGGGCAATTTATGATATTCGGTCTCAGCATGATGGGCTTAATAACAGTCAGGCACGGGTTTGGTCGCAATGGCTGCATTTGCTCTAGCAACCAGTTTAGACCGTATTAAGGAGAATGACCTATGAATAGATTGAATAGATTGAAAAAAAGATATTTCATTGTTTTATTGATTGGTTTTGTCGTTATGTTCGGTGTCGATACTTTCGCCATGACAGTGGAATCTTCTGTGAATGTACAGGCCTCTGCGACAAACGTAAAAGCTAGAAAAAATACAGTCGTATACTTACTTAGTTGGCAAGATAATAAAATGGTGACCACTAATGGAACTTTTTATTTGAGCACTGATATAACAGTTATAAATCACTCCGGGTTGGGAAAAGAGGACGTAGCGCTGCAGAAAAATCCACCACCTATTGTTCACGTTGACAAAGTTGGAAGACAAATGAAAACCATCACTATTCTATCAAATACTCAGTGATTTTTAAAAAATTGATCAGCGGGGACAAACTAGATGAAACTTAATGCAAAAATAACCAAAGTAGATCATTCTCGGTTTTTAAAATCAATGCGCCCGTTTTTTTCTGTTGTGATGGCCGTTTTGTTCGTGGTGATCCCTTTTGCTTCTTCACCCGGCTTGGCTGCTTACTACAACACAGATTTTGACTCTACGCCTCCCTTTATATCGACCTATGTTAAGCCTAATGTTTTGTTTGTTCTAGATAATTCAAACAGTATGGATGAGGATGTAGATGGAGCAGCTGTTGGTAGTGACGCAATTAACAGTAAATCAGAGATAGCGCGAAATGCTATTGCTGGAATAATTGACCTCAATAAAAATACCATGCGTTTTGGATTGATGGCTTATAAACAGGCAGGCATTGTGCGATATCAAATTCATAATTCTCCCTATTATTGTGACTATGATCCTGCCCACTATGATCCTGCTGCTACGCCAACCCCCAAAGATCCTACGACAAATGCGAAGCGGCATCCTAACCCGGTTGATCCAGGGAATTATGTATATTACGATACTGCACTTCCCATGTATTCAACTAACAATCTGGGAACCGCGTATTGCTACTCCTCTGATTTTACTTATGATGATCCTGGGACTTGTACTGAAGCTAATCAAGGATCTTGCCATACGTATAGGTGTTATAGGACAAAAACAGGCGTATTGGCTACCCCCATGGGTGCAACTATAGCTGAATTGGAGGGGACTTATGGTTATAGTAATTACTGGTTTACTAGTTTGTTCTATCCAACTGATAGCGATATTGCTGCTGGTTATCATGAGTTTGGCTTGGAGATGTCTTGGGTTCATGTTGGTGATACTTGGTTTTCCAACTCAAGTCCCGGATCTGGTATGTTGCATTCAGCGATAGAAGATTCTAGCACTACACATATAACAGATTTGACAAACCTCTTGGCAACTTCCCAGTTTGCTACTGCGACAGATATTCCGTTGCGAAATGCAGGATTAACCCCGTTGTCAGGTACAATTGAGTCTGCACGTAAATATTTCGAGGGGAATTTACCTGCAGCAGAAGCAGCTGCTGGGGTTTCTCTAACGACTCCGGTACAGCTGAGGTGCCAGCAGAATTTTGTGGTTCTGGTGACTGATGGCTTACCCAGTACAGATAAAGATGGCAACATTGGCGATACCGATGATCTCATTGCCGAATTGGAAGCTGAGATAACTGCTTTACGCTCCACTTCTGTCACTGGCTTTACTGATGATTTTGATATCCAGACCTATGTCATTGGTTTTGCAATTCCAGAAGCGTTTGGTGATAAGCTTGACACCTTGGCGGTTGCTGGTGGAACTGCTATCGATGGACATGCCCTGTTGGCTAATAATGCTGCAGAGTTGGCAGCCAAACTGCAAGAAGTCTTTATCCAAATTTCTACGAAGGTTTCTTCTGGTACCTCCGCTTCTGTTATTTCCAATACCCGTAGCGGTGAAGGAGCCATTTATCAGTCAGTTTTCTACCCTGAAAGAACGGACAATAACCACAATACCGTAAACTGGGTTGGTCAACTTCATGCCTTGTTTATCGATGACCATGGCAATATGCGAGAAGATACGGTACAGGATGGTGTTCTTGACCTGGCTACGGATATGTTCATTGTTTATAATGGTGACACTGTAGAGAAGTATCTTGATGTTGGGGCAAACGGGATATTTGACCATAATGAACTTGCAGAAGGGCCGGAGGAAACTGGCTTTTTTGATTCCATCAAATACCTCTGGTCTTCGTCTGATTGGCTCAACCCTGACACCGGTGGCGATGCACTAGACCCGTTGACTCCGAGAAGTTATACAAATTTAGCTAAACAGCGACATATTTTTACTTTTATTGATGATGGTGACATGTTGGCAGAATCTGGTGAAATCATTGATTTCTCTCCAGCGAATGTTGCCACTATTGCACCTTATTTGCACGTTTTTGACCCATTCGCTTACTCTGCTGCCTCGCCCCCACCTGGAATTGTATCTGATGCTGCCGATCACGTAGATTTTGATACTTTTGTCGCTCTACAACCAGAACGTGAAATTGCGTGGGTTCGTGGTCAAGATCAAGCTGAATTTGCATTTGGAGCGAAGGGGTCGGTGATCCCAGCGATGCGCAGTCGATATTACCAGGATAATGTTTCTGGCGCTGATAAAACCTGGAGAATGGGAGATATTGTTAATTCAACCCCGACGGTTGTTGGCCGCCCGGCAGAAAATTTTGACTTGCTTTATTATGACCGGACTTTTTCCAGTTATTTCTCCAAATATAAAAACCGCCGTAATGTTGTTTATGTTGGTGGTAACGATGGCATGTTCCACGCATTTAATGCCGGATTTTATGATAAGATACATAGGGCATATTTGCAGCGTCCAAAAGTTTGGGATAGTGCGACGAGTACCTACATAGATGATACCAGTAAGATCAATTTTGACCTTGGTGCCGAAATGTGGGCCTATATTCCTCAAAATTTGCTTCCTCACCTGTATTGGTTGACAAAATCTGACTATAAACACGTTTACTACAACGATTTAAAGCCTAAGGTTTTTGATGCAAATATCTTTGCCAATGATGCTGATCACCCTGGTGGTTGGGGAACTGTTCTGATCGGGGGGATGAGATTTGGTGGCGGTAAGATTAATATTGATAAGAATCATGATGGAACTCTTGATGCGGTAGATGATAAGGCAATGACATCAGCCTATTTTGTCTTTGATATTACTAATCCTGAGGTTGCGCCTAAGTTGTTAGCTGAATTCACTCTCCCTGGATTGGGATATACGACGAACTATCCGACGGTTGTGACTTTAAGAGACAGCGGCTGGAGCAATCTTGCTTCGCCTCCGACGAACAATGACTGGTATCTTCTCTTTGGTTCCGGTCCTGCTAATGCAGCAGGTGAACCGGATACAACTGCACTGGATGAAGCTGCCAGTGATCAGGATGGCAAGATCTTTCTGTTGAATCTGAATAAATTAGCTTCAGGCACAAAAGAAGTCTGTTTTATGAATGCTACAGGGAGCTGTGTGAAGGATGATCTTGCAACTCCAGCATTTGAGCCAGAAGCTTTGGTTACTCTAGACGGTGATAGCTTTATTTCAGATGCTATCGGTGTTGATTGGGATATCGATTTTAAAAATGATGCTGTTTATTTTGGCACAGTAACTGGCGATGAAATCACCGGTTGGGGCGGGAAATTGCGTCGTATTGTTGTGGATGACAACCCGATAATTTCAACTTGGAGCCTTGATAATACCTTTATCAATTTGTCCCCCGGTTCAGTCTCGGGTGAGACCACGGGGCAGCCAATTACCGCCGCTCCTACAGCTGGTTTGGACAAACAGGGGAACCGCTGGCTCTATGTGGGAACAGGACGCTACTTGACTGCAGCTGATATTGCCAATACTGATCAGCAGAGTTATTACGGCTTGAAGGAGCCGCGAGATACAAGTGGGTTTCTATATACAACTCTGAATAGAAATACAACAGATCTGTTTGATAGTACTGCTGTCAAGGTTTATGACGGTGGGAGTGATGTTGCGGGGATTGCCTCTGGGGCAAATTACACTCTTTTGCAAACGACAGTCAGGGCTAAAAAGGGTTGGTTTATGGATTTTCCGGACGCAAAAGAAAGAAATATCGGTCAAGCTACTTTGTTAGGGAAAATATTAACATTTACAAGTTTTATCCCGAGTGCGGATCCTTGTGAATCTGGAGGAGAGAGTTGGGTCTATGTGCTGGACTACGAAACAGGTACCGCTTATAAAAATCCGGTTATTGGAACTGATTCTACCGATGTGACAACTGGATCTGATAATGTTTCTGGAAAAGAAAAGATCCTAAAGCGTCAGTTGATTGGTGATGGATTAGCGACAAGTCCGGGTTTGCATACTGGCCGTGAATCAGGAGCCAAAGCCTTTATCCAGTCCAGTACCGGTGAAATTAAGACTTTTGAAGAAAAGACTCCTGGACGAACCAAGAGTGGAATGTCTTCATGGCAAGCTGAGTAAATTTATTTCTCGTGTATTTGTCAGTAGTGTCCGTTAGGTTTTTGCAGTTAAGACTATTGATAAAAATATTATAAAGGAAGGCGAAAAAAAGGGACAGGCGAAATATCCATACTGAATATTGGTCAACCGATTTCAGCAGCACCTGCAATAGCACAGGATGATGATGGAAAAAACTGGGTTTTCTTTGGGACGGGGCGTTACTACACTTCAAGTGATAAAGTGGATACGAGTCAGCAGAGTTATTATGGAATCAAAGAACCTCTTGATATCTCCAATAATAAGACTTGGGCGACTTTACTCGGCACCGATTTAATTGATGTTACCGATTTTGAGGTTTACACAGATCGAACAGTGTCAGGATCGACAGATACCACATGGGCAGATATGATTAACACTCAATCGGCAGCGGATGGTTGGTATCTTGATTTTTCGCTGGGCGAGAGGAACTTAGGGCAGGCAGCTCTGATTGGAGGACTCCTGTCGTTTACGACTTTTACTCCGACTGCTGATATTTGCTCTGCTGGTGGCACCAGTGACTTGTGGGGTCTGTATTATAAGTCGGGAACAGCTTATTATCGTGCTGTTTTTGGAACTGAATTAGAAATTGTTGCTGGTGTAGAAAAAGAACGATCTCTTAAAAAACTGTCATTGGGGCTAGGGTTGGCAACTTCTCCAAATGTCCATGTTGGACGTAAAAAAGGTTCAACCGTTTTTGTCCAGTCCAGCACTGGCGAAATAACACGCATAGAAGAGGAAAATCCATTGAGTACGAAGTCAGGACTGCAATCTTGGAAACTACAGTAAAAAATATCTTTAGATTCATTGCCATTATAGAACCTGGGCGCCATTGTTGGCGCCCTTTTTTTGGTAGTGTAACTTCTCTTCTGTAAATTCATTTTTTCACCCAGTTGCGCAAGAATTTGAGGGTTGAAAAAGTGGGTTATTTCAGTTCTTCTTGTTGGTGAAGACCAATCCACTAACGAGAGGAGGAAGAAGGGGACAGGCGAAATATCCTCTCCACGTTTATACATTCGGTGCGTCCTCGATCGAATCAAACTCGGCATTAACTCGCATGCTCTCTGCACGAATTCGTCTGGATGCTTCCATAATTCGTTTTCTTCGTAATTCCCTATCGACCTGTTTATTCATGACGATCACCGCTTGACGTATATATTCGGATCTGGGGATGTGCAAATTTCTGGAGTGTTCATTGAGTTCTTCAAGGATTTTATCTTGAATTCGTATTGCCAGGAGTTTGAGATCTGATTTTGGCTCGTTTGAGAGCTCATAGCCATAGCTATGGGCTGAAAAGGAGCTGATATATGAGACAAACAGCTGGGTTTGCAGCCGAACATTCATTCTCAGACAGCCTACGTTGTTGTCAAGGTACAAATCTCAGTACCATAGAGTTTTGGCTCTCTATCTACCGTAATCTCATTTTTTAATTTGACATTCTTGTACTCGATGTATACTATTTGAAAGCGTTCATCTTGAACGTCCTGTGGAGGGGGCCTATCTCAGGTAATCCACTCTGTATGTTTAAACATAAAAGTAGAAGATAGGAGGAGGTTTAATGAAGAATATCAAAAAGTTTCTTTTATGTAGTCTTCTGGTTGTCGCAATGGTTTTCGCTTATCAACCGTCATTTGCTGCCGGGAAAATTAATATCAATACCGCGACAGCTGCACAGCTGGTTGAACTTAAGGGAATCGGGTCTAAAACGGCTGAAAAGATTGTTGAATACCGAAAAAAGCACAAATTCTCTTCGGTGGACGAATTGGCAAACGTCAAAGGGATCGGTGATAAAACGTTGTCAAAGATTCGCAATCAAATTACCGTAACATCCAAAAAGTCGAAAAAAACGAAATAAGTGACTCAGGTCTTTTTCACAGGTAATGGCAGGAAAGGATGTCCTTTCCTGCCATTTTTGTTCGCGTTTGAGGAGTGTCGGAATGAATTTAGCTTGTCTCGAACCAATACGAAGCTTTGCAAAATGTAGATGCCTTGTTACTGGCGACTGAGTGGACGCCATTCAGAAATCCTGATCTTGCAGCTGATAAGGTCTGATTGATAAATCAAAACAAGAGATCAAGGGCTGTTTTTTGGCTAGGTTCTAACATCAGATTCTATCCTGTAAATCCTGTCAAAGGCCTATTGTTGAAGTCGTTCTTCTTGAGGAATGTTATGAATATATTGGTTTGTGGTGGTGCTGGATATATTGGTTCACACATGGTAAAAATGCTTAGTGAACAAGGTCATCAGGTTACAGTATTTGATAATTTTTCGACTGGAAATCGTTGGGCTGTCAAATGGGGAAAACTGTATGAAGGTGATTTGCTGAACAAGAGGGAGCTGTCTGACGTTTTTGAGCGGAACTCTTTTAACGCGGTTATGCATTTTTCTGCACGTTCACTGGTTGGCGAATCGGTTGAGAATCCTGCACTTTACTACCAGAATAATGTGATCGGTACGTTGAATTTATTGGCGGCTATGCAACAAGCAGAAGTAAAAGATTTAATTTTTTCTTCAACTGCAGCGACTTTTGGACATCCATTCACAGACCGAATTGACGAAAATCACCCGCAACAGCCGATTAATCCTTATGGCTGGACTAAGCTGATGATCGAACAGATCTTGCAGGATTATGCTTCAGCATATGGGGTGAATTCAGTCTCTTTACGCTATTTCAATGCGGCGGGTGCTGATCCTGCTGGTGAAATCGGTGAGGCACATGATCCTGAAACTCACTTGATTCCCAATATTTTGAAATCAGTTTCTGGAGAAAAACGTCTGAAAGTTTTCGGAGCCGATTATCCAACTCCTGATGGAACTTGTGTCAGGGATTACATTCATATTAATGATCTCTGTAGCGCCCATCTACTTGCCTTGAAGTATCTTGATTCTCATGCTGGGGCTTATGGATTCAATCTTGGTAATGGTCAGGGATTTTCAATTATGGAGATTTTGCAAGCGGCTATAAAAGTGGTCGGCAATAAAATTCCCTACGATGTTGAAGGAAGACGTTCTGGTGATCCACCAACTTTGGTTGCTGACAGTGCCTTAGCAAGGCAAGAGCTGGGTTGGCAGCCTCTATATATAACTATTGAATCAATTATTGAGACGGCTTGGAATTGGCAGAAAAAGAGTCACACCTATGGACGTGGATGATTGGTTTTTAGTTTCTAATATCCAATTTATCCTGTTGATCCTGTCAAAGGCTTATTGGACTGGATGAAAATCTGATAAAAGCGGATTTAGGATCGAAATCAAAATCTGCCTCACGCAGGGCATGTGGCGATTGCGGAGAAGACCAGAATAAAATAAAATGGTTTAACCCGGAGAAAGATTGTTGGTCTTAATTTAAAAGATTTTGTTGCTTATCAGCGAATTATTTTAGGGGAGTTACGATGAATTTAACAATTATTGGAACAGGATACGTCGGTTTGGTCAGTGGTGCTTGTTTTGCTGAAATGGGAAACAGTGTTAACTGCATCGATATTGATCAAGCTAAAATTGACGGTCTCAAATTAGGGCAATTACCAATTTATGAGCCTGGTCTTGAGGCGTTGGTACAACGCAATTTTTCTGAAGAGAGGCTCCATTTTACCACCAATCTGGCTGAAGCTGCAAAAACATCAAATATCTTCTTTATCGCTGTTGGTACTCCTCCAGGCGAGGATGGTTCGGCCGATTTGCAGTATGTTCTGGCTGTTGCTCGGGAGATTGGTCGGTTGCTGACCGATTATGCCATTATTGTAGATAAATCAACAGTGCCAGTTGGCACGGCCGATCTGGTTCGTCTTGCGATTCAGGAGGAGTTGGATAAGCGAAAAGTCACAATTGATTTTGATGTTGTCAGTAATCCAGAATTTTTAAAAGAGGGGGCGGCAATTGATGATTTCATGAAACCAGATCGAGTGGTTATTGGGACTGAAAGTGAACGAGCTAAAGATTTGATGCGGCAACTGTATGCCCCATTTAACCGTAACCATGAGCGAACTATTTTTATGGGTGTGCGCGATGCCGAAATGACCAAATACGCTGCCAATTCGATGTTAGCGACCAAGATATCATTTATTAATGAAATTTCAAATCTTTGTGAATTGATGGATGTCGATGTTGAAAATGTGCGGCGTGGAATTGGTTCTGATGACCGGATTGGTTTTTCGTTTATATATCCCGGTTGCGGTTATGGTGGTTCTTGTTTTCCGAAAGATGTTCAAGCTCTTATCCGGATGGCTGAAAAAGTTGATTTTAAATCTGAGGTTCTTCTCTCCGTCGAGAAGCGTAATCAGGAACAAAAACATTGGTTTTCCCGCCATTTAAATCAACGCTTTGGTGCTGATTTGTCTGGTTTGATATTTGGAGTTTGGGGATTGTCTTTTAAACCTGGTACCGATGATATGCGGGAGGCACCGGCCAAAACATTGTTGGAAGATTTGATTGCCGCGGGTGCCAAGGCATTCGTTTATGACCCGATTGCGATGGAAGAGGCACAAAAAGAACTTCCTGCCGACTGGTTTGACTCTGGGGCGATTAAATTAGTTGCTAATCAGTACGAAGCGGTGCAGGGGGTTGATGCTTTGCTGCTGGTCACGGAATGGAAACCTTTCCGTAATCCTGATTTTGCCGCAATGACGCGCGCTATGAAGCACAAAATTATTTTTGACGGTCGCAACCAGTATGATCCCCATTATGTTCGTAGTGAAGGGTTTGAATATTTTGGGGTAGGGCGGTTAAACAGGAGGGATATTCGGGAGGGTTGAAATCTGATAAGTTCTGATAGCTCAAAACCTTTATATTCTGTCGGTCTTATCGGTGCTGCAAAAAAATATAAATACCAACAATTATCCAAGTATCGGACTTTTGTTTCTGGGGGTGCTTCCCTCAGAACAGACGAGGGGAAGAGTATCGATCGTGAAAAACTAAGGCAGGACGATTACCATTATGGCACTTGAAGGTTATCTGGAAGATTTAGGGATATGCGATATCCTGCAAATACTCAGCTTGAGTAAAAAATCGGGAATCCTGACATTAAAAGGTCAGCGGGGGGAAGGATCGGTTTGTTTCATTGACGGCCAAGTCGTCCGTGCTTCTTCCAGCTTATTCCCAGAAACCCTGGGACAACTTTTGCGCCGGAATAATATTGTCACCGAGGATCAGGTTGATGAGGCATTAAGATATCAACAGAACCTGCGTTCCCATCAACCGTTGGGTGCAATTTTAATTGACAAATTTCAGATTGTACCCAGTGAAGTTGAGTTGGTTGTTGCTGCCCAGATCGAAAAAATTATTTTTAGTTTTTTTTCTTGGACTGAAGGTTATTTTACTTTTCGACTGGAAGAGATAAAAGCGTTTGGTAGTGCCATTCTGAATCCTCTTGATTTTATGTTAAAACAGGGACTTAGCTCGCAGCGCCTAGTTGTTAAGGGGGGCAAAATCGCTGAACTGGGCTCTGAGGATGCTCTTGATGATGCCACAATTGATCTTGAATTGGCTGAGCTGGAAAATCAGCAAAGTCAACATGGATTAGAACTTCTTCGGGGAATGTTGGCGGAACTGGAACATCCCGAACTTGGTGGTGGAATTATTCTTCTAATTCTTCGCTATGCCAGCGAGATTATGGATCGAGCCATTATCTTTGATGTCAGGGGAAATCATCTGGTTGGGTTGGGGCAGTTTGGGTTGTCTGGTCTCAGCGTTGCTGCAGATGAGATGGTTCGTAAAATGACCTTGTCGGTCGATCCTGGATCATTGTTTGCCCAGGTTCTTAAAGATAAAGTTGCTGTCCGCTCTCCACTCAATAAAACGGTTGTAGAAGAAAATCTGAAAGTTTTTCTAAATGGAGTCCCTGAAGAGGTTTTCCTGGGACCACTGGTCAGTGATGGTCAAGTCGTTGCTCTTTTATATGGGGATAATTTCGCTGCTCATCAGCCAATTCATGCGGTAAACGCTTTTGAAGTTTTTCTTTCACAGGCAGGTCTGGCGATGGAACAAGCTTTGGGGAGTAGCAATTGAGTTTAAATAACTATTCTGGATCATTTTTTGTTATAATTTAAACAATTATAGCTAATCTTCTGCTTGGATGGCGAGATTATGGAATATTCCTTTTTCCCTATTGAAGGGAAGAGGGAACCTTATCCAGCAGAGGAATAGCGCTAATCAGGTGATTAAATCAGATATTTTGCTACTTGGAGGCTGGGCATATGCAAAAAAAGATTCTCATAGTTGAAGATGAGGAAAGTTTGCTGAAGTTGGAAAGTATTCTGCTGACGACCAAAGGTTATCTGGTTCAGGGGGCAACAACCGGGTTGGCTGCTCTTGAAGCTGTAGCTGCTGAGGCTCCCGATTTGATCTTGCTGGATATCATGCTCCCTGAATTAGATGGTTTTGAAGTTTGTGAACAACTCAAAAAAAGCCCGAAAACCCGACATATTCCAATTATTCTTTTGACTGCAAAGAAGACCCCTGAAGATATATCCCGTGGAGAGGAAGTTGGTGCTGATCAATATATAACCAAGCCGTTTAAGTCTGCGGTGGTTATGGAAACGATTGAAAAGCTATTGTCCCAAAATTGACAAATAACCGCCTCATCAATTGATGCTTTATATTTTTTTAGCATAGTGGAGTTAGAAAAGATATGTACGCCGCTAAGGTTCTGGTGGTTGATGACTCACCAACGATGAGGCAGTTTATTGTTTTTGCCTTACAACGACTTCCTGGTTTGCAAATTGATGAAGCCAGCGATGGAGTTGCTGCGCTGAAACAACTATCTGCTAAAAAATATGACTTACTGTTGACCGATATTCATATGCCGATGATGGATGGTTTGAAGTTAGTTGGCCTCGTTCGTAATGATGTTCACTACAAGAACCTGCCAATTATTGTCGTGACAACTGAGGGGGCAACTGTGACCCGGGAACGTGCCCTCGGGATCGGAGCCAACGAATATATTACCAAGCCGCTTCAAACGGCTCACCTTATCACCGTTGTCCGTAACCTTCTCGATCCAGAGACAGGGCGTGACCGAAGAGGCTGTGCTTATACTTGACAGACCTGTGTGAACGTGGCATAAGAATTCACTGTAATTTAGTTGGAAGTTAATTATTATATTCAGGAGGCGCAGTTGGCAAAAGAAGAAGCAATAGAAGTTGAGGGAACAGTCGTAGAGCCGTTACCAAATGCCATGTTTCGAGTTAAACTGGATAACGACCACGTTGTTTTGGCACACATCTCTGGGAAAATGCGTAAATATTATATTCGGATTCTCCCTGGTGATCGCGTAACGGTGGAACTGTCTCCCTATGATCTGACCCGTGGCCGTATCACTTATCGGGCTAAATAGTCTGGTAAGTCATAGTGTTGCTGTTTGGTTGTCGGAACAGTAAAATATAGAGGAATATTTATTTCCTCGATACTTTGTTTGTAACGATACCGGCTTTGGCCGGTATTTGTGTATATACTCGATTTTGCTTGTGACGGTGATCCTGCCGTTGCGGAGGAATTATGGATAATCTGTATAATCCTAAAGAGATTGAAGCCAAGTGGCAGAAACTTTGGCAGGAAAAACAACCTTTTGCTGCTTCTGTAGATACTGAAAAAGAAAAATATTACCTGCTGGAAATGTTTCCCTATCCCTCCGGTCGTATCCATATGGGGCACGTTCGTAATTATGCGATTGGGGACGTTGTTGCACGTTTTAAGCGGATGCAGGGGTTTAATGTTCTTCATCCGATGGGCTGGGATGCTTTTGGTATGCCGGCGGAGAATGCTGCGATTGAGCATGGCATTCACCCGGCAAAGTGGACCTATGAAAATATTGAGAGTATGCAGCACCAATTGAAGAAAATAGGTCTCTCTTATGATTGGAAGCGTGAATTTGCTACCTGTGATGCTGATTATTATCGCTGGGAGCAACTGGTTTTTCTCCAGATGTTTGAAAAAGGACTGGCTTATAAAAAGGGTTCTTCTGTTAATTGGTGTGAGGACTGTCAAACCGTGCTTGCCAATGAGCAGGTCGAGGATGGTTGTTGTTGGCGCTGTCATAATCTGGTCCAGCCCAAAGAACTGGAACAGTGGTTCTTTAAAATTACCGATTATGCCGATGAGCTGCTTGAATGGACTGATAAACTCCCCGGTTGGCCTGAGCGGGTTCTGTCAATGCAACGCAACTGGATTGGTAAGAGTTACGGTTGTGAAATTGAATTTGCGGTTGCAGACCACAGTGAGAAGGTCAAAGTCTTTACCACTCGTCCAGATACTTTGTTCGGCGCAACATTTATGAGCCTGGCTCCGGAACACCCTCTGGTAAAAACATTGGTTACTGCCGAGCAGGAGGCAAAGATCAATGAATTTATTGCGACAGTAGAACGTCAGGAAAAAAGTGCTCGAACCAGTGGCGACCTGGAAAAAATCGGAATATTTACCGGTTCATATTGTATTAATCCTCTCAATGGTGAAAAAATTCCAATTTTTCTCGCCAATTTTGTCCTGATGGGGTATGGCACTGGTGCTGTTATGGCAGTTCCTGCCCATGATCAACGTGATTTTGAATTTGCAAAAAAATACCAGTTGCCAATCCGGGTGGTTATTCAACCAGAGGGCGAAGAACTGGCGACCGAACAGTTGACTGAGGCTTATACCGATTCTGGATTACTGACGAATTCCGGTCAATTTAATGGTGTCGATAATGAAGCAGCAAAAGAGCAGATCGCCGCTTTTCTGGATGAGTGTGGTGAAGGACGCAAAACCGTCAATTATCGTTTGCGCGATTGGGGTGTCTCCCGGCAACGCTATTGGGGAACGCCAATTCCAATTATTTATTGTGCCAGCTGCGGAACTGTTCCTGTTCCTGAAGAGGATTTGCCGGTGGTATTGCCCACCGATGTCAAGTTGACTGGCGAGGGTGGATCCCCTCTGTCTCGGCACCAGGAGTTTTTGAACGTCAACTGTCCAAAATGTGGCAAGCCGGCAAAACGCGAGAGTGATACTTTTGACACTTTTGTTGAAAGTTCCTGGTATTTTGCCCGTTATACTTGCCCCGACTATACCGGTGGCCCCTTGGATAAAGAGGTTGCAAATTATTGGCTGCCTGTCGACCAGTACATTGGCGGTATTGAACATGCGGTGATGCATTTGCTCTATGCACGCTTTTATACCAAAATATTACGTGATCTGGGGATGCTGGATGTTGATGAACCGTTTACCAAACTGCTGACTCAGGGGATGGTTTGCAAGGAAACCCAGCGTTGTCCGGAGCATGGCTGGTTATATCCAGAGCAGGTGGTTGATGGTAAATGTACCCTTTGCGGTCAAACTGTTGTGCTGGGTCGCACTGAAAAAATGAGTAAGTCGAAAAAAAATGTTGTCGATCCAAATCAACTGATTGATCAATATGGTGCGGACACTGCGAGATTATTTTCTCTGTTTGCCGCGCCACCTGAAAAAGATCTGGAATGGAACGAACAGGGGGTTGAAGGGTGTTACCGTTTTCTCGGTCGGGTCTGGAGAGCTGTTAATGAGAATCTGGAACTGATAACTGGGGCTGGTCTCCCTGATCCTGCTTCAGGTGAGGCGGCAGATCTACGGCGCAAAACCCATCAGACCATCAAAAAAGTCAGTGAAGATGTGGATGACCGGTTTCATTTTAATACTGCCATTGCTGCTGTCATGGAGCTGGTTAACGCTATCTATGCATTTAAATCCCGACAGGAATATCCTGAGGTGTTGCGTGAAGCGCTGGAAGCAGTTGTCTGCCTGTTGAATCCGTTTGTGCCGCATATTTGCGAGGAACTCTGGCAATTGCTGGGGCATCAGGAGGGTGTTGAAACTTCTGGTTGGCCTGTGTGGGACGAATCGGCGCTGTTTGCTGATGAGGTTACGTTGGTCGTCCAGGTGAATGGAAAAGTTCGGGGCAAGGTGACGGTCGCGGTTGACGCAGATAAGCAGTTAATTGAAACAGCGGCTCTTGCTGAGCAGAATGTGCAACGTTTTATTGAAGGAAAGCAGGTGCGTAAAGTTGTTATCGTTCCTGGGCGTTTAATCAATATCGTGGTGTCTTGATGCGATTTCTCCTGGTTTTCGTATTCATCAGCAGTCTGCTTGGGTGTGGTTATCACTTTCCCGGGCAATCAGGTGCTTTACCTGAAGGGGTTGAAGAGCTGTATATTCCGCTGTTTATCAACAAAACGGCGGAACCACAACTTGAGAATAAGATGACCAGTCGGGTCAGCGAGGTTTTTTCTCGCAACAGTAAGATCTCTCAAGTTGAAAAGTCAGAAAATGCAGAGGCTGTTTTGTCAGGCACTGTTCGGGAATATAAAACCCGGGCGGTTTCTTACAACAGCAACGATGATATTAGTGAGTATCGCTCGACCATGGTGGTTGATGTGAGCCTACAGCATGCTGACACAGAACGATCTTTTTGGCAGAGTACGGTGAGCTGGAGCACTGAATATAGTGCCAGCGATGATAAAAATCTTCAGGAAGATCTGGAGCAGCAGGCCATAGATGAGATCACTTTGCGCCTGGCAGAGGAAATTCTCTATCAACTGTTGGATGATTTTTGAGCGATGAATGCTGACGATCTGTATCGTAAGTTGCGTTCGAATCAAGTGCCAACACTTCTTTTCCTCTATGGACAGGAACCTTATCTTATCCAACAAGCGGCACGTACAGTTCGGCGTGCTGTTTTGCCAAATGATAATGATGATTTTAATGATAATCAATTTTACGGTAAAGAGGCTGCAGCGGAACAAATTCTTGCAGCTGCAATGACTTATCCCGTATTTGCCGAGAAGAGGTTGGTGACGGTTAAGGATGCACACCTGTTACCGGCTGCTGAGTTAGAAAATTTACTCCCCTATCTACAAGATCCGGTTCCAGAAACCTGCCTGCTGTTTATTGCCGACAAAATTGATAGTCGCCGCAAGTTTTTTCAGAAATTTAAAAAATATGGTGATTTAGTTGAATTCAAACCCCTCTCCAATAGAGAAATTCCTCAATATATTCGTAATTCTCTCAACCAGCAGGATATAAAAATCTCTGCTGATGCCGTCGATCTTTTTTGTTCAATGGTGGGTGGAAATCTTTATGAAATCCATGCAGAACTGAATAAATTATTAACTTATATTGGCGATGCGACTCTCGTTGATATTGTCGATGTTCAGGCAGTTATTTCACGAGGCCGGGCAGAAAACATTTTTGAATTGGGAAATGCTGTTGGTCGGGGAGATACTGCAAAGGCGTTAACATTGATTATGCGGCTCAGCGCTGCAGGTGAAGCACCGTTGAAAATTCTTTCACTGCTGGTTCTGCATTTTCGTCGCCTCTGGAAGGTGCGCGAGTTACAGGTTCAAAACCGATCCGCAAATGAGATCGCAAAAGTTGCCGGGGTTCCACCTTTTGTTGTTGATGGCTTAATCCGCCAGGGGAAGAAATTTTCGCGGAAAGATTTTCTCCGTGCCTTTGAGTTGTTTTTAGAAACGGATCTTGCGATGAAGTCGAGTGGCGCTGATGCTGGAGCTTTACTGGATAATTTGATATTACGCTTAGTCAGAAAGAATGCTTAAAGTAAGATGGGGCTGTAGAATCAACCCCATCTTAAAACTCAAAATAAACTTATTTAGAAAGTGTATTGAACAGCTTATTTAACCGGGAGATTTTACGGCTGGCAGTCGCTTTATGGATCACCCCTCTGGTTGCGGTTCTGTCAATATAGGGGATAGCTTTTGCAAGAGCCGCTTGTGCTGCCTCTTTATCTTCTGCAATAACTGCTTCACGAACCTGCTTGACCAAGTTGCGCATGGTTGACCGGATATGAGCATTGCGTGCTTTTTTTACCGTGTTTTGACGATTACGTTTTACTGCTGATTTATGATTAGCCACGAATTGTTCTCCTTGTTGATGGATAATATTTTGATTTCAAAAGTGTCGAGATAATAATAGTTAGTATTTCTCCTGTCAAGTTAGAAAATAATAATCATATCGAAAATAACTTGCATATTCAATCTGTTATGGCCGTTCGCTGAGGATTAAAATATTTAAATGCCTGAGAAGAAAAAAATAGCTGCTGCAACCATGGTGATGGCTTCGGCAACCTCGCTCAGTCGAATCGCTGGTCTGGTTCGCGATGTCGTTGTTGCGCGACTGTTTGGTGCCGGGATGATGACAGATGCCTTTTTTATGGCCTTTACTATCCCGAATCTGTTGCGGCGTTTTTTTGGTGAGGGGTCGTTGACCGCTGCTTTTGTCCCAACATATGCAGAGGTTTTTCATCAGCGGGGCGAAAAAGAAGCTCAGCAGTTAGCCGATCGGTGTGTTAGTTTACTGTTGCTGATCATGTTGGTGGTTGTGACCCTGGGCATTTTACTTTCACCCTGGATTGTTCAGGGGATCGGTTATGGCTTTGGTTCGGTTGCCGGAAAATTACAACTGACAAATCAGCTGAACCAGATCATGTTCCCCTATATTGGTCTGGTGTCAATGTTGGCTTTACTGACCGGTATTTTAAACGTCCGTGGTCATTTTTTTGTCCCGTCTCTTTCCCCTTTATTTTTAAATCTGGCAATGATCCTTAGTGCTCTGACAATTGGGCATCTGTTTGAGCAACCGATTTATGCCCTCGCAATTGGGGTGTTGCTGGGCGGTATTGTGCAACTTCTGATGCAATTTCCGGTTTTATTCCGTTATCAAATTCGTTTAAGGCTCAATTTTAAATTTCGGGGTGATCCATATTTACGTAGGATTATGACCCTCATGTTACCTGGAATCGCGGGTGTTGCTATTTATCAAATCAACATCATTGTGACCCGCTTGCTGGCCTCATTTCTTCCTGAGGGAAGTGTATCGTATCTTTATTATGGCCAGAGATTGTTTGAATTTCCGCAGGGAATTTTTATTGTTTCTCTCGCCCAGGCTGCTTTGCCAATGATGAGTCGTCAGGTTGCTGAGGACGATCAAGAAGGGCTGCAGCAGTCGTTAGCTTTTGCCATGACCCTGATTACATTATTTACCCTTCCTGCCATGGTGGGGCTTATTGTTTGCGCCAAACCGATCTATTCACTGTTTTTTCTCGGCGGTGAATTTGACCTGATAGCCCTGAAAAATACTGCTCTGGCATTGATCTGTTATGCTCCGGGATTAATATTTGTTGGCTACAGTCGGATTGCTGCGCAAACTTTTTATGCTCTGAAAGATACCAGAACTCCAGTTGTTATTTCCTTCTGGACACTGCTGGTCAATCTGGTTTTAGGTCTGTTTTTAATGCAGTTTTATGGGTTTATCGGGTTAGCTATCGCCTTGACTGTGGCTTCGATGTTTAATGCCTTTATGTTGCTCTTACTGTTGCAGCGGAAGGTTGGCACCTTTTTAAAGGGATCTCTCTATACCCCGATTTTAAAAGCAATCCCCGCCTGTCTGTTGATGGCATTAGGTGTTTCTTTCCTGCTGAATACTGTGAATTGGCTGCAGGATGGTTTGTTGTTGAACAAATCCCTGGTGTTGTCTGCTGCTGTCTTTGTCGGTGCTCTGATCTACCTGGGCTGTTGCTACCTGTTTAAGGTTGATGAAATTCGGCAAGGGTGGCAGTTGATAAGGCGGAGGATAGGGTGATATCATCGAAACTGACGAAAATTGATCTCTCCCCGCTTAATTTTAAGATCCAGCCATTTTTTTAACCAGACCTTAAAAAATTGTCTGGTCACTGGGGTCAGAAGACAGAATCCGAACAGGTCGGTACAGAAACCAGGGGTCAACAGTAATAGCCCCCCGGCTAGAATCATTGCTCCATCCATCATCTCTTCGGCTGGAATCCGTCCTTGGTTCAGCTCCATTTGAATTCGATTGATTAAATTAAATCCCTGACTTCTTGCCAGATAAGCGCCAGCAATTCCTGTTAAAAAAACCATTAAAATTGTTGCACCAACACCAATTTGTCGACCCGCCTCAATTAATACATAGAGCTCAATTACTGGCACTATTGTGAATACTATGAGGAGTTTTATGAACATCTGGTTACCCTTTCATAAGAAATAGTAAATTATTTATAAGAGTTATATGGTAATTTCAGTATTAAGCTAAAATATCTCCTAAGTTACTGAAAACACAAGAAAAATAAATTGGTTAAAAAATAGGCAAACTGATGGTGCGGGCTTCCTCCTGTGTCCTGTTGGCATTTTCAACAGCTTTATCACCAGATTTTCCACAGTCTGCGTTGATGGTTTATAAAAACTATTATTTTTCACGAACTTTGCAATTTATGACCTGAAGAACATT
Source organism: Desulfuromusa sp. (assembly GCA_021647765.1). Taxonomy (GTDB): domain Bacteria; phylum Desulfobacterota; class Desulfuromonadia; order Desulfuromonadales; family Geopsychrobacteraceae; genus Desulfuromusa. The sequence continues at coordinate 16,568 of JAKIUD010000005.1, read as the reverse complement.
CTTTTAAATATCAATTTCTGTCATCACCTGAATGGTTTTTTTACGTAATAAATCTTCAGCATCTAGCTGCAGGGAATTAGCTAGTTGGGTTGTGCCAAAAAATATTCTTCCAAGAGTCTGTTCAATTTCATCTTGAGTCGTAGCCGGTTCTTCAATAAGTTGAGAGAGATCAGAAAAGTATTTCTGGAGCTTATTAATTTGTGTCGTTGGGTTTTCTTTCCCCATTTTTTTTGCAACCTTGGTTGCTTGTTTCAGTGATGGAAGGTTGACGGGGATGCGGTCTGCCAATTTGTTCCCTTTTCCTTGTGTTAGACGTTCTTGCTGCTTGATTTCTTCCCAGCGTTGGGCATGTCCATCACGACTTTCACCGGCAAAGACATGCGGATGCCTACGAATCAATTTTTGATTGATTGAGGCAGCAACATCAGTCAAATCAAACTTTCTTTGTTCTCTGAAAATTTGGGCGATAAAAACAACTTGCAGCAGCAGGTCTCCCAGTTCGTCACGGATTTCTGTAATATCTCCACTATCAATGGCTTCGATCAGTTCGTAAGCTTCTTCAAGTATATGGGGTTTTAACGTCTCTGCTGTTTGTTTCTGATCCCAAGGACACCCCGTTGGAGAACGTAATTTTTCCATAATCTTGATCAACTTGAGGATTTCTTTGGTTTTTTTATTCTTTTTCATTATTTTCCTGGTAAAAAGTGCTCATAGTGAATTTTTAAAGTCCAATGATCGTCATTCCTGCGCAGGCGGGAATCCAGAGGTTTCCCGGGTTCGTCAAAAACTGGATCGCTGTTTTCACGCGGATGACGAGTTTTTCAAGAGGCCAGTAGTCTCTGATTAAAAAAGTGTCTTTTCTGATATTAATGACCAGTGTGGGATGGATATATAAAAAAACCTTGCAAATCGATGCCGGATGAGCTAAAAAATGCGCGATTCTGAACAGTTGTAAAGCTAACCTTTTGACTTGACATGGTTTTGTCTCTCTCTATACTGTTATCTTTTGTCTTGGTGGTGACACAGTGCGTCTTGAGCTGAAAGATATCAAAGGGGGAGTGCTGGAGCAAGAGTACACTTGCTCTTTATCTGAATTCCCTGATTTGGCTGCCATGGTTGAAGCGGGTGAGCCTGAATTTAGCGAGCCATTATCTTTTCAACTCCGTTTACAGCGAACCGGTCAGTTTGTTGAAGTTGACGGTCATTTGGATGCTGTTGTTACATTGCAGTGTGGTCGCTGTTTGCAGTATTTCAAACAGTCATTATCTGAATCTTTTGTACTCACCTTTTCGCCCCTTGGCAATGAGAAAGAGGTGACAGAAGAGGTTGAGCTTGAAGCGGAAGAGTTGGGTCTGATTATTTATGAAGATGACCTTCTGGAATTACACGAACCTTTACAGGAACAGCTTTTTATGGCGATTCCAATCAACCCTCTTTGCACAGTGTCTTGTCGGGGGCTTTGTCCAGAATGTGGTGTGAATTTAAATAGTGAAAAGTGCGATTGTGTCAAAAAACCTTTTAATAATAAGTTTACGGCATTGTCTGGTATTGATTTTAACCCCTGAATAATTCATGCAGGTCATCAACAGACAGCTAACAACAATCTTGAACAAAATTATTTGTTTAATTGCAAGGAGATAGTGAAATGGCAGTACCAAAGAAGAAAACTTCTAAATCTAAAAAAAATATGCGTCGTTCTCATCATGCGCTTTCTGCACCAGGCATTTCTGTGTGCCCTCAATGTCAAGAACCTAAATTGCCACATCGTGTTTGTCCACATTGTGGAACCTATAAAGGTAAAGAAGTAATCAGCAGTGACGAAGTCTGATTCGGCTTTACATTGACTACGTCGGTTAAAATTGCTGTTGATGCTATGGGTGGGGATAATTCTCCTGCGGTTGAGGTTGCCGGTGCCGTTGCGGCGTGTCGACAATGGGGTTGTAGGGTTGTTCTTGTCGGTGATACTGCGCAGATACAGACAGAACTCAAGAAGCATCAGATCCGGGATTTAAATCTTGAGATTCATCATGCCAGTGAAGTTGTCGGTATGCATGAGTCGCCTTCAGATGCCCTGCGCAAGAAAAAAAATTCATCTATCCGTGTCGCTTTTGATCTCGCCAGACAAGGTGGCGCTTCAGCTGTGGTCAGTGCTGGGAACTCCGGTGCTATTATGGCCAACGGGATGTTTGTTTTTGGGCGTGTCAAAGGGATAGACCGACCGGCGATTGGTACCTTTTTACCCAATCTGAATGGTCAGACTATGGTTTTGGATATGGGGGCGAATGTCGATTGTAAGGCCTCACATCTCTACCAGTTTGCCATTATGGGCAGTCTTTATGTCGAACATTTTCTCAATATAACCCGCCCGCGGGTTGGCTTGCTTTCCAATGGGGAAGAAGAAAAAAAAGGGAATGATCTGACCCGGGAGGCACACCAGTTGCTGAAGCACTCACCACTCAATTATCTTGGCTACGTTGAAGGTGGTGATGTTTACAATGGCTCGGTTGATGTTGTTGTTTGTGACGGTTTTGTTGGCAATGTTCTGTTGAAGGTTTCTGAGGGGTTAGCTGTCGCTATCGGCACGATGCTCAAACAGGAAATTGAAGGGCGCTTCTGGGCTAAGCTTGGCTTTTTTTTCAGTCGACCGGCATTTTCTGCATTCAAAAAGAGAATCAATCCTGCCGAATATGGTGGTGCCCCTTTACTTGGTATTGCTGGTGCGGGGATTGTTTGTCATGGCAGTTCTGACCCGGTTGCAATCACTATTGCAATTCGCCAGGCTGAGGAATATGCAAAGATTCGCTTTGAGGAAAAATTGGCAGCCCTGATCTAACCCTTTCAATAAAGCTTGTCTGTTTCTGGCAAAGGAGTCAGTTGAAAATGAAATCACGGATTATCGGTACCGGGTCTTATCTGCCTGAACATATCAGGACAAATTACGATCTTGAAAAAATGGTTGACACCAGTCATGACTGGATTGTTGCAAGAACCGGAATTGAAGAGCGGCGCATTGCTGCTGATAGCCAATGTACTTCGGATCTGGCAACGATTGCAGCACAACGTGCTCTGGATATGGCGGGCGTTGCAGCTGACGATATCGACTTGATTATTATGGGGACGATCACCGGTGACTACCCCTGGCCGGCAACAGCTTGTGTTGTTCAAGCTAATCTTGGTGCAAACAAAGCTTTTGCTTACGATGTTTCAGCCGCTTGTAGTGGCTTCCTCTTTGCGTTGTCGAGTGCCAATGACTTTCTCATGTCGGGGCGGGGTAAAAGAGCCCTGGTCATCGGGGCAGAAATCTTCAGCCGTGCTATAGACTGGACTGATCGTAATACCTGTGTCCTGTTTGGGGACGGTGCTGGCGCAGTATTGCTAGAAGCCCAGGAGGGTGATTCCGGAGTGCTATCCTGCCATCTACATTCAGACGGGAAATATCTTGAACTTCTCTATCAACCCGGTTTTGGCTCAAGAAATCCAGCTTCTATTGAGGGAATAGAAGCTAAACTCCCCTTTTTGAAGATGCAAGGGAATGAAGTCTTTAAGGTTGCGGTTCGTTCTTTGACCCAGGTTTCAAAAGAGGCTTTGACTGCAAATGGCTATACCAGCGCTGACGTTGCACAATTTATCCCGCATCAGGCAAACCTGCGGATCCTGGAAGCAACAACTAAACGTCTTGGCTTAACCAAAGAACAAAGTTTTATCAATGTACATAAGTATGGTAATACCTCGGGAGCAACGATTCCTATCGCTCTTGATGAAGCTTATCATCAAGGTTTGTTAAAAGAAGGTGATCTGATTCTTTCGGCTGCTTTTGGTGGCGGTTTTACCTGGGCTTCAACGTTGATACGCTGGTAAGCTTGATGGTGTCGCAAAAAGTCCGACCTTCGGTATTGTAGCCGTTTTTCATGGCCTCGACAGACCTGTGTATGCCTTCACCCCTGCAAAACGACTATGCCTTGGAGGCCAAACTTTTTGCTTAGTCAGTAAATTTACCTATTGAGATGCAATAGATCTTGATTGAGGGATATAAATAAACATGGACGCATTTGTTTTTCCAGGACAGGGTTCACAATATTCAGGGATGGGGAAAAAACTCGCTGAAAACTTCAATGTTGCAAAACTTGTGTTTGAGGAAGCCAACGATGCCCTGGGTTTTGATCTCACAACGCTCTGTTTCTCCGGGTCTGAAGATGACCTCAAGCTGACAGCCAATACTCAACCCGCGATTCTGACAACAAGTATTGCTGCACTACGGGTACTTCAGGAAGAGACAGATCTATTGCCATCTTTTGTTGCGGGGCATTCTCTCGGAGAGTATTCTGCTCTGGTTGCCACAGGTGCGCTTACTTTTGCAGCAGCAGTTATAACTGTTCGGCAGCGTGGCACTTTTATGCAGGAAGCTGTCCCCGTTGGTGCCGGAGCCATGGCAGCAATTATGGGAATAAAAAAGGAAGAGCTTTTACAGCTTTGTCAGGATGTGGCAGCAGGGGAAGTTGTTACCCCGGCCAATTATAATAGCCCGGGACAGATTGTTATTGCTGGACACACCTCTGCCGTTGAGAGAGCCATTGTTCTGGCGAAGGAGCGAGGTGCTAAACGTGCACTTCTTTTACCGGTTAGTGCCCCATTTCATTCGAGTCTGATGGCTCAGGCTGCGCAACGTTTGCAGGCAGAGCTTGAGTCGATCAATGTTGCGCCGCTGACCTGTCCCGTTGTCAGTAATGTCGAAGCTGTCCCTTATCAGGAAGAGGCCAAAGTCAAAACTTTACTAGTTGAACAGGTTTGTGCTCCGGTTCGCTGGGATGAATCGATCCAGAAAATGAAGGATTTAGGGGTTACCAGGTATATAGAAATTGGTCCGGGGCGGGTTCTTTCCAGTTTGATTAAGCGCATTGATCGATCAGCAAGACAAAAGAATATTGACGATGTTACCAGCTTAGAAAAACTTTTTACTTAGGATTAAATGACTTTTTGCAAGACGATCAAGGTTAATGTGATATATTGCCTAGCAGCGAAATTGAAGGAGAAATTATATGGTTCAAGATAAAGTTGCATTAGTAACAGGTGCTTCGCGTGGAATCGGGCGAAGTATCTCATTAGCTCTGGCAGCTCAGGGTGCTAAAATTGTTGCAGTGGATGTTGACTCTCAGGCAACTGAGGATTTTGTTGCTGAGCTTAAAGCTTCGGGGAGTGAGGCGGTAGCGGTGCAGGGTAATGTTACGCTCGCAACAGATGTTGAGCATATGGTGCAAGTTGCCAAAGAAACATTTGGGCGGATTGATATTTTGGTCAATAACGCTGGCATCACCCGTGATGCGTTGCTTCTCAGGATGAAAGATGAAGATTGGGATGCCGTTCTTGATGTTAATCTCAAGGGGGCATTTTTATGTACTCGCGCTGTATCCAAGCTGATGACCAAACAGCGCAGTGGTCGAATTGTCAATATTGCTTCAGTCGTTGGACAGATGGGAAACGCCGGTCAGGCAAATTATTGTGCCAGCAAGGCTGGTTTGATGGGGTTGACCCGTTCAAACGCTCGTGAGCTGGCAAAGCGCAATATCACTGTAAATGCTGTTGCTCCCGGATTCATTGCGACCGCGATGACCGAAGCTTTGTCCGAAGAAAAGCGTCAGGAACTGGCAGCCCAAATTCCTTTGGCAAGGCTTGGGTCTGCGGAAGATATTGCCAATGCTGTGGTTTTTCTTGCATCTGAGAATACCGGCTATATTACCGGTCAAGTGATCGGTGTCAATGGTGGAATGTACATGTAACAAACTGGCTGATGAGATAGCCTACATAACTTAAAGAGGAGGAAATAAAATGGCTTCTATTGAAGAAAGAGTAAAACAAATTGTTGCTGAGCAACTGGGTGTCGACGAAGAACAGGTCACTGATGGGGCTGCATTTATGGATGATCTGGGTGCGGATTCTCTGGATACAGTAGAGCTGGTTATGGCTTTGGAAGAAGAATTTGACGTGGAAATCTCTGATGAAGATGCAGAGAAAATTCAGACCGTCAAAAATGCTGTCGATTATATCAGCAAAACTTCCTGATTGAATTCGGTGGTGCCGGTTTTTTTATCCGGTACCACCGTTGTGTTTACTGCTGTTCAACTTAAACCATCCGTAATTTATCAAAGAGAGATTATTTATGCGTAGAGTCGTAGTCACCGGCATTGGTGTTGTATCTCCCTTGGGAACTGGAATAGAAAAGAACTGGTCAGCGATTACCAGTGGTCAATCCGGAATAGGTTCAATTACCCGTTTTGATGCTTCAGATCTGCCAACGCAGATTGCTGGAGAAGTTAAAGATTTTAATGCGGAAGATTATATTAACAAGAAAGAGATCAAGAAAATGGATTTCTTTATTCAATATGGTCTAGCTGCAGCGACAATGGCTTTGGAAGATTCTGGGCTTGAGATTAATGATGAAAATGCCGAACGTGTCGGGGTTCTTGTTGGTTCAGGGCTGGGCGGCTTACCCGCAATTGAGAAGTACCATACGGTGATGCTTGAGCGAGGCCATAAGAAAGTTACCCCCTTCTTTATCCCAATGCTGATCATTAATCTGGCTCCCGGGCACATTTCGATCAAATTTGGCGCTAAAGGACCAAATCTCGCATCGGTATCTGCTTGCGCAACCGGAACTCACTCCATTGGAGATGCTTACCACATGATTATACGTGGTGATGCTGATGCCATGTTTGCTGGCGGTACAGAATCAACGATTACTCCACTTGGGATTGGTGGTTTCAATGTGATGAAGGCTCTCTCTACTCGTAATGATAATCCTCAAGCGGCGAGTCGTCCATTTGAAAATAACCGCGATGGTTTTATTATGTCTGAGGGTGCCGGCATTCTGATTCTTGAAGAGTATGAAAGTGCTAAAAAACGGGGTGCGGATATCTACTGTGAAATTGTCGGTTATGGTCTCAGTAGTGATGCTTTTCACTTAACCCAACCCGCTCCTGGTGGGGAAGGTGCTGCCCGTTGTATGAAAATGGCGCTGAGTGGTGCTGGTTTAAATCCGGAACAGGTAGACTACATCAACGCTCACGGGACATCGACCCATTTTAATGATTTGTATGAAACCATGGCGATTAAGACAGTTTTTGGTGATCATGCACAGAAAGTTATGGTCAGCTCTACCAAGAGTATGACTGGTCACGGTTTGGGTGCTGCTGGTGGGATGGAAGCTGCTTATTCTGCACTGGCGCTGAAACATGGTGTTGTTCCACCGACGATCAATTATGAGGATCCTGACCCGGAATGTGATCTTGATTATGTTCCTAATGAAGCGCGTCAAGCTGATTGTCAGGTCGTCCTTTCAAATTCTTTTGGTTTTGGTGGAACGAACGCGACCCTTGCTTTTCGTAAAATTTGAGGTGTGTCATGCTCGTTATAGGGAGTGATCACGGTGGCTATGAGCTAAAAAAGTCCATTCTTGAGCTCTTACGGAAAAGAGGAGTTAATTGCGCTGATTTCGGTACCGATGGGTCTGATTCTGTCGATTATCCTGATTATGCCGCAAAGGTAGCTAGTGCTGTTTCCTCAGGTGAAGCTGAATTGGGGATTTTGATTTGTGGTACTGGAATAGGTATGTCGATATCTGCCAATAAGTTTCCTGGTGTGCGGGCTGCCCTGGTTCATGATGATTTTACCGCACAAATGGCTCGTGAGCACAATAATGCAAACATCCTGGTGATGGGGGGAAGGGTATTAACTCCTGATCAGGGTAAAAGATTGGTTGAAATCTGGTATGACGCTAAGTACGAGGGGGGTCGACATCAGAAACGATTGGATAAGATTTCAGTTATTGAGCAGAGGGTTATTAACCATTAAACTGAACGGGGCTGATTGAATAGCCCCGTTTTTTATTGTTTCTATTATGGGAGGATACCGATGATTACGCAGAATCTTACAACCTTTGATCCTGAAATTTCTCAGATCATCATGAAGGAAACTGAGCGGCAGGAATATAACCTGGAATTTATTGCTTCTGAAAACTTTGTTAGTGAAGCTGTTCTTGAGGCACAAGGTTCTGTCCTGACAAACAAGTACGCAGAAGGGTATCCGACCAAAAGATATTACGGCGGTTGTGAATTTGTCGATGTCGCTGAACAGTTGGCAATAGATCGTGCCAAGGATCTTTTTGGTGCGGAACATGCCAACGTTCAACCCCACTCTGGTTCGCAGGCAAATATGGCAGTTTATATGGCTGTCTGCCAACCTGGCGACACGGTTCTGGGGATGAATCTGGCGCATGGGGGGCATTTGACGCACGGATCTCCGGTAAATTTTTCCGGTAAGCTTTATAATATTATCCCCTACGGCTTAGACATAGAAACCGGAACCATTGATTATAAAGAAGTTGAGCGTCTGGCAAAAGAGCATCAACCAAAGCTGATTGTTGTTGGCGCCAGTGCCTATCCGCGCGAAATTGATTTTGTCGCCTTTCGCCGGATTGCTGACACCGTCGGTGCCGTGATCATGGTTGATATGGCTCATATTGCCGGATTGGTTGCTGCGGGTGTTCATTCCAATCCTGTTCCATACGCAGAATTTGTAACAACAACAACACATAAAACTTTGCGTGGACCACGCGGCGGGATGATCCTTTGTACCGAAGAGTGGGCGAAAAAGCTCAACAGCAACATTTTTCCCGGGATTCAGGGTGGTCCCCTGATGCATATTATTGCGGCAAAAGCAGTTGCTTTTAAAGAGGCACTGTTGCCAGAGTTTAAAGATTATGCTGCGCAGGTGGTTAAAAATGCTCAGGCTTTAGCCGCTGGGCTGGTTGCAAAAGGTTATAAACTTGTGTCCGGTGGAACTGATAACCATTTGATGTTGGTTGATTTTACCGGCACAGATATTACCGGCAAGGTGGCTGAAAAAACCCTTGAAGATGCAGGTATTACCGTGAATAAAAATGCGGTTCCATTTGACACCAGGTCTCCTTTTGTTACCAGTGGTATCCGGATTGGTACCCCGGCAACGACGACACGTGGCTTGAAAGAAAAAGAGATGTTGCAGGTTGTTGACTGGATTGATCGTGCGTTACAGAATATTGGCAATGAGGCGGAACTTCTGAAAATCCGTGCTGAAGTTAAAGAGCTTTGTCAGCGTTTTCCCCTCTACGCACATCGATTAAAGTAGGTCATCATGATTGAACGCCCCGATTGGGATGAATATTTTATGCAGATTACGCAGTTGGTGGCGAGTCGCTCCACCTGTTTGCGTCGCCAGGTTGGGGCATTGCTGGTTAAAGAGAGAAATATTATGGCGACCGGTTATAATGGTGTGCCGAGTGGCATCACTCACTGCGATGTAACCGGGTGTCTGCGGGATCAGTTAAATGTCCCCTCGGGTGAACGTCATGAGTTGTGTCGGGGATTGCATGCCGAACAGAATGCTATTATTCAGGCCGCCCGACATGGAGCAAATATTACCGGTTCAACCCTTTATTGTACTGACTCTCCTTGTATTATCTGTAGTAAAATGCTGATCAATGCTGGTGTCGTTGCGGTTATATTTGGACGTGGTTATCCCGATAAGTTGTCTTTAGAAATGCTCACTGAAGCAGGAATTGCATTTCATCAATATACAGGAGATACAAATAAATGAATTGCCCGTTCTGCCGCTATGCTGATACCAGAGTCGTTGATTCACGGCTTGGAAAAGAAGGCAACAATGTTCGCCGGCGTCGTGAATGCCCTTCTTGTGAGCGACGTTTTACGACCTATGAACGGGTTGAGGAAATTCTCCCCTGGGTGATCAAAAAAGATGGCCGCCGCGAAGCCTTTGATCGTTCAAAAATTATTTCGGGAATGCAACGTGCGTGTGAAAAACGGCCGGTCTCGGTTGAGCAGATTGAAGCGCTGGTCGACCAATTGGAGCGGAGATTTCAGGAATGTGGTGATAAAGAGATTTCTGCAAGTTTGATTGGTGAAGCGGTTATGGACACATTGCAAGAGGTGGATGAGGTTGCCTACGTCCGTTTTGCTTCGGTCTATCGGCAGTTTAAGGATATCAATGAATTTATGTCAGAATTGAATGATTTATTGAAAAACTCCCACTGACAGAAATTATTAGTGAATCACTTTCAGCCGGAGTCTCTGTCGGGGATATTCCGGCATTTGCTTTTTTCTGCGAGACCAATATAGATAGAAATGTCAGAATTAAAACACCAGCAATTTATGCAGTTAGCGCTGAATCTGGCTCGGCTCGGGGAGGGAAGAACTGCCCCGAATCCACCGGTTGGTGCAGTTATTGTCAACTCTGGAAGAGTTGTCGGGGAAGGTTTTCATCCTCAAGCAGGTGAACCACATGCTGAAATTTTTGCTCTGCAACAGGCAGGTGAAAAAGCCCGTGGGGCAGATATCTATGTCACTTTGGAGCCTTGTTCTCATTATGGTAAAACCCCTCCCTGTGCCGATGCTCTGATTGCTGCCGGGATTAAATCTGTTTACGTTGGGGTGATTGATCCAAATCCTCAGGTTGCAGGACGTGGAGTTAAAAAGCTACAACAAGCCGGGGTAAAGGTTGTTATTGGAATTCTTGAGATAGAGTGTCATCGCCTGATTGCACCTTTTAGCCGGCATATTTCGTCTGGTCGACCCTTTACCATTTATAAAGCGGCAATGACTCTGGATGGGAATACGGCAACCGCTACGGGCGATTCTCACTGGGTTTCCGGGGAGGAGAGCCGTTTGCGGGTACATCAGTTGCGTAATCGTGTCGAAGCGATCATGGTTGGCGTTGGTACCGTATTAAACGATGATCCATTGCTTAATACGCGCATTCCTGAGGGGGGTGGTCGTGATCCTTTGCGTGTAGTGGTGGACAGTCAGTTGCGGATCAAAGCTGATTGCCGTATGTTGAAGCAGAAATCAGACGCAAAAACGTTGATTGCTACAGTTTCTAATGATCAGGAGATGATTTCTTTATTGGAGGATGTTGGAGCAGAGGTGGTTATTTTTCCCGCTGCTTCTGGTAAGGTTCCTCTCTCCGCACTGTGGCAGGAATTGGGGCGGCGCAATGTCCAGAAACTTCTCCTTGAAGGGGGAGCGACCTTGGCTGGAGCTGCACTTAATCATAATCTGCTTGATCAGCTGATGGTATTTGTTGCCCCTAAAATACTTGGTGGCTTCTCTCCCTTTGGAATTTTTTCTGGTGCGGGGTGTGAGAAAATGGCAGAGGCTATCCAACTTGAAGATGTGTTCTATACGCAGATAGGGGATGATTTTCTGGTCACGGGAGATGTTGTACCATGTTTACTGGATTGATTCAGTCCGTCGGCAAAGTTCACAGTCTTAAGCGCCAAGGGGATTCTGCTCAATTGCAGATTTCCAACCATTTTTCTGACGCAGATTTGCAACTTGGTGAGAGCATTGCTGTCAACGGTGCCTGTTTGACTGTCACCGCGTGGACTAGAAGTAATTTTACTGTTGATATCTCACCGGAAACAATGAATTGTACCACCTTGGGAGCTTTGCAACCAAATCAGCGAGTCAACCTGGAGCGGGCTTTATCCCTTGCGGATCGACTGGGTGGGCATTTAGTGAGTGGTCATATTGATTGTGTTGCAACGGTGAGACGGCGCTATCAGGATCAGAATTCAATTCGATTTGAATTTGCTGTGCCGTCGGAGGTGATGCGCTACCTGGTTGAGAAGGGCTCTGTTGCCGTGGATGGTATCAGCTTGACCGTAAACAAGGTTGAACAAAATATGTTCTCGGTGGCGGTCATCCCACATTCTTTAGAGATGACGACACTGAGTAATTGCCGTGAAGGTTCACAGGTAAATATTGAAACAGATTTACTTGGGCGCTATGTGGAGCGTTTGTTACAAGGGCAAATGACTACAAAAAAAGCGCAGAAAGTTGATTTTGACTTTCTTGCCAAAAATGGTTTTCTGTGAGATAAGTTGGCCTCACAAAATTAGCTCAGCTGTCGTGTAGCTACTCAACATTGGTGAGGATGGGCAGTTTCGCCCGGTCACTTGCCCATTGCCCTGTATAGTTGCGCAATCATATTTATTTTTGCAAGATCATCGTACTCATTTGTTCTTGCAGTTAAGAAGAAGGATAATGTTTATGCCAATTGCAAAAATTGAAGCCGCTCTCGATGATATTCGCCATGGGAAAATGGTCATTCTGGTTGATGATGAGGATCGAGAGAATGAGGGTGATTTGGTTGTTGCTGCTGAGTTAGTGACACCTGAAATTATCAATTTTATGGCGACACAGGGACGTGGCCTGATTTGTCTCTCTCTAACTGAGGCGCGTGCCGATGAACTCGATCTGCCGCTGATGGTGACCGATAACAGCTCTTCTTTCGGCACTGCATTTACTGTTTCCATTGAAGCACGTAAAGGGGTTACCACCGGGATATCTGCTGCAGATCGTGCACAGACGATTCAGGTTGCTGTCGCTGATGACACAATAGCACGAGATTTAGCCCGTCCGGGACATGTCTTTCCCTTGCGAGCTCAAAAGGGCGGCGTGATGGTGCGAACCGGTCAGACTGAAGGCTCAGTTGATCTGGCTCGTTTGGCAGGGCTTAAGCCCGCCGGGGTTATTTGTGAGATCATGAATGAAGACGGGACTATGGCTCGGATGCCGCAGTTGGAGGTATTTGCCGCACAACATGATCTGAAAATTATTTCGGTTGCCGATCTTGTCGCCTATCGGATGCGTAAAGAGCTTTTGGTGCGCCGTGCCGCAGAAACGACTATCCCGACCCCATTTGGTGGGACGTTTACTGCGATTGTTTATGAAAATGATGTTGATAGTGCGCAGCACATGGCTTTGATCAAGGGGGAAATAAAGTCAGAGGAACCGGTTCTGGTGCGGGTTCATTCAGAGTGTTTAACCGGAGATGTTTTTGGTTCTCAACGCTGTGATTGCGGTGAACAACTCCATGCAGCTATGGCGCAGATTGAAAAAGAAGGGACTGGAGTTATCCTCTATATGCGTCAGGAAGGGCGTGGTATTGGCCTGGTGAATAAAATTAAGGCTTACTCCCTGCAGGATCAAGGACAGGATACCGTTGAAGCAAACCATTCTCTGGGATTCAAAGACGATTTGCGGGATTATGGTATCGGGGCACAAATATTGTCTGACCTGGGGGTACGTAAATTACGTCTGATGACAAATAACCCTAAAAAAATTATTGGTCTGGAAGGTTATGGTTTGGAAATTGTTGAGCGGGTGCCAATTGAAATGGCTGCCAACCAAGCAAATCTTAAATATTTGAAAACTAAACAGGAAAAAATGGGGCACTTACTGGAACATCTCTAGGAGGCTGTTGTGTCGAAAATTATTGAAGGAACACTTGAAGCTAAAAATTATCGTTTTGGTATTATCGTCAGTCGTTTTAATAGTTTTATCTCTGATCGGTTGCTCGAAGGGACGATTGATACTCTTACCCGTCATGGAGCTGACGGTGAGCAAATAACCATTGTTAAAGTTCCCGGAGCTTTTGAATTGCCACTGGTTGCTCAAAAGATGGCCAATTCAGGAAAACATGATGCACTGATCTGTCTTGGTGCTGTCATCCGCGGTGGAACTCCGCATTTTGAATATATCAGTTCAGAGATGACTAAGGGGATAGCTTCGGTATCGCTGCAATCAGAGCTACCGATCGCTTTTGGTGTATTAACGACCGATTCTGTTGAGCAGGCAATTGAGCGCGCTGGAACCAAGGCTGGAAACAAGGGTGTTGAGGCGGCTATGAGTGCCATCGAAATGGTCAACTTGTTGGGAGCTGTTTAACCAGATGTCGAATAACCGTCGCGTCGGACGTGAATATGCGCTAAAAATGTTGTTTGCTCTTCGACTTAACAAAGATCAAATAGAATCAAACCAGCACGTCTCTTCTCTCTTGGACAACTTTCGTTTTGCGGATGATGTATTAGGTGAGACATTGGACGTCATTGATATTCCATTGGCAACGTCTACACGATTATTTGCTGAGTCAATTGTCAATGGTGTTGTCGAGTTTAGAGCTGTGATTGATAAAAATATCTCAGAGACTGCAAAAAACTGGTCGTTAGAACGTATGACTCCAGTTGATCTGTCAATTTTGCGGATTGCGACTTATGAGCTTCTTTACCGTCCAGAGATTCCAGCCCCTGTTGTCCTTGATGAAGCTATTGAAATTGCAAAGCGTTATGGAACAAAAGATTCTCCTTCGTTTATCAATGGTCTCCTCGATAAAATCGCTAAAAACTCTATTGAAGCAGCCAGTTAATGTTTTGAATTGGAAGTGCTATTGTCTGTCCCTTTTTAATTATAAAACAGCTGGCAACGGCCAGTCACTTTCATATCCCGGGGGATAGTAACTATCCTTGGTACGATTAAAATAACCGTATTGAATTCGCGGGATTTCTTTTTTGACTCGATCCAGCATCTTCTTCATCCCAATTCCTGAGCTTTCAGTCTGCATTGATTTCCAGTAAAGCATTGGATCGATACTCAGATTGCGCATCTGAATCAGATCAATTCCAATAGTGTCAATCAGTTCCAGCAGCTTTTCTATCTCATCTTCTCGATCTGTGATACCGGGGAAAACCAGATAATTTATCATGGTGAATAATCCATGCTGCTTTGCCCGGCGTGCTGATTCAATCACATCTTCAAAGCGATACTTTACCGGTCTGTGGTAGGCATTGTAGAAGCGTTCCTGAACGGAATTGAGAGAAATTCTGATTGAATCTATTCCTGCATCAGCGAGCTTGTCGATAGCGTCAGGTATTGAGGCATTAGAGTTAAAATTGATCGTGCCGCGAGAGGTTTGACGCCGCATTTCTCTGACCGATTCTGCAATTCTATCAGCCTGAAGAATCGGATCACCTTCACACCCCTGGCCGAATGAGACAAGTGCATTTTCTGCCCTTTGGAGATGGGGAACAGCGACTGCACAGAGTTCTTCAACCGTTGGTACAAAATTTAAACGATCTTGACTGGACTGACAGATGGTTGGTTCATCCTGCAAAGAGATGCAACCAATACAGCGCGCGTTACAGGTTGGTGAACAGGGGAGTGGAGCCTCCCAGCGACCGAAGAAAAGGTTTTTTGCGGCAAAACAATGATAATCGAGGGCACAACGGGAGAGTTGTTTAATCAGTCTGTTATCCGGTTGCTCAGCAACCCGCTTACGCACCAGTGGTTCAAGTTTACGATCATCAAAATACTTTGGTTCCCACTGCTGGTTACGATCAACACGCACCGCCGCAACGTAAAATCGTTCTTCTTCAACGCACCATCCCACTGCGGTATAAGACCAGAGGGTCAGATCGACATCCTTTTTCTCATAGGCAGCGGCAGGAAGCAGGGTTCGGGTAAAGGCTGGAGTGGTAAAAGCAGAAACGGCCTGAGCTGATCCTCCTCCCCAGTTGTCCGGGAGAGAATCAATTGTTATTTGCTGGCCACTATTGCGATCAAAGCCGATCGGTGGAGTTCCCGGAATAGTAAACAGACGACTTCCTTCCGGGAGCGGGATTAGTTCATCTGCTTCAGGTCGACGAATACTTATGCCGTTCATCCCGGCCATCAGTAATCCAGGATATTCAAATACTTCGCCAGTTTCATCGGCAACCAGGGCTAAAATTGTTTTTTGTTTGCTCATTATTCGATATGCTCCTTAACCAATGGAGGATAACATATTCATATTGAAAAATGTGATTAGTGCTAATCAGGTTAAAAAAAGAGCATCATAGTGTGAAGCCGCAAAGTTGCCCAAATAGGTCAGTCAAATATATTAAACATCGAAGGTTACTTAATGTTGCATGCTGCAATTGTTGATCACCGAAACAAAGATCAAGGATTACTTTTTTGTTTGTTAACAGCCTCGTGCTCTGCCGCGAGTTCATTCAGCAGGTCGGCGACAGACCAGTTCTCGGATATAGGTGTAAGTGCAGCCCAAAGTTGGGGCGGAAGGTCGGAATCCCGGTAGGATGCCATTAAAGTATGCAGTTCGTTATGGGTGAATCCAGACATGACCGCAGCTCTTATCATATCAGAAGTTTCTCCTTGACCATGCCTGTGGCCGGATTCGAAAATTTCTTTAAGGGTCTTTTGGCGATCACCATTTGTTGCGAATATGACAGGAAAAGCACTTAATTCACTTTCCTTTAAGAGCGAAAGCAATCTCTGCTGTTCCGACTCTGGATAACCGCACAGCAAAAGCCCTTTGATACCATGCATTTTTTTAGCTGACTCTTCTACTTTTCTGAACGTACCTTCTTGACTCATAACACAATCCTTATCCTTATGTTTGTTATTCACAGGTTTTCTGTTTAATGGGCTGGGCAGATATAGTCCTGATGAGCATTGATGCTTTAATTTTTCGGTTCTATCCACAATAAAAAGGCTGCGGTTGAGTAATACCGCCCCAAATAGTTCTTCGTAACTGAGTACCGACAGCATGTTGCAACAGATTTTCGAATTGCTCCAGCACTGGTTTTGTTCGCATCACGATCTTTGACAATCCGTTTCGCTTCTTTTCCACGGGAACTCGATTATTCCAGCGGAAAGTAACCTCACTGAGGTAGCGAGGAATGT
>JAKIUD010000058.1 GCA_021647765.1 Desulfuromusa sp. | reverse complement strand
GGCTGAAACTCTTTCTGGACAAAATCCAGATCGATGAATTTGATTACAAATTGAGATAAACAAAGTTGAGTGTCCACGATGTTGTGGCACTAAAATGTGTCCACGATGTACTGGCACTCAACATCTAGGCTTTTGAACCTCTTGTATGAAGCAATTTACCAGTCAGGACAGATATGAAAATAACCACCGATTTTTTAGTTATTGGAACCGGAATTGCCGGACTCTCTTATGCCCTAAAGGTCGCCGACCAAGGAACTGTCTCGCTGGTAACCAAGCGTGATATTGATATTTCGGCAACCCAGTTAGCTCAGGGTGGCATTGCGACAGTTTTTTCTGCTGAAGATAGTTTTGCTACCCACGCCAAAGATACAATGATTGCTGGCGCCTATCTCTCTGATCCTGAAATTGTTGATCTCGTTGTTCAAGCCGGCCCTCAAGCAATTCACGACCTGATTCATTGGGGAGTTAAATTCAGCCGCAACTCAGACAATCTGTATGATCTGACCCGCGAGGGGGGACACAGTTACCGACGGATTTTACATGCCAAAGATGCCACGGGACGAGAAATCGAGCGAGCCTTGGTTGAAGCAGCACTCAAACATCCCAACATTAGTCTCTACCAACATCATATTGCAGTTGATCTCATCACTGAAAATAAAGTTTTACAGAGAAATATTGATCAGAATCGCTGCCTTGGAGCTTATGTTTTAAATAAAAAAAGTAAAGAGGTGATGGCTTTCGGTGCTGAATTTACAGTTTTAGCAACTGGAGGGGCGGGTAAAGTTTATCTTTTCACTTGTGATCCTGACATTGCAACGGGTGATGGAGTAGCTATCGGTTGGCGTGCCGGAGCAGATGTTGCCAACATGGAATTCATGCAGTTTCACCCCACCACCCTTTACCACCCCCTGGCCAGATCCTTCCTGATCTCAGAAGCAGTCCGCGGCGAAGGTGGAATCCTGCGGCGTGGAGACGGTTACGCCTTTATGCCTGAGTACCATGAACTAAAAGATTTGGCACCACGCGACATTGTTGCCCGAGCCATTGACAGTGAGATGAAAAAAACCGGATCCGATTGTGTATTCCTTGACATCACCCATAAAGATCCAGACTTTATCAAAGATCATTTTCCGATGATTAACGAAACCTGCCTCGGCTTTGGGATTGACATGACCAAAGAACCAATCCCGGTCGTTCCGGCAGCACATTATCTCTGCGGTGGATTACGTTCCGACAAAAATGGCGAAACCAACATACATAATCTCTTTGCTATCGGTGAAGTTGCCTGCACCGGACTGCATGGTGCCAACCGCCTGGCCAGCAACAGCCTTCTCGAAGGGATTGTGTTTGCCAAAAAAGCCGCAGAAATTTCATTATCACGTCTTGGCGAGCACAATCCAAAAGATCTAACTGTCCCCTCCTGGGATTGCGGTAAGGCAACCGATAGCGATGAGGAGGTTATCGTTGCTCACAACTGGGAGGAAATTCGCCGCTGCATGTGGAATTATGTCGGGATTGTCCGTTCTGATAAACGTTTGCAGCGGGCGATGAATCGAATTCTAATGATCCAGAAAGAAATTGATGAATATTATTGGGATTTCCTGCTAACTTCAGATTTAATTGAACTACGCAATATTACCACTGTCGCCAGATTAATTATTCAAAGCGCTTTATCACGCCACGAAAGCCGTGGTTTACATTATACAATTGACTACCCAGATCGAGATAATGAGAATTTTCAACACGATACGTTAATTCCCGGTGCTCAGTTTTCTGGAAAGAATAGATTAGTCAGGACGAATGACTAAATGGAATTTTGATTTATAAGGATCATTGTTTTGGATATCGATACAATCCGTAAGAAAATCAATCAGCTTGATAATGACCTGCTACGCATATTTAATGAGCGAGCTGCTTTAGCTCTTGAGATTGGTGAAGTGAAGAAAAGACTGAACTTGCCGATTTACGATCCCAAACGGGAAAAATTGATTTTTGAACGAATTCAGAGAGCGAATAACGGCCCACTGGATAATTCAGCTATTATTCGCCTGTTTGAGCGAGTGATCGACGAAAGCCGTAGTTTGGAACGAACACACACGAAAAGGGGTCGCTAAAATGCTGGTTATCATGAAAAGAAAAGCCACCGAAGACAATCTGCAGCAAGTTAAGCAATTCTTGGTTGAACAAGATTGTGATTTTCATCAATCAACGGGAGCCGATCGAATTATTCTTGGGGTTGTTGGTGATACCAGTAATATCAATTATGCGACACTCAAGAAAATTTCCGGCGTACTCGATTACTATAAAATCCCTGCTGAAGAGTAGTTGGATAGAGAGGAGCCACGTATTAAGCCATGATGATTTCACAAAAAGTCATAAGATGGCTAAGCAAAAATTTCGATCTACAAGGCGGAGTGATTTTTCAGGGGCGAAGGCATACACAAAGTATGTCGGGATCCTGAAAAACCACTGCAACACCGAAGGTCGTAATTTCTGCGATGCCATCAACCAATCACTTCAGATTTAGTGAATACTGTCCGAAGAACCCGCCCTGCCCCTTCAATGGCTTCACGTGCTCCCTCTTCACGGTCAACCAGAGTGACAATTCCTGCCACCTCAAGCCCTTCTTCTTCAGCTCGTTCAACCGCCTTAATCGAGGAACCGCCAGTTGTCGTCACATCCTCAACGATAACAACTCTTGAACCTGGGGGGAGATTTTTCCGCCCTTCCAACCATTGTCCGGTTCCATGCCCTTTCGGTTCCTTACGGATAATAAACGCATGGACATTGAACCCTTCAAGTTGTGCCGCAATAGAAGTCGCTGTCGCAATCGGATCAGCGCCAAGGGTCAACCCACCAACACCATCAATTGAACCGCCAAACTTCTTCACTTCATTCCAGAAGGCCTGACCAACCAGCAACCCACCACGAGCATGGAGGGTTGTCTGCTTCCCATCAAAATAGAAATTACTTTTCCGACCAGAAACCAGTGTGACTTCCCGTTCTTCATAGGACAATTCACAAATAATTGTTTTCAATTCATCCTTAACATTCATTGGTAACCTCCTGAAAATAACTTTATGTATCTATACTTAACATGCTGATTTATATCAAAAAAGACCTAGTTGATTGTTGTCAGTCAAACGTGGAAACTTAACGGGATAATCACCACTGAAACAGGCATCACAAAAATCTAACTTATGATCACCAAATTGACAGAGAGCGGCATGCAACCCTTCCAGATTCAAATAACAGAGGCTATCTGCTGTTACATATCGCGTGATTTCATCGACACTATGAGAAGCAGAAATAAGCTCTTTACGCGAGGGGGTATCAATACCATAAAAGCAGGGATAACTGGTCGGTGGACTGGAAATCCGTAAATGGATCTCTTTCGCACCAGCATTGCGGATCATCTTGACAATTTTTCGTGACGTGGTTCCGCGCACTATCGAATCATCGACGACCACCACCCGTTTTCCCTCCAAAATATCGCGAACCGGATTCAGTTTGAGTTTAACCCCAAAATGGCGGATTGACTGTTGTGGCTCAATAAAAGTTCGCCCGACATAGTGATTCCGAATCAAGCCGAGTTCGAATGGCAGACCCGCTTCTTCAGCAAAACCCATCGCAGCAGGCATGCCGGAATCAGGGACAGCAATCACAAGATCGGCATCAACCGGATACTGACGTGCCAGCTGTCGACCAAACTCTTTCCGCACCGGGTAGACCATCCGATTAAAGATACGACTGTCGGGGCGAGCAAAATAGATGTATTCAAAGATACAAGGGGTGTTGCGTAACTTTTCCTTAAATGGAAAGTATGATTTCATCCCCTTTTTATCAATAACAATCATTTCCCCGGGCTCAATTTCGCGGATATATTCTGCTTCTATCAGATCGAAAGCACAGGATTCAGAGGAGACCACAAAAGCGCCATCCAGCTTAGCCAGACTTAAGGGGCGAAAACCACTTGGATCCCGTACCGCAATCATCCGTGTTTCAGTCAGAAAAGCCAGACTATAAGCGCCCTTGACCTGCTGCAAAGACTCGCAGACACGCTCAACCAGAGAATCAGACTGAGCCCGGGCAATCAGATGGATAATCGTTTCGGTATCTGCAGTGGTCGAAAAAATAGAACCACTCTTTTCCAGATGATTACGCAGTTCCGGAGCATTTACCAGATTACCATTATGAGCGACAGCAATGCTCCCCCTGGAGTAATCAACCATAATCGGTTGGCAGTTTTTCATGTCGTAGCCACCAGCCGTCGAATAGCGGACGTGACCGATAGCTGCACGACCAGGCAGCTTGGCAAAAATATCATCATGCTTAAAAACGTCAGAAACCAGCCCCATACCTAGATGAGCTTTCAGCTGTATGCCATCTGAAGCAACAATACCGCAACTTTCCTGACCACGATGTTGGAGAGCATAGAGACCCAGATAGGTTAAATTGGCAGCTTCCGGGTGGCCAATAATTCCAAACACACCACACTCGTCATGGAGTTTATCAAACATGAATATCAATGACTCCTTAAGTCAGGTAATTCAGGTGTTTAGGCTGAAGGTTGTTAGACCGAAGGACTTCAGCCTAAACACCTTCAGCCTAAGTACCTACAGCAGTTCTTTCTGAATAAAGTTTACAGCATTCTGATACAACAACAGACCCATCCCCTCTTCAGGTAAGGTTTCCCGGGTCCAACGAGGGTGGTGGGTGCGATGAGTATAGGCTTCAGGATGTGGCATCAGACCAAACAGACGCCCGGTTTGATCACAAATCCCAGCGATAGAAGCTTGACTGCCGTTGGGATTGTCAGGAAATTCCAGCGTTGGATGAAGGCCACGATCCGCATACTTCATTACCGTTAAATGGAGATCTTCAAGTTGTTGCAACGTCTTCGGACTATCAGTAACAAACTTTCCTTCGCCGTGCCTTACGGGGAGATAGAGACCATTTAAACCCCGGGTATAAATACAAGGAGATTCCGGGTCAATCTTTAGCCAGCTCCAACGATTTTCAAACCGCCCCTGTTCATTATTTGTCAGTGTGCAGGTCTGCCGGATGTCTCCACCAATCGCTGGCAACAAACCCATCTTAACCAGCAACTGAAAACCATTACAAACCCCCATGACCAATTTTCCTGCAGCAATAAACTTTTGTAGTTGCCCAGCCAACGATTCGGTATGTCCGATTACTTTGGCATAGAGCAAACGATTTGCACCGGCTTTGGCACTGCCTAGATCATCTCCGTCAAGAAAACCACCGGCCAGATTGAGAAAATGGTAATCGTTCAAGTTGACCCGACCGGCAAGCAATTCTGCAATATGGACGATATCAGCATCCGCTCCGACCAGATGACAGGCATGGGCAACTTCACGCTCACAATTGGTGCCATTACCGGCAATCACAATCGCCTTGACTGTTTTGGCCATTCTACATCTCCCGCAAAGGCGCTTGCCACGCCTGTTTCAAGTCGTCAAGTGCCACATGAACCAGATTTTGTCCATGTAAACCATTAATAATCAAATCAGGTTGAGCAATAACCTGCCCGATACAACTGCAACTCTGCCCGGCAAACAGCTTCTCAAAGGGTTCTTTATGCTCTGGATGGATTGTCACCAGCAAACGGCTCTGGGATTCGGAGAAAAGGAGTTTGTCCTCACGAAAAGCCTGCACAACATCGACATAGGAAAGCTCGACTTGCAGACCAAGTCCCCCGGAAAAAGCAGATTCAGCCAATGCAACTCCCAGGCCGCCATCAGAAAGATCGTGACAGGAAGCAATTAAACTTTGTCTTTGGGCTTGGTTAAGGGTTCGATAGCGGAGTAACGCCTGCTCAGCATCAACCTGCGGAACCTGAGCCCCCAGTTCACCCTGCTGGGCATAATATTCCGAACCACCCAGTTCATCTGCGCTAGAGCCAAGCAGATAGACAAGATCACCTGCTTGTTTCACATCCATCGATACCGCCTTACGTGCATCGGTAATTTTACCAATTACCGAAAACAAGACAGTCGGCGGGATCGATATTTTGGTACCACCAATCTGGTAATCATTTTTCATTGAATCCTTGCCCGAAATCAGAGGAACTCCATAGGCGATGCAATAATCGTACAGTGCTTGATTCGCACGAACCAGTTGTGCAGCCTTGTATTTTCCATCAGGAGTCTTTTCACTTTCTACCGGGTCACACCAGCAGAAATTGTCCAGACCGGCGACATGATCGATATCACCACCAACCGCCACATAATTACGCAGACCTTCGTCAATAGCACAGGCCACCATATGATACGTGTCAATATCGCTATAGCTGGGACAGATTCCGTGGGAAACGACTACCCCCGCAAATGAATCAAGCAACGGTCGGTAGACAGCCGCATCAGAAGGACCATCATTGGCGACACCGATCAGAGGTTTGATCACCGTTCCCGCCTGAACTTCATGATCATAGCGCCGCACCACCGACTCCTTGGAACAGATATTCAGACGTGACAGGAGTTGTTTCAATTCGCTAGTGATGTTTTCTGGTTGGGCAAAATCTGGCTCCGACAACTCTTTCGGCTCCCATTTTGCTGGAATAACCAGCTGAGGGACACCTTCATGAACAAAATCCATACTGAGATAAGAGACGGTCTTCCCTTCATAGAGGCAATGAAAATAACCTGAGTCGGTAAAGATGCCAAGATCGGTCGCTTCAACATCCATCTCAGTCGCAAGAGCAATAAAGGTTTCCAGATTTTCTTCAGGAACCGCCAGGGTCATCCGTTCCTGAGCTTCAGAAATAAGAATTTCCCAGGGCTGTAGTCCCGGATACTTGAGTGGGGCACGATCCAGATGGAGCTCCAATCCTCCCGTATCTTCAGCCATCTCTCCGACGGAGGAAGAGAGCCCCCCCGCACCGTTATCAGTAATTGAATTATACAATCCCCGGTCTCGGGCAATAATCAGGAAATCGAACATCTTGCGCTGCGTAATCGGGTCACCTATCTGAACTGCTGTCACAGGAGAGCCTTCATTCAATTCTTCTGAAGAGAACGTTGCGCCGTGGATGCCATCTTTACCAATCCGCCCGCCAGTCATGACAATATGGTCGCCAACCAGAACCTTTTTTTCGTGACATGGTTTGCCATGCAGCATCCGTGGCATCAATGCGGCAGTGCCACAATAGACCAGTGGTTTACCGGCAAATCGTTCATCAAAAACAAGAGATCCATTGATTGTCGGGATACCGCTTTTATTGCCACCGTGTTCTACCCCTTCAACCACCCCTTCAAAGATCCGGCGGGGATGCAACAGGCGTGGCGGTAACTTTTTATCGAAAAAAGGTGAGGCAAAGCAGAAGACATCAGTGTTAAAAATCAACCGTGCCCCCATCCCGGTTCCCATTCCGTCCCGATTAACTCCGACAATTCCGGTGAGGGCTCCACCATAGGGATCAAGAGCACTGGGGGAATTATGTGTTTCGACCTTAAAGACAATGCTCCAGTCAGCATTAAACTCAATCACCCCGGCATTATCTTTAAAAACCGAAAGGCAGTAATCATTTTTGCCGAGATTCTCACGAACCTTGTCGGTTGCCCCGACAATGTAGGTCTTAAACAGGGAATCGATCACCTGCTTATTTCCACATTCATCTTCGTATTCAATTTTTGCCGAGAAAATTTTATGCTTACAGTGTTCACTCCAGGTTTGAGCCAGAGCCTCCAACTCAACATCGGTCAGTTCAGCGCCCAGACCAACTCCCTGCCGTTCTGCAACAACTTGTGGATCGGCAATATGGCGCTTGATCTTGTGCATTTCCTCAAGGTTCAGAGCCAACATTCCCTGGCGACTGATATCAAGCAATTCCTGATCGGTCAACTCCAGGCTCAGGGAACGAACTGTCGGAACGGTATCACTGACAACTTTTGGAACAGAAACAGGCACACCCACCCGAGGATCCAGCTCATCAGCAGACAAAATTGTCCAGTGCTGAATCAGGCCATTGGCCAGGAAATCCCTGGCAATCTTTTCTGCTATAACTTTGTCGGTCAATCCGGTGAACAGATACTGAGTGGAAGTATAGACTGCCTCCCCTTCTGCAAATAGTCGACCGGTCATGTATTGAATCGCTTCGCGAGCAGTACGCCCGGGATTATCTGTTACCCCAGGTCGAAAACCAACCTCAATCAGCATATCAAAAGAGCTTGCAAGGGGCTGATTAATTGCGTATTCCTGAATGACCGGATCAGAGAATGGGCCAGCGGCAACTTGCTCAGCTTCAGCACCGCTAAGATCTGCGTCGATTGTATAAATATCCAGAGTGCGTACCGAAAGGAGGTCAATCTGCAGATGCTCTTTTAACTCGCGTTGAATCCGTTCACCTCGAGCATCTTTGACACCCCTTTTAAGTCCTACAACAATTCTCCAGGCCATTTTGACTCCAAAAAAGAGCTAACATATGAAAGTTCAGGTTAATTGGTTCAACACATCTGCCAGGGTCAAGAAATCATAACTGATTCAGTCTCAAAACAAAAACTGACCAGACCCTGACACCCGATAATGATTTCTGGCACATGACCACAATCGGTTAAAGTTTCACGAAACAGTTGCCCTGCAAGATCGGGACAGTTATTTTCCTCGCTCAAGTGTGCCAGAAAGAGGGCCTCAAGGCCAGGCCAACAAATGTCTTCCAACAATTGACACGACTGGCTATTCGACAGGTGTCCATGACGGCTACGAATCCGTTGTTTCAGTTCCCAGGGATAAGAACCATCCTGCAGCATCTGCTCATCGTGGTTGGCTTCCACAACCAATACACGACAGCCTTGTAGCTGGTCAGCCACCAGGCGGGTTGGAATTCCAAGATCGGTAGCGAAACCTATTTTCCCCTCATCTGACTGGATAGTAAAGCCAACGGGATTAACAGCATCGTGAGTTGTTGAGAATGATGATATGAGCAGGTTCTGTAAAGAAAAAGTATCCCCGGCAGTAAATAGCTGTAGATCTGCAATTTTTCCAAGCTTTGGTAAGGCGGCATGAGTTTGTCGATCTACGTAGACAGGCAGACAATGGCGACGAGCCAAGGGGCCGATCCCGCCAACATGATCATGATGTTCGTGGGTCACAAGGATGGCATCCAGATCGTCACCAGTCAACCCGACCGTAGCCAGCCGCCGCACCGTTTCTATCCCGGACAGGCCAGCATCAATCAGGACGCGACAACCATCGACCTCAATCAAGGTACTATTTCCACGGCTACCGCTAGCCAACAAACATACCCGCACTTGTTGTTTCCTTCCATCCCCCAGGAGCGTTGCCCTTATACCTAATATTGACTCCTTCTGCAAGAAAGAAACAGCTACGATTTTCAGTAAAAGGGATTTGCAAACTGACCATTTTTATGTACTCTTGAGACAGATCCTTCAAGAGCGCAGCAAATAACTGAGAATCTTGAAAAAATGACTCTATTTTTCAATCATCCCACGAGGAGGCTATAAATGTCAGTAAATGTTGCAATTAACGGTTTTGGGCGTATCGGCAGAAATATCCTGCGCATTGCCAGTCAGTCAAATGATTTCAATGTGGTTGCTGTCAACGATCTAACCGATGCAAAAACATTAGCACATCTGTTTAAATATGATTCGGTTCACGGCATCTTTTCGGGTCAGGTGGATACTGATGGAGAGAATCTGCTTGTTAACGACCAATCAACTAAAATCCTCTCCCAGCGCGATCCATCTCAGCTGCCATGGAAAGAGCTAGAAGTGGATATTGTTATTGAATCAACCGGTTTTTTTCGCACCCGCGACCTGGCAGCACAACACCTGACCGCCGGGGCAAAAAAGGTCGTGATCAGCGCGCCGGGAAAAGATGTCGATATCACCGTCTGCATGAGAATCAATGAAAAAGACTATGACCCTGCTGCACACAGTATCATTTCCAATGCATCCTGCACCACCAATTGCCTGGCTCCGGTGGCTAAGGTGTTGCTGGAGAGCTTCGGCATCGTTCGAGGCATGATGACAACAGTCCATTCCTATACCAATGATCAGAAAATCCTCGATCTGCCACATGGTGATCTGCGCCGCGCCCGGGCTGCCGGGGTCAATATTATCCCGACAACAACCGGCGCTGCCCAAGCAACCGCTCTGGTTTTACCTCAACTTAAAGGAAAACTCGAAGGGATGGCCATTCGGGTTCCGACACCAAATGTTTCACTTGTTGATCTGGTGGTTGAAACCGAAAAATCAACCAGTATTGATGAAGTAAATGCAGCCATGCTGAGAGCGTCAGAAAATGAATTGAAAGGTATTCTTGATTATTGTGACCTTCCCTTGGTTTCACGGGACTTCAATGGCTCCCCTGCCTCTTCAACGTTAGATTCTCTGATCACCAACGTACTTGGTGGTAATATGGTTAAAATCCTGACCTGGTATGACAACGAGTGGGGCTATTCATATAGGGTTTTTGACTTGGTACGCTATATTGCCAATCAATAAGAGCCGTATCTCGCTATCAGCAAATCCGGGACGGTCCCCGCATGGGGGCTGTCTCAGGTTTTTGCGGTGCGAACCACTGCGGTTCTTCGTGGATCGTAAACTTCGGGACAGCCCCGGTAACGCTGGGGACAGTCCCAAGTTTACGGTTTAGCTGCCATTTATTCTTAAACTGGTGCCATTCGGGGCAGTCCTTGTTGGCTGTCTCTATCTGGAGAAAAAATGTTTAACAAAAAATCACTAAAAGATATCGATGTTAAGGGCAAGCGGGTTTTCTGTCGCTGTGATTTCAATGTTCCAATTAACGCTAAGGGTGAAATTACTGACGACACTCGCATTCAGGCAGCATTACCGACAATCCTCTATCTACTTGACCAAGGGGCAAAAGTGATTCTCGCCTCTCACCTTGGCCGTCCTAAAGGCAAACCCGATCCAGCCTTTAGCCTCTGTCCTGTCGCAACACACTTGAGTCAGTTACTTGGGCAACAGATCATTATGGCACCTGACTGCATTGGCGATAATATCCAACTCTTGGCCAAGCAACTAAGCGCAGGGCGGATCATGCTTCTGGAGAATGTTCGGTTTCATGGTGGAGAAACGGACAATGATCCAGCGTTTGCAGCACAACTTGCGGCTTTGGGTGAAGTCTATGTCAATGATGCCTTTGGTACTGCTCACCGTGCCCACGCCTCAACTGAGGGGGTTGCGCGGCTACTGCAGCCTGCGGTCGCAGGATTTTTAATGGAAAAGGAACTGCAGTATCTTGGTGGTGCACTGGCAAACCCGGAACGTCCCTTTGTGGCGATTCTTGGCGGTGCCAAAGTGAGTGATAAAATTACTGTCATTGAAAACCTGCTCAACAAAGTTGATACCATTCTTATTGGTGGAGGGATGGCTTACACTTTCCTTAAGGCTCAAGGGGTCGAAATTGGCCAGTCACTGATTGAAAATGACCGGATCGCTCTGGCGGCTGAACTTCTGGATAAAGCTCGGAAACAGGGAATAGAATTCCTCTTGCCGACAGATCATCTTGTGGCAGAAAAATTTGCTGCTGATAGCCCCTTTATTATCGCCCAAAACGTGCAGTTTCCTGCAGCAGGTATGGGGCTCGATATTGGACCCGAAACAATCAAAGCATATCAACAACAGATCAGTTCAGCAAAAACTGTGGTATGGAACGGGCCGATGGGAGTTTTTGAATTCGACAATTTTGCTAAAGGAACTTTTGCCATTGCTGAGGCTTTGGCAAAATCGGATTGCCTTTCAATTATCGGTGGTGGTGACTCTGTCGCTGCGGTGAATAAGTCAAAGTTGCAAGATCAAATGACCCATATTTCCACTGGCGGTGGAGCCTCTTTAGAATTTCTTGAAGGTAAGGATCTGCCAGGGGTTGTCGCTCTCACAGATAAATAATAGAGGAGGAGTCAATGCGCAGGTCATTTATAGCTGGAAACTGGAAATTAAATCTGACGAATGCTGAGTCCAGAGAACTGGCGAGTCAGTTGGTCACCAATTTGTCTGATGTTAATGATCGGGATATTGTCATTGCTCCGGTTTTTACCTCCCTGACAATTGTTGCAGAAGTGATTAAAAATTCACCCATTCAGCTCGCTGCACAAAATTGTTATTCACAGACAACAGGTGCGTTTACCGGTGAAGTATCCCCGATACTACTTAAAGATGTGGGTTGTAACTACGTAATTCTTGGTCATTCTGAGAGGCGTCAATTGATGAACGAAACAGACACCTTTATTAATGAAAAGCTGCTCAAAGCTCTGGATACAGGACTTAGCCCGATCCTTTGTATCGGCGAGACATTACAAGAGCGGGAAAATAATCAAATGTTGGATGTCCTGGGACGGCAAGTTAAGGGTGGACTGGACAACCTTACAGCAGCACAACTGACAGATGTTGTGATTGCCTATGAGCCAATCTGGGCTATTGGAACCGGTAAGACAGCAACCAACGAGCAAGCACAGGAAGCCCACTCTTTTATTCGTGGCCTTGTGCGGGAAATGTTTAACCAGGACGTTGCTGATAAAATACGCATTCTATACGGCGGTAGCGTTAAACCCAACAATGTTGACGGCTTGATGGCACAGGCTGATATTGATGGTGCGCTTGTCGGTGGTGCCAGTCTGAAGGCAGAGGATTTTATCCGAATTGTCCGTTTTGAAAGGGGAAAAGCAAAATAACAATCAAGCCTCTTGCAAAAGTCATCGTCTGCGTGAAAACGGGAATCCAGTTTTTTGATGAACCCAGGAAACCTCTGGATTCCCGCCTGCGCGGGAATGACGGTCACTGAACCTTAAAGAGTTTTGCAAAAACCTCACTCTTTTCAAATTAACAGAAAACTACGCAGCAGAAAAATACCCAGTGCCGTAAAGTTCAAAGATCCCAAAGAGGTTGAAGCGATGGCAGCTGCGGTTGGAAACACATCCTCGCAAGGGTCAGGAGTCTTTCAACGCGTAACCAGCTCCACGCACAGTATGGATCAGCTTTTTATCAAATTTCTGATCAATTTTATTACGCAGATAATTCACATAGACATCAATAATATTGGTAAATGAATCAAAATTATAGTCCCAGACATTTTCAGCAATCATAAGTCGTGTCAAAACACGATTTGGGTTGCGGATGAAATATTCCATTAACGCATATTCCTTGGTCGTCAGAACAATTTCTTCTCCAGCGCGCCAGACTTTATGGGCAACCGGATCAAGGCGTAGATCGGCAAAAAATATTTCTGCCCCCCGATCATTGGAGCCGCGTCGGATCAATGCCCGACAACGCGCTACAAGCTCAACAAAGGCAAATGGTTTGGCAAGATAATCATCAGCACCAATATC
Organism: Desulfuromusa sp.; assembly: GCA_021647765.1. GTDB lineage: Bacteria > Desulfobacterota > Desulfuromonadia > Desulfuromonadales > Geopsychrobacteraceae > Desulfuromusa. The sequence goes on along the minus strand of JAKIUD010000058.1, from coordinate 8,069 downwards.
AAGACCTGTCACTTTATCATCAACAGAATCGCGAGCCGTCAAGCAGAGAACCGGCGTCTTGATATCTTTTTCACGCAGAGACTTAATTGCGGTCAATCCATCCATTTTTGGCAACATGACATCCATTAAGATTAAATCAAAGGTTTCACCCTCGGCCTTACGAACCCCCTCTTCGCCGTCAAAGGCAACATCGACAGAAAAACCTTCTTCCTCAAGCCCACGCCGTATGAATGTTGATACCTTTTTTTCATCTTCTACAACAAGAATACGCATTGGCTGACTCCCTCGTCCGTTATGATAACTCTGAAAATGAATCGGAATATTTGATTCATAGAGATACCATGATTATAATAATAGGATACTTATTAGTCCAAACTAGCAGAAAAGGGAAAAACCCTCAAGGGAAAATAGTTGTTGTCAGTCGTGTCCGTTAAAGACCTGCGCCATTAAAAACAACTTGCATGTAACCCCAATTTTTGAATCTCCCTCGTCCCCTCTTTAAAACAACTAGTTTAAGCAGTACTGCAGTAAACTTGGGACTGTCCACAGCTCCATCGGGGGCTGTCCCGAAGTTTACGAGCCACGAAGAACTGCGGTGGTTCGCACCGCAAAAGCCTGGGACAGCCCCATGCGGGGACAGTCCCGTTTTTGCTAGAAATTTAGTGCCATTCAGGGAATTGAGGGGGGAACCTGATTCAAAGGCTGCAGCTTCCTACCTGGACACCGTTGAGTTATTCTGAGATTTAAAAAAAGTAGTGCCAAAGGAGATCCAAGCGCCCCCTCTTGATGAGAGCCTTACCAGAATAACGCATAATTTCCCGCACTTTTTCACGGTAGCCGGGTCGATAACAGTGAACCTGACAATTTTTACAAACAGGCTTTTCTTCGAGAGGACAGTTTAAGCGACGCTCAATGGCATAGTGCAAGAAATCTTGGCAGGAAGCACAGCAAGGGTACTTTTCAAGAGAAGAAAGCTGTTTGGGTAAAGAAGAAAGAGGCTTGCGCTCTGCAGTGTGATGATCCCGGCAATAAACAGCAGTGAAGAGAGCCAGAACTCTTAGATCTTTTTTCTCTTTATTGGTCAAAGGTGGGGACATTGAATGTTGAATTTCTCAGATCTCCTTGTATCTTTCCGCCAAATCAAACAATCGATCAACATCGAGGACATCAATTTTTTTACCCTGTACACAGATGATCTCATCATCGGAAAGTTTACGAAAAGTTCGCGATAGGGTTTCGCTGGTTGTACCAAGGTTGGATGCCAATTGGGTCTTCGAGACGGGCAATAAAATTGCTACTGGAGTCGTGTCAAAAAAAGTCAGCAAATACCGTGCTAAACGTGCGGGAACATCACGAAAAGTCAAATCTTCGATCTGCATCGTAAACTGGCGTAAAAACCGGGATAATCCGGCAATCATATTTATCGCCAACTGAGAATGGTGATGTAGTAACTCCAGAAATTCTTGTTTTGGGAAAAAAAACAAAGTTGAAGAGATAAGCGTCTCAGCAAAAGCGGGATAGAGACCATCGTCAAAAATTGCAGCCTCCGCAAAACTGTTCCCCGGTTGAACCACATGGAGAATACGTTCCCTGCCATCCGAGGATAATTTATAAACTTTCACTTTGCCAGAAGCAACAATATAAAAACCCTCAGCATCTGCCCCTTCTTCAAACAAAATTTCGCCTTTATTAAAATTACGAATTCGAAGAATCGACACCAGCAGCTGCAGATCTGTGTCAGTCACACCGTAAAACAAATGGCATTGCTTGATAATTTCTGAAGAGTTAATACTCACACGCTACACCTTTAAGATTAAATTACTATTTTCCCTTGCCCGGTTTTGTTATAATGATCGTCCATGCATATAAAAGGACAAAGTAATGAAGTTATTTCAAATACTTATAATCAGCTTTTTAATTCTTGTCAATTCAATAAGTATCACATTTTGTCAGGACGTCACCCTTTCCTGGGATCCAAGCCCAAGCTCGGGAGTCGATGGCTATAAGGTCTATTACAAACAAGGAGACAACCATTTCCCCTTTGATGGAACCGGTGCCTATGTCGATGGTTCTCCTGCTGCTTCTCCAGTTGATGTCGGAAATGTCTTATCTACCACCCTGACTAACCTGACTGATAACACAACCTACTTTTTTTCAGTCACAGCTTACGACAATGATGCCAGTGCAGAGAGTACTTATTCAAATATTGTCAGCAACAGTTGGCTACCTGGATTGGTCATTCCGGCCGCAGGGGCAACCAATGAACCGATTCCGACCACCTTTCGCTGGGAGATTGCTCCAGCTGAATATGATGTGACCTATATCCTCTTTTACGGTACAGATCAAAACGAGGTGACTACCGCCACCAGTTCGGTTGCAGTATTGCCTCCAGACTCTGGGGACAATAACATACCAACCAGCATTCTTGTTATTCTGACCGCTTTGCTATTCATAACAGGATTAAAACACCGACCGGTGCCACAGATGAAACGGTTACCACAATACGTGAGTCTTCTGCTGATCATGTTACTGGGAGGGATTTTAACCGCCTGTGGAGGTGGTGGTGGCGGCGGGGATTCAGCCACAAGCCATTCTGCTGCAAGTTCTGCAGCATCGGTGCTTTTTTCAGTTGACAAAGGGAGTAGCGACTATCACCAGGCATTTGATCTGGAAGCCTCAACAACCTATTACTGGAAAGTTGTTGCCACCGACACTCAAGACCCAAACCTGACCTATGAAAGTGAAGTCAGGCAGTTTACGACGGAGTAAAGTGAGCAGCTGGTCAGGATTGATGCAGACCGTGCTTCTTGAGTAAATCATAAAAGGTTGGTCTGCTGACATCCAACTCTTCAGCTGCCTTAAGAATATTACCTTGCGATCTCTCCATCGCTTGTTTCAATAATTTTTTCTCAACCTGCTGACGAGCATCTTTGAGTGTCATCCCCGCAAAGCTGAGTTCGTTAACCATATCTGCTGCGCCCGGTGGTTTTTCTTCGCCAGAAGAACAACTTGACTCAACAAGCTCCTGTTTTTCCTCAAAACCAAGATCAGATGCTTTGATAATCGGGCTCTCTGCCATCACTACAGCACGCTTGATTTTATTTTCCAGCTCACGCACATTTCCGGGCCAGTCATAAGTCATTAACCATTTAAGTGCCACTTCACTATAGCCCCTGATCTTCTGACCAAATTCCCTCCCAAACCGACGCAGAAAAATATTGGCTAAAAGTTCAATATCCTCGCCACGTTCACGCAATGGTGGTAGTTCAATTGTGATGACTCCAATTCGATAATAAAGATCCTCACGAAATTTTCCAGCTTTGATCGATTTCTGAATATCAACGTTAGTTGCTGCGACAATCCGCGTATCAACCGCAATATCTTCTCGTCCACCAACTCTTTGAATCACTTTTTCCTGTAAAAAACGGAGTAATTTAACTTGCAACAGCGGTGCCATTTCCCCGATTTCATCCAGAAAGAGAGTTCCTCCTTCTGCATATTCCACTTTACCCTGAACTCGGCTCTGAGCCCCGGTAAAAGCCCCTTTTTCATGACCGAACAGTTCACTCTCAAGTAAACTCTCTGGGATTGCGCCGCAGTTAATCGCAATCACATTGCCATTTTTCCTAATCCCACGATCGTGAATTGCCCGGGCGACAACCTCCTTCCCGGTGCCACTTTCACCAAGAATAAGAATTGGCACATCAATAGATGCCACCTTCTTAATCATGGCAAAAACCTGTTGCATCTGTGGACATTGCCCGAAAATACCGCTATAACCATTCTCTTTATCATGGCCAGCAGAAACCTGCAGGCGGCGGTTTTCCTCTTCGAGTCCAGCCAGATGAAAAGCGCGGGCAAGGATAATTTTCAATTCGTCCAGATCAATTGGCTTATGATAATAATCATAAGCCCCCATATCAACTGCTGTCAGAGCGTTCGTATGCTCCTCATTGCCAGACAGGACGATAACTTTAGTCGAAGGTTGACTCCGCAACATGATTTGTAAACAACGCAGACCTTCTGAAGCACCATCAATATCGGGGGGCAAACCAAGATCCAGAGTCACAACATCGGGGGTATGATGTTCAAACAACTTGAGCGCCTCATCAACAGACTCAGCCAGGAGAACACGGTACTCTTTTCCAAATCCCCATTTCAACTGTTTCCTGATTTCGGGATTATCGTCAACAATCAGTAATTTTTTCAAACCAACTCTCCCCTAAAACCCACAAAAACCAACCCTATTAACCAACAATAACTTATTGCAAAAAACGTTCAACAGCCAAGGGCAGAAATAAAGTGAATGTCGTCCCCTCACCCTCCGTACTTTTCACTTCAATCCGACCAGCATGAGATTCAATAATCTGTTTGCATTGATAGAGGCCGATACCAAAACCATGCTTCTTGGTTGTCTCAAAAGGTTTAAATAATTTGTTTTCCATAAAGTCAGCACTCATTCCGCAACCCGCATCACAAACTTCAACAAAAGCAAAACCTTTGTTATGACCGAAATTGATTCGTACTGGTTCATCATGCCCCGTTGCTTCAACCGCATTGACCAACAAGTTTAAGATAACTTTGTAAACTTCTTCCTCGTCAACCGCAACGAGTGCCGATATACCCTCGACCAGAATTTTTGCGCTGGAGGTTTCAACAGCATCGTGAATTATTTTATCTAACGGAACTGCAGCAATTACCAGTTCTGGCTTTTCTTTAATATTCTTCAATCGAGAAATCAAAGCCTTCATATTGACAACGGTATTACCGACCGTTTCCAACATGTCCTGCTGAAATTCCGGATCATCAATATAATCACGGGCGTTGTCGAGCATAAGCGACAAACCAGAAACCTGATTTTTCAGGTCGTGGAGTACAAAAGTAGAAACCTTACCAATTGCTGCTAGTTCCCTGGCCGTCGACAATTGCTCCGAAAGACGCAACCCCTGTACCGTTGCGATGGCCTGTCGAGCTAACATCCGCAACAAATCATAATCCTCGTAAGTCAATTCCTCGGCCGAATTAATTTGCTCACCTAAAACAATAAATCCAGTCAATTCCTCATCAAAAAAGAGTGGAACAACCAGAAAAGCTCCAATATCATCAAAGGATTCAATCAGAGAGTTTCTTAATTCAAGATGATTCTCTTTGAGATTGATGATCCAGTCTTTCTGTCTGAGGGTTACTATGAGAGGATCAGATTCAGCGAATGGTCGCCAATCCCGCCTGAAGTTAAAAGAAGCGGTATGCACATAACTGGATAAGTCAAAATCATAGAGATAAAAAGCGGCTCCCTTACAAGCTAAAGGCTCGCAGAAAAAACTAAGAATCGAAGTCTGAATTTCAGTGAGTGTCGTTCCTGCTGCTACCCGATTGGCAAAATTTTGCCATTGCTCCTGATAGTCATACTTGCGTTGATAGAAGTTTTTGTGCAGAGTGACTTTGAGTTTGCGTCGTAGTCTCTCTGAGAGAAAAACAATGGCAAGGGTGAGAATACTGATAAACGATAGGATATAAAATAATAATCTGGCATCATCAACGTTTAAATAACGTAATCCTTCACCGACCACTCCAAGTAAAATCAGATAACCACCGACAATCAACAGCACGAAAGAACGATGAGCAATGCCACGGGACAGCGCCAGTCTGTTATCAGTGACACGACCCATGTGCGAGTAGCAAAATAAGATGATGGCAATCAACACAGCTACGGAACGAATGCCTAAATAATTCATATTAATCGAGCGGTACAACAAGCTGTGACTGAAATAGAGGGCGAAAATTGCCAGAACCATTCCGGCGCTCAAAACCTTCAACTTGATGCCCCAGCGTTCAGTCTGGTGCAACCCTGCAAGGGTTCTCTCCAACTGCACCAAACCAAACACCAGAAAAATCATGAGGAGCAGATAAACGACAAAACCTGATTCGGTCAGAAAAATAATTTTTTCCTCAACAAAATCGGGCGAAAAAAGGAGGTTTTGAATCGGGGAGACAATGATATAAGCCAGCAAAAAGAGAGTAACAGCAACTGATATCCAGAAACCGTAACCTTTGTAGATCTCTGAATTATCCCTGAAAGCGGTTTTGGTATGAAAATAACAGCTTAAAACTGTAATTGCCTCAAAAAACAGTCCATATTTACGCCACAAAAACAGTTGCTCCGGATGTTGCAAAGACTGTAGATCAATGAAGGTCAACCCAGAGAGAGAAAATATTGCCAGAATAAAAAAAAGCATTGAGATGGTGTAGGAACGGCGTAACAGCAGAATAATCCCGGCAACGGGACACAAAACAATATTTATCCAAAGAAAAAAAATAGAAAGCATGAATTATCCTTGTACCACTCAACCAAAAAAAATGGCAGGAAAAGGGCATCCCCCTTTCCTGCCATTTTACCTGTAAAAACAACCCGGATAGTGACTATTTTTTTGTTTTTTTTCATGGCAACAGTAAGCCGTCCACGAATTCTTTCCAAAATTTATCGCCAACCCCTTTAATATTGACGAACTCATCACCCGATAAAACTTTCTTGTTTTTCCTATATTCAACAATTTTTAGCACCGTTACGTCACCGATTCCTTTTCAGTTCTACCAACTGTGTAACTGTTGCCGTACTATAGGTTCACCTGGGATGCTGCAAACATGAGCCGACAAACCAGTAGAATCAATAAAGAAAAAATACCTCTTTTTAATGTTTTCCATAAACGTCCCCCCTATCAATGCTGTTGCCCACGAGAGGTATTGTGTTTTCGTTGGAATGGATTACCAGACAGGTCCCCTCCACAGGACGCTCCCTCGAACGTAAGCAAATACTAACACTGAGGTATGAAATATAAAAGTAAATTCTTTTTTAACGAGGGTGAACTTATCGAAATATTATAAAATTAACAGCATATTTAGGCAAATTCACCATCTCCCTACTTTTCTATTCAAGTTGACAGGCAACTTGTTTTAGTTACGCAAGTTTCTATCCAAATATGACTGGGCTTTATTCCTAAAAAATATTGAATGACCAAGCCATCATTTGAGACCATCAATGACAGCAGAGACCTCTGCACAGATATTCCTGGCCGCAGCACTTTTTTCCATGCGGAGAAACTGCTGAAAATTATCAATTGCCTCCTGAGTGCGATCCAGATCGAGATAGATATAACCAAGAGTCAAATAGCCCAAGGCTAATCCCGCATCTAATTCCAACCCTTTTTGACAATATTCTTCAGCCTGATCCAGATCGTCGGCTTCATAATAGAGCTCCGCAAGGCTCAGATAGGATTGGGGCTCAGACGAGTCCAGTTCTATCGCCTGGAGAAAACTTTTAATCGCATCCTCTCCACTATTTTTGGCAACATAGATATCCCCAAGAGCACTATAGGCAAATGCGGAATCTGGATCTATGTCGAGAGCTTGGCGACAAGTCTTTTCGGCAGCCTCTAAATCATCATTCATCTGCGCGACCGCCTTACTGACCCAAGCATCCACATCTTCAGAATCCAGATTGATAATCTGCTGGTAAGTGGCTATTGCCTTATCATTCTTCTCTTCTTCAAGATAGAGATCACCCAGAGAAAACAACAGATCAATATTATCAGTTTCCAACTTCAATCCAGCTGAGAGGCTTTTATGCGCTTTGGCAAAAGAGCCAGCTACAATTTGTGCCTCAGCTAACAGCAGCCAGGCTTCAGCACTTTCATCCTTTTCTACAGCCTGTTGAAAATATCGAACTGCAGCTTTAGTTTCTCCTTCTTCAAGTGCACGCAAACCCTCCTCGATTAAACTATCAACGGTCATTTTTCTCTCCATAGCGGCCAGCAGAAAACCTGGACGAGGACATAGTTGGTTCAGTATAAAAATCGTCTACAGTGAAACCCGACGGACAACTTCAACCAGATAGCCATCGGGATCAGTGACAAAGTAAAAACGCGGTTTCCCCGCAACCAAACCTTATAAAAAACTCGGCCGCAAGCGACAGAGTTTTAAAGGCAAAATCCTAAAACAGCTCCAGTTGCTTTCCGTGGACTTCCTTTTTATCTAATTCGACCAATTGGTTTTGCACGTACTTACAAATATTT
>JAKIUD010000057.1 GCA_021647765.1 Desulfuromusa sp. | reverse complement strand
CTAAACCGATAGTGGTAATCTTCATGGTGGTCTCCTCTCGTTTCTGTTGATGGAATGATTGATTACCATCATGGCGCATTGACGCCGATGAGTGAAGCGGGGGAGACCATCTCATCGAATTTACTACGGTGGTGCTATTGGGGGGTGGGAATTATTAAGTCAGTCCATATTCTTTTAGTTTGTTCTGCAAAGTTTGGCGGGTCACCCCCAGAATCTCAGCAGCACGAGTTCGATTATTCTCAGTCTGCTGCAGAGTGGAAAGAATCAACTCCTTCTCCATATTCTTCAGCGTCAACCCCGGACGGATAGCGAAAGGACGTTCAGTATTTTCAGTGTAGGCCTGCCGAACCTGAAGAGGGAGATGTTGCAGCAGAATCTGTTCATCAAGGCAGAGGATGACAGCTCTTTCTATGGAATTTTCCAATTCACGGATATTTCCGGGCCAGGAATAAGCAAGCAGTGCCTCAAGGGCTTCCCCTTGAAACATACGGATATCTTTACGATTCTTCTCACAATAGCGGGTAAGAAAATGTTGTGACAGAACCGGAATATCCATCGGTCGCTCCCGCAATGGGGGAAGATGGAGGGGGACGACACTGAGGCGAAAAAAGAGATCCTGACGAAACAGACCGGTCTCAATCATCTGTTGCAGATCCTTGTGAGTCGCGGCAATCAACCGCACGTCAACCTTGATGGTCTGATTGCCGCCAAGCCGCTCAAATTCACCTTCCTGCAGAACGCGAAGAATTTTCGCCTGAGTCGTTAAACTCATATCTCCGATTTCATCGAGAAACAAGGTTCCCTGATCGGCCAGTTCAAAACGCCCTTTCCGTTGTTCGGCCGCTCCGGTAAATGCCCCTTTTTCATGGCCAAACAGTTCACTTTCCAGAAGATTTTCATGCAGTGCGGCACAATTTATTTTGATAAACGGAGCTTGACTGCGCAAACTATTGTGATGAACCGCCCCGGCAACCAACTCCTTACCGGTTCCTGATTCACCGGTAATCAGAACTGTCGCATCGGACGGTGCAACCAAGGCCAAGGTTTCAGCCAGCTCCTGCATCGGCTGACTCCCCCCGATCAACGCGCCGAGATCAAATTTCTCGCCCAACTGCTGTTTCAATAAAACATTCTCCTGCTGTAAATGCTTATACTCAAGAGCCCGTTTCACGGTCAGCAGCAGGGCGTCACTGTCAATCGGCTTGGTGACATAATCAAACGCCCCCTCTTTGATCGCTGCGACAGCATTTTCAACCGAAGAGAAGGCGGTAATAATAATCACCGGCAACTGCGGCTGTAGTTTTGAAATTTCAGCAAGAGCCTCCATCCCCCCCATGCGTTTCATTTTCAGATCAAGCAGAACCAGATCGATATCCTGCTGTTTGACCAGATGAACACCAATATCACCGTCATCGGCTTCAACAATCTGGTACCCCTCCCCGGCCAGATGAGCCTTAAGCATAGTGCGGTGGGCAACATCATCATCAACAAGCAGTAAAGTTATAGTTTTATTCATAGCAAACCTATTTTCTCGGTAGAATCAGGGTAATACAGGTTCCCTGCCCCGGCTCCGTTTCAACCTCTATCCGTCCATTGTGCTGTTCAATAATTTGCTGCACCATCGCCAGACCGAGCCCGGTTCCATCTTTGCGGGTGGTGAAAAACGGGTCAAACATTCTGGCTTGATCTGCAGAGCTGAGCCCCTGACCGAAATCTCGTACCCAGACATGAAAATTATCCCCTTGTAGAGCAAAACCAAGTTCGATTTCATCACCTGCTGTGGTTGCCGCCAGACTATTCTGCACCAGGTTGAGCAACACCTGCTGGAGCAGATCAGAATCACCAGACCAAGTGGTTGTGGTCTCAGGAATATTCAATCGGAGTACCACCTTCTGGCTATCGGCATCGGACTGGGCAAACAGCATCGTCCGCTGCAGCAGTTGCTGAAAGTCGACCGCCATCGGCTTCGCCTCTCGGGGTCGGGAAAACTGTAGTAATGCGGAAACGGTTCGGTTAAGACGATCAACTTCACCAATCATCAACTCTGCATATTCATGAGCCTTATCGTCAGAATTTTTGCTGCGGGAAAAATATTGGGCAAAGCCCCGTAACGTCCCGAGGGGATTGCGAATTTCATGGGCAATTCCAGCCGCCATCAATCCCAGTGCAGCATGCCGCCGGGAGCGCTCCAGAGCTTGTTCCATCTCCCGGATTTCCCGCTGGTCACGAAGAATTAAAACCATTCCCCGGAACTGACCATCTCGATCCCGTAACCGGGAAGCACTGACTTTCAAAGGAATCTCTTTTCCTCCCTGCTGAAGACACTCCATCGGTTGATCAATAAATTCTTCCCCGGCTTTTAATAGCGGAGCAAGAGGACACTCTTCATCTCCGATTAATTGTTGCAGTCGCTGCCCCAGCATCTCCGCTTCGGTTCGACCAAAAAGATCCTGAGCATTACGGTTCACTGAAACAATCCGCCGTTGCTCATCGATACTGATCAGTCCGGCCGGCATACTGTGGATCAGATTATCGGTGTAAAGCTCCATGTTTTCCAGTGCCGCTTTGGTCGCTTGAGATTTCTGGACAACAAACAGAGCGTAGAGACCTCCTGATCCCAACAGAAACAGGGTCGCCAGCAAAATGAGACTCTGCTTAATATCTTCATTACGGGCAGCATCAAAGGCAGTGGTGTAAAAACCCAGATAAATGATCTGGCGATGCTGATTCTGGTAAGCAGCATCATCCGAATGCATACGCTGCATCATCATCTTCATGTGCTGCGGCATAACATTTAATGGTGAAAATAGTTTTGCAACCTCAAATACAGCATTTCCATTGCGATCTTCAGTCGTACGGGTCAGTACTTTATTTTGCGCCAGAACAAGCGAGACTTGTGGAAAACCAGCTTTCTCCCGGTAATCACCAGCTGCGGTCACCCGCTCTCCGGTTTCATCAAAGATAACCACATAGGCAATACTTGCCTCGCGAGCTGTCTGTTCTGCCAGAACAGCTAAATTCCCTGAGCGGGATCCCATCATCATTGAGGTTCTGGCTCCGGCTTCAAATACCCGAATCAGGGTTTGCCCCGTACTCAGGAGAAACGTCTCCATCAGATTCTCTTCTCGATTGAAGTTTTTCCAGGTCACAAATGTCAGAGCTGACGCCAGCAACAAACAGGCAAGGATAAATCCCAGCGCGGGAAGAGAAAAAGCTTTGGGGGGTTGGTGACCTGCATACATGATTTTCAATGATCCTGAGTGAAAGGAGATGATAAAAAACTGGCTACGCTGCAATCTGAAAGACTTAAGGGTCTCAGAATGGACTCGACCCAAGGGGCTTGTCAACTCCATGTTATGGCGATCAGCTCACTTACGCAACAACCGTAATCCGTTAAACACCACCAACAAGCTGGCACCCATATCGGCAAATACCGCCATCCACATGGTGGCATGCCCGGCGAAAGTCAGGGCAATAAAGATCACCTTGATTGACAGGGCAAAGATAACGAACGGCTTAAGGGTCAAGTCTACCTTTAGCTTTTACGAGATATTGATCAATTAATATGGTAGTGGTTATTCGTCAGGCAGTAAGCAGTACCCCCCCTGATTTCACTGTTTTACGGTTTCCCGTAAAATATCAAGAAAAAGACGATTATCGCCGTCTTTCAGAAAGATATCTTGCTGCCGACCACCCCGGTTCATCACATGATACGAAACTCTTGGTAATTGAATGATTGGTTACTTCGCATTCGCCTCTCTCGGGATAGTGTAAAGAATTCCGACACCAAGAAGATTACTGCAGCCTTTCTGCTTGTTTTGTGTCGAAAAACTTTACACACAAAAATGATTCTGAGAAAAGTTCCCTGAAAACGCGCGGTTATGATTTGGCATTGTATGTGCATTATTAAATAGGGCAGAGAATGTTTATAGTGTAACAATTAAACTTAGAGAACGGAGTAAAAGATGAAAAAAGTTAGTATTTTATTGGTAATTATGTTGGTTTGGGCGGGGAGTGCAATGGCTTTGCCTTGGGATTCTTTGGGCTCTGAATGGAACGTATCTGGTAGCATGGATTATTGGACTGTTACAGATTTGACTACTGGGGAAGATGGGGATTCAGTTTTTCAAATCCAAATGGAGCAAGCCGCTTATGAGAGTGGGTTTGGCTTGTATACTGTAGACGAAAATGGTGATCTTTTGACTAAATTTGAAGTTTTTGCACCTTCACAGAGTCCGTTTGCGATGGTAAATGTTAACTTTTGGAATGATAATGGTAATTGGAAGATAACTAAGGGCTATTCTGCTGACGGTGATTTGACGAATGATGGTTGGGTAGACTTCGATAATAAGTTTGGTTTTTATTATGATGTTGACCAAAATTATAATGCTGACGGTGGTACTTCTGGTATCGATTATACATTCTTTACTGATAATGCGTTAAATACTGAAGAGGCAGGTGAAGAACATATAATGACTGCGTATAATGCTGATTACCATTGGTTGTATGTTTATCTTGACGACCAAATTGGTAACGGTGATGGTGATTTTACTGATATGACAGTTTTTGTAAATGACGTTGCTCCAGTACCAGAACCAGCAACCCTGCTACTCCTCGGTTCCGGTCTTGTTGGACTCGCTTTCTTGAAGCGTCGTAAGTCATGACTCAAAGTTCAAATTTAGAAATTAAAAAGGTGGTGCATTTTGCACCACCTTTTTTGTTTCTGATTAGCATGAATTTGCGCTGTGCATTGAAACGAGGTATTAACCTGAGTCGTTCATGATTGGATAACCGTATCTGGCTCATCACTTACGCAACAACCGTAATCCGTTAAACACCACCAACAAGCTGGCACCCATATCGGCAAATACCGCCATCCACATGGTGGCATGCCCAGCAAAGGTCAGGGCAATAAAGATCACCTTGATTGACAGGGCAAAGATAATATTCTGAGCCAGAATTGCCGAGGTGGCTCGGGAAAGACGAATAAATGTGGGTAATTTGCGCAGATCATCATCCATCAATGCCACATCGGCCGTTTCGATCGCCGTATCAGTCCCGGCAGCACCCATCGCGAAACCGATATCGGCGCGAGCCAAAGCCGGGGCATCATTTATCCCGTCACCAACCATCCCAACGGTCTTATTCTGATCGAGAAGTGCTGCAATTGTCTGCAGTTTATCTTCCGGCAACTGGTTACCACGTGCTTCATCAATACCAACCTGCCGCGCTATTGCATCGGCCGTGTGGGGATTATCTCCGGTCAAGATGATGGTATTTACCCCCAGACGGTGTAATTCTGCAACCGCCTGACGACTGGTCTCTCTGACCGTATCAGCCACGGCGAAAAGCCCTAGTACTGTGGTTTCTGTGGTGAGAAGAACCACCGTTTTCCCCTGCTGCTCCAGTTTAGCCAGGTGTTTTTCCAGTGCAGCGGTAAGTAAACCAAGTTCATTGATCAGCCGGTGATTTCCCAGATAATATAACTGATCCGCCATCCTGCCACTGACGCCACGACCCGGGATTGCGGTAAAATCAACAATCTCCTGAGCCGGTAAGGGTTCTTTCTCCCCCGCCCGGACAATTGCCTGCGAAACCGGGTGATCAGACCGGCTTGCCAGACTCATAGCCAGACCATGTATTTGCTGTTTATCTCCACCGATATTGATAAAATCGGTCTGTTCCGGCTGGCCATAAGTGAGCGTGCCAGTTTTATCCAGAGCCAGAGTCGTCAATTTACGCCCCTGTTCCAGATAGACCCCACCCTTGATCAGAATCCCCTTGCGAGCGGCATTGGCCAAACCGCTGACGATCGTCACCGGAGTTGAAATAACCAGGGCACAGGGGCAGGCAACAACCAACAAAACCAAAGCCCGATAGATCCAATCCAGCCAATCCGCGCCGAAAATCAATGGTGGAATCAAAACCATCCCCAGTGCAACTACAATCACTGTCGGAGTATAAATCTGGGCAAATCGATCAACAAAACGCTGGGTAGGAGCACGGTTCCCCTGAGCAGTTTCCACGGCGTGGATAATTCGCGCCAGAGTGGTGTTATCGGCAAGAGCAGTGACCTGATAGACAAATGAACCCGATTGATTAATCGTTCCAGCAAATACCGGATCTTTTTCCCCTTTGTCCACCGGCAGACCTTCACCGGTGATTGGCGACTGATTGACCGTTGAAGAACCGGAAACAACCGTTCCATCCAAAGCGATCCGTTCACCGGGTTTGACCCGCACCAGAGCATCAAGGACAACCATGGATGCGGGGATATCCTTCCAGCTCCCATCACTCTGGCGAACAGTTGCCGTCTCCGGAGCCAGATCCATTAAACCACTAATTGCATTGCGGGCTCGATCCAGAGATTTTGCTTCGATAATCTCCGCCAAGGCAAACAGGAACATCACCATCGCCGCCTCCGGCCACTGACCAATCAACATGGCACCGGTCACCGCAATTGCCATCAGGGCATTCATATTCAGATTGAAGTTGCGCAGGGCAATCAGCCCCTTTTTGTAAGTTGGCAGGCCGCTGGTTATGATTGCCACCAACGCCAGAATCGCTACGCTCCAATGAAATCCGCCATTCAGCCAGTAGACCGTTTCAGCAGCCACTGCTGTAATCCCGGAGATCACCATCGGCCACCAGTTGGTTGGCAGCTGGACGGTTCCAGAACAGCTGCAACATTGACTTGAACATTCACTCATAGCTCTAGCTCCCTTGTGTCATTTTGTCTTGCTTTATTTGACAAGGAAGCACCCTGAAGTTACTATAGGGTCAAGGGGAGAAATTAATCGTAAGGGACAAATCACCAGAGTTCTTCGTGGGTCGTAAACTTCCGGGACAGCCCCCGGTGAAGCTGGGGACAGTCCCAAGTTTACTACGGTGTTACCTGAACTAGCGCCATCAAGGGGCAATATGAAAATTGGTGAGCTGGCAAAACTAACTGGATGCTCGGTAGAAACAATTCGTTTCTATGAAAAGGGGGGAATTCTCTCTCTACCGCTTCGCGGTGCAGAAAATAATTATCGCCTCTATGATCAAAAACATGTCGAACAGCTCCTGTTTGTCCGTCGCTGTCGCTCACTGGATATCTCTCTGGATGAGATCAAACGTCTGCTGCAACTGCGGAATGCCCCGCAAGAAGATTGCACTGAAGTCAGCGATCTCCTTGATACCCACATCCATCAATTAAACGAACACCTTTCGGAGCTTGAACGTTTAAAACAACAGCTGGAAGCACTCCGGCTCCGTTGCAGTGGAGCTCATACCGCAGAACAGTGTGGGATTCTCCGGGAGCTTGACACGAAACAATGACTGGGAGATCTTCTCTTCCAACAAAATAGTTTTTATACCCCCACTTTTTCACAGTACCCGCCTTGTAGATGCCCATTTATCCTGCCTTATACAGCGACAATAAATAATACAAAATAAGTAACGTTTTCTCTTGACTCTGTAGTTAGATAGAGAGTTTAGACTGAACCTACCAAGAAGGAAAAAGGAAGAGTTCAAACAACGTTGGTAGCTGAGAGCTACCGGAAAAGGAGTCAACCATGAACCCGACACTGTCAGATATTCTCTGGTACGCTTTTATTGGTGGAATGTTATTCATGATGATGCGCCGGGGTGGCTGCTGCGGTGGACATCGCCATAAAAAAGAAACCGTACAAAACAAAATCGAGAACGACCAAAGCGATCGGCAATAACCGTAATAAGGAGTCGACCATGAACAAAAAATCGGCAGACAACCGCCAGGTCAACGAACCGGCTCAATTTATTGATCCGGTCTGTGGCATGAGCACCGAAGATAAGAATAGCTATAAAGCCCACGATCATAAGGGCAAGACATTTCACTTCTGCAGTGATAAATGCCTGACGAAATTTAAGGCTGATCCAGATACCTACATAGATGGCTATAAAGATCGTTCACAGCTACCAACAACGGCAGAGAGTACTGCCGTTTACAGTTGCCCGATGCACCCCGAAGTTGAGCAACTGGGGCCGGGGTCGTGTCCCAAGTGTGGAATGGCGCTGGAGAGTCTTGAAATTACTCTCGATGAGGAGGATACATCCGAATATGACTACATGTGGAAACGCTTCATTGTCTCGGCAATCCTATCAGTCCCGCTGGTGATAATCGCCATGCGTGAGATGTTGCCGGGTGGCCAGATCATCGAAAATCTGGTCTCACCACGCACCCTCGGCTGGATTGAGCTGGTTCTGGCAACTCCGGTAATTCTCTGGGCGGGCTGGGTTTTTTATGTCCGCGCGGTGCAGTCAGTGGTTAGTAAAAGTCTCAACATGTTCACCCTGATCGGACTCGGTGTATCAATGGCCTACGGCTACAGTCTGGTCGCTGTGCTGCTACCGGAAATCTTTCCGGCAGGGATGCGCGGCGAAGATGGTTCCGTCGGTGTCTATTTTGAAGCGGCCGCCGTAATTGTCGCCCTGATCCTGCTCGGGCAAGTTTTGGAACTACGAGCTCGAAGCCAGACCGGCGCAGCCATCAAAGCTCTTTTGGGGCTGGCACCGAAAACAGCCCGCAAAATCAATATGGATGGCAGCGAAGAGGATATCCCTCTCGAACAGGTCATAGCAGGTGACCGCCTACGTATCCGACCCGGTGAAAAAGTCCCCGTTGACGGGATTGTCATCGACGGAACCAGCTCAATTGATGAATCAATGATCTCAGGTGAACCGATTCCAGTGAGCAAACAGGCGGGAGACAAGTTGATCGGTGCGACCGTCAACGCAACTGGGTCGCTGATTATGGAAGCGGAGAAGGTCGGCAGCGACACCCTGCTGGCGCGAATCGTCCAGATGGTTGCTGAAGCTCAACGTAGCCGCGCACCGATTCAGAAGCTGGCCGATCAGGTAGCCGGATACTTTGTCCCGGTAGTTATTGTTATCGCCATCCTCGCCTTTGCGGTCTGGTTCATGGTCGGACCTGAACCACGCCTCGCTTATGCGCTAATTGCTGCAGTCTCGGTATTGATTATCGCCTGTCCCTGTGCTCTGGGGTTGGCAACACCAATGTCGATTATGGTGGCAACCGGTAAAGGAGCAGGACTGGGAGTCCTGTTCAAGAATGCCGAAGCGATTGAAACCCTGCGCAAGATCAACACTCTGGTCGTCGATAAAACCGGCACCCTGACGCTGGGTGAACCGAAACTGACCGGAGTGATTCCGGCCGAAAATATCAATGAAAACCGTCTGCTGATACTGGCCGCCGGTCTGGAAAAGGGGAGCGAACATCCGTTGGCCGCAGCACTGGTAGACGGTGCTGTAGAACGTGGACTTTCGCTTCCCGATGCGAAAAACTTTGAATCTCATACCGGTAAAGGTGTCTCCGGTCAGGTTGATGGTGCCAAGGTTCTGCTCGGCAATAATAAACTGTTGAATGATTTTGCCATCGATCCGGGACCACTGGCTGAACAGGCGCAGCAGCTGCGCAGTGAAGGGCAGACAGTTATGTTCGTCGCCGTTGATGGATGTGTAGCCGGACTGCTTGCAGTATCTGACCCAATCAAAGAGACAACGCCGGAAGCGATAAAACAGTTGCACGCCGAAGGAATCAAAATCGTCATGCTCACTGGTGACAACCGTGCAACTGCCGAAGCGGTGGGTAAAAAGCTCAATATCGATCAGATTGTTGCCGAGGTGCTACCGGATGAAAAAGCCGCCGTGGTGAAAAAGTTTCAGGATGCCGGAGAACTGGTCGCAATGGCCGGAGATGGTATTAACGACGCTCCGGCACTGGCTCAGGCCGAAGTCGGGATCGCCATGGGAACTGGCACCGATGTGGCGATGGAGTCGGCCGGTGTTACCTTGGTCAAGGGGGATCTGACCGGAATTATCCGTGCTCGCAAATTGAGCCGGGCGACGATGGCCAATATCCGTCAAAACCTGTTTTTCGCCTTTATCTACAACTCACTCGGCGTACCAGTTGCTGCAGGACTACTTTACCCGGTGTTCGGTGTTCTGCTCAGCCCAGTTATAGCTGCCGCAGCAATGAGCCTGAGTTCGGTCTCGGTGATCAGTAACGCATTACGTCTACGCTCAGTGAAGATAAGATAAGTATCTACTATATTTTGGGAATAGTTCCCAAATACAACCCTTAAATGGAGAAAAAACATGAAAAGAAAAATTATCCTAACAACAATTTTTTTGGCACTAACGGTTGCCTCTCCCGTAATTGCGCAGCAGACACAACATGCCACCAAAAGTGACCCGACAACCACTCAAATGAACATGGAGAAGCTTAATTCCTCAATGATGCAGGCACAGGAAATACGCCAGAAGATGGGTACTACAACAAATAAAACCGAGCGCATGAAGCTGATGGGCAAGCATATGCAGATGATGAAAAAAATGATGTCAGGTATGAACATGATGGGTCAAGGCAACATGATGGACAGCAAAGATATTAGTAAGATGTCAATGCCAGACCGAATGAGCATGATGGAAAAAAAGATGTCGATGATGAACAATATGATGAAGCGGGGCGGGATGATGAACTGCATGAAGCCTAACTCTACAACTAACTCCGCCCAAACCCTGGAGAAAAAAATACAGATCATGCAGGAAATGATGAATGGCATACTGACACAACAGGAAATGCTGATGAAAAACAGCCAATAGCACTTACGACCCGACAGAACTGATTCGCCAGATCGCACTTGGGCTCAAAGGAGAAAGTTTTTATGCTGGAATATGAAACACAGATCAGAATCATATTTTTCTTTACGGTTCTTGTCATAATGGCTCTTGGCGAAACGGTCATTGCTCGTCGGCAACTTTCGGTATCCAAACCCGGCCGCTGGTTCAATAACCTGGGTATTATTCTACTCAGCAGCATTCTGGTCAAATTGACTTTCCCGGTAACTGCTATGGAAATATATCGGCGAAAATCCGACCGCGGCCAGCAGGGGAAACCCGCCGCATAAGTGAGCATAAAAATAGGAGTTAAGACATGAACGAAAATATTGCCCATTCAGGAGCCTGGTTTCTTGCTGCGTTGATGATCGTCATCGCCTCTTGGTTTTTTTACCGCTACTTCGCCCCGAAAAGCTGGCGCGAATGGGCGAGTGCGGGACTGGTTCAGGCTTTTATTATTGCCTTGTATGCAGAGATGTATGGTTTTCCTCTGACGATCTATTTTCTGGTTCGCTTTTTTGGTATCGACAGCCCGAACCTTAATGCCAATCTCTGGTCGTCGTTGCTTGGCATCGGCGAACTCGGCATGCTGATCTCGATGATCCTTGGATATACTCTGTTATTCATCGGCATCGGTCTGTTTATTCAGGGCTGGCGGGAGCTCTTCCGGGCACGACAACAGAACCAGCTGGTCACCGACGGCTTGTACCGTTTTGTCCGGCATCCGCAATATACCGGGCTGTTCCTCGGCCTGTTCGGTGAGGGAGTTGTTCACTGGCCGACAATATTTTCCATCGCTATATTTCCGGTAATAATTCTTGCTTATTTTCTGCTGGCACGCAGTGAAGAAAAAAAAGTGATCAAACAATTCGGCGATGAGTATCGTGCATATCGGGCACGGGTGCCGATGTTTATCCCCCGCAGGGGTCAGTGGAAAGAGTTTGTGGAGAGTCGAAAATCATAGTTTGACCACGAGAATTCCGGTAAAGGGGGAGTTTTCATAATCTGGGGACATTCTATATTGACAGGGGTAATATAGAATGTCCCCCACCTACATACACCAGAGTAGGGTCAGCTACCAAGAACTTTAATTTTACTCTTTTTTTGCCCGTTGATCTTGGGGAGTTCAATTCGTAAGATTCCCCGCTTATAGCTCGCTTTCGTAGCATCTGGGTCAACGTCTGCGGGAAGTGGGATGGCTCGTTCAAAACTGCCGTAAGCACATTCGATAATATGGTACTGTCCCGCTTCCTGCTCGCGTTGCAGTGACTTTTCTCCCCGAACAACCAGCATATTGTTGATGACTTGCAGATCAATTTCGTCAGCTTCAAGACCGGGAGCTTCAAGCCTGACAACAACCTTTTTGGTGTCGTCAAAAACCTCGGCAGCCAGAACGCCCCACCCAGAGTTACGGTGAAGAATCTCTTGATGCTCCTGTTCTGTAGGATACATTTTACTGGCTCCAGGGACAAATCTGGTCATTGCCCCTGAGGCACGATCCTGAAGCTGATGCCAACCTTCAACCAGAGATCCCCATGCACGACCAACTCCTTCGCGTAATTGTTGCCACGTTGCCATAGCCAAATCCTCCTTGAGATGAGTTTGGCCTTCTCCATGGGGAGAAGGCCGGGTTTCGAAATTCAACTGAATTTCTTTTATATGTTATCAGGCTGCACAGTTATTGTTCGGGACATCTTCAAATTCAGCGTCAATAACTTCATCGTCCTGTCCCGATGTGGTGCTCTGGCCTGTTGGGTTTTGTGTTGATTGAAGACTTTCAGCCAGTCGTACTGATAGATCATTCAGCTCTTTGGTTTTAGTCTCAATCTCGCTGATATTTTCACCTTTAAGTGCTATTTCCAGATGATTAATGGCACTCTCGATCATCCCACGGGTGCCAGCGTCAAGTTGACTGCCAGCGCCTTCAAGGGTCTTGTTGGTTGTATGAATCAAAGCTTCACCCTGATTTCTGGCAGTGACCAACTCGTGGAATTTTCGGTCTTCTTCGGCATGCACTTCTGCCTCTTTGACCATCCGCTCAATATCCTGTTCACTTAAACCACTGGATGCCTTGATGACAACCGACTGTTCTTTACCAGTAACCTGGTCTTTTGCCGAGACATTGAGAATACCGTTGGCATCAATATCAAATTTAACCTCAATTTGCGGAATACCCCGTGGTGCAGGGTCGATCCCCTCAAGGTTGAACTGACCAAGAGATTTATTATAGGTCGCCTGCTCTCGTTCACCCTGTAATACGTGAACCGTTACCGCAGATTGATTATCTTCGGCGGTTGAAAAAATTTGACTGGCTTGCGCCGGGATCGTAGTATTTTTCTTAATCAGCTTGGTCATAACCCCACCAAGGGTTTCAATTCCGAGAGACAGCGGGGTGACATCGAGAAGCAATACATCATTGACCTGCCCTCCGAGAACTCCTGCCTGGATAGCGGCACCAATAGCCACGGCTTCATCAGGGTTGACGTCTTTGCGCGGTTCTTTGCCGAAAAATTCCTTAACCTTCTGTTGAACCAAAGGCATTCTGGTCTGTCCACCAACAAGAATAATATGATCAATCTCACTGGTTTTAATCCCCGCATCTTTTAACGCCTGTTTGCATGGCGAGATGGTTCGTTCGACTAAGTCTTCCACCAGAGACTCAAATCGAGCACGAGTGATTTTCACATTTAAGTGTTTTGGACCACTGGCATTTGCGGTAATAAAAGGCAGATTGATATCGGTTTGCTCTGTTGAAGAGAGCTCAATTTTTGCCTTTTCAGCCGCCTCTTTCAACCGTTGTAGTGCCATTTGATCGCCACTCAGGTCAATCCCCTGTTCTTTCTTGAACTCAGCAATGATATATTCGATCAATTTGGTATCAAAATCTTCACCCCCGAGAAAAGTATCACCGTTGGTTGACAACACCTCAAACTGCTGCTCACCATCAATTTCATCAATTTCGATAATCGACACATCAAAAGTTCCGCCACCCAGATCGTAAACGGCGACTTTATGATCCCCTTTTTTATCGAGACCATAAGCAAGTGCCGCTGCGGTTGGTTCATTGATAATCCGTTTGACCTCCAGCCCAGCTATCTGTCCGGCATCTTTAGTGGCTTGCCGTTGTGAATCATTAAAATAGGCTGGAACGGTAATAACTGCCTCTGTAACCGATTCACCGAGATAGTCCTCTGCGGTTTTCTTCATCTTCTGCAAAATTTTTGCAGAAATTTCCTGGGGCGATAATTTTTTTCCTCCAGCTTCGATCCAGGCATCGCCATTTTTAGCCTTGATGATTTTATATGGAACCATCCCTTTATCCTTTTTGACAGTTGGATCATCATAGCGACGACCAATCAGCCGTTTAATCGCAAAAAGGGTGTTTTCCGGGTTTGTAACTGCCTGGCGTTTTGCTGTTTGTCCTACCAGAACCTCTTTGTCCTGTGAATAGGCAACAATAGATGGTGTCGTCCTGCCGCCCTCACTGTTCTCTATGACTTTCGGTTTACCCGCTTCGAGAACGGACACACACGAATTTGTTGTCCCAAGGTCAATTCCGATGATTCTGCTCATGATTTTATGTCTCCTTTGATATTTAAAAATATAAGAACTCTGTCTGTACACACCACTCTTTTATCAAGAGGCATGCCAGAAACAAAATCAAGCAAATACAGTATGTTATGTTTATTATGCCAGCC
This sequence comes from Desulfuromusa sp., assembly GCA_021647765.1. Taxonomy (GTDB): domain Bacteria; phylum Desulfobacterota; class Desulfuromonadia; order Desulfuromonadales; family Geopsychrobacteraceae; genus Desulfuromusa. The sequence goes on along the minus strand of JAKIUD010000057.1, from coordinate 7,313 downwards.
CTGCGACGTCGCTGCATCTGTCACAGCAGTTATTTGCAACAACCAGCTGCGACACACTTTGAATTTTATCGTGCTGCTCTTGATACCGTACGATAATTCGATCGACTGCGGCCATGGTCATTGATGCATCGGGAAGGATTTGATCCCACTAACTGAAAGGTTGGTTGGATGTGATAATCAGACTGCCGTTTTCATAGCGGTGGGCAACAAATTTAATGCAGTAGCAATGGGTGATTTGCCAGTTCCGTATGAGCCGACCAGCAGTAGCTATCCAACGGGGAAAGAAAGTGCTGGCAAAAAATGAGCGAACGCGAAAAGCTGTGGGGAAAATTGATGAGGAACTCATAAAAGTCAAAACGAGATTTGACCCTTAGTTTCTTGGTCGTTGTTCAGCTTAAAGTAGACTCTATACTTTTCATCAATTCAGCCAGATCAAACGGTTTGGCAATAGCAGCACAGAATCCATATTCCCGGTAACTGGCCAGCACCGGATCGTTTGAATAGCCGCTGGAGACAATAATTTTAGCGTCTGGATCAATCTGAAGAAGTTGCTGTGCCGCTTCCTGACCACCCATCCCGCCGGGGATAGTTAAGTCCATAATCACGAGATCAACAGGGGCACCGCCATCCTGCAACTCTTGATATTTATTGATGGCTTGCTCACCATCCGCCACCAGAACTGTTTCATGGCCAAGGACGTAAAGCTGCGCCTGAACCAGAGTCCTGATAATTTCGTCATCATCCATCACCATTATTCTTGCTGCTTTCACCGCTGATCCTGGTTTCTGTTGTTTGGCAACAGGAATATCTACAGATGGATCAACTGGCAAATAGATAGTAAAGGTTGTTCCCTTGCCGGGGCTGGATTGAACCGAGATATGACCGTCATGTTTATTAATGATTGAATGACAGATTGCCAGCCCAAGACCGCTACCTGCCTGTTTGGTTGTAAAATAGGGGTCAAATACTTTGTCTATCATTTCCTGCGGAATACCAATACCTGTATCCTGGATAGTGATACGGATAAAATCTCCCTCCTGCAGACTCAAGAGTGCCTCGGATGCCGCATCTTCAACATTGTCGCAACGGATATATATCCTTCCACCCTCAGGCATGGCATGCTTGGCATTGATGACAATATTCTGAATCACCTGGCCAAGCTGGCCGCTATCGACATTGACCATCCAGAGGTCATCCGGAAAAGTGTAATCACAGGAGACCGGAGAGCCATGCAGGACAAAGTCGGCGGATTCAGAAATAAGTTTAGAGATAGACGTTGTTTCCTTGACCGGATCCCCCCCTTTGGAAAAAGTCAACAACTGTTGGGTGAGTTTTGCAGCTCTCTTGGTCGCCTTTTGAGCATTGGAGAGCAGAGAGACTATTTTGGTATCTTCTCCAACACGATAGGCGGCCAGCTCAATGTTACCCAGAATGGCCGCGAGAATGTTGTTGAAATCATGGGCAATACCACCGGCAAGAACTCCGACGGACTCAAGTTTCCTGACCTTGAGCAACTCTTCCTCCATTTTTTTCTCATGGGTAATATCATGGAAAACGATAACAACTCCAATAATCTTGCTCTCCATATCCCGAATGGGGGCACCGCTGTCGGCAATGCTTCTCAGGGCTCCATCTTTGCAAATGAGGGCAGTGTGGTTGGCAAGGCCGACAATCCTGCCGAATTCCAACACTCTGGACACAGGATTTGCACATTTCTGACCGGTTTTTTCGTTAACGATGTTAAATACTTCATGGGAAAATCGGCCTTCGGCATCTTTATTACTCCAGCCTGTAAGTTGTTCAGCAACTTTATTGATAAAAACAATTCTACCTTCAATATCTGTGGTAATTACTCCATCGCCGATAGAGCGCAAGGTTACTGCCAGACGTTCTTTTTCGGCGGCCAGTTTTTCCTCCGCCTGTTTTCGCTCGGTGATGTCTCTACCAATTCCGGTGAAACCGATAACATTGCCCTGGCTGTCCTCAAGTCTTGAGCCGACAAATTCGCAGAGAATTTGCCTTCCATCTTTCAAGACAAAATTAGCTTCTATCTTTCCAGTACCTTCTTTATAGATTTTCTCAACAATCTCGGCAACACCTTGAATATCGTCACCAAGAAAGAAATCTGTTGGTTTCATTAAAGACAACTCTTGATCGCTATAACCGGAAACTTCGCTAAAAGCCCTATTCCAGGTCAAGAATTTTCCGTTCAAATCAAACAAGTAAAAGATGTCAACAATGGAGTTTAATGCACTTTCAGTAAAAAACTTTTCTTCTTTTAATGCATTCTCGGCCTGCTTACGTTCTTCTATTTCGGCGGTAAGTGCGGTGTTGATCCGGGTACGTTCTGTAACCCGATCATCCAAAGTTATATTTCTTTGAGTAAGGGTATCGTTCATCCGGGATATTTTATCGATTAGTTTATTGTAGCTTTTAGATATAATAAAGACGGCGAAGAAAAGAATAATAATACTTATGGTGACAATTTTGATAACGTCTGTTCGCTGTTCAGCTGTAAGTTCAGAAATATCTATCAGGGTAAAAAGCCAACCTTCTGGATCCCCGGCATAATTTGAAAGTTCAATTGCTTTACTGACCACATAATCTTTGCCCTGAATAACAGTTCTTTGGTGGTCAAGCTTCCAGTCGATAGCAGGGGAGGCTGATTTAATCAAATCAATGTCATAGGATTGTGCGATAAATGAACCGTTATTGTAGGATGGAAGTTTGGAAATTTTGCTACGTTGAAGTGTGTTAGTAGGCATGACCTGGATAACGACATTATCAAATTGCCTTTGGAGCATATCGATAAGAAAAGAATCTGTAAGACCGAACTGTACCACACCAAGGTGCCGTCCCTGGTAAACGACAGGCTGAACAACTCGATAACTTAAACCAGTGCGAGCTGGAATATAACCAGAATTTTGTTGTAAATCCTGGTTTGCCTTGACAATATCAGGGCGTATCTCGCTGACATCATTATCAAATATTTTTGGTTTAACAATACGTAGAAAAGTACGATTGTCTGGTAACAACCAGTCAAAAGTAGAAAAAGAGGCATCCTTTTTCTTGAAAAGCTTAAAATATGGTTCAGATAGCTGGAAAAGCTCCTCCCGATCCCGGCGTTCAAAGGCTTTCAAAATGCGTACTCTGGTCGAAGAATCTCTTGTATTTAAAAAACTTTTAATATTGTTTTTATGTTTATCAGAGTTATTCTTTTCCAGAATCTTGACAACTTGGCGAATATTCTTTTCACTGACGCTAATTTTTGCAGTTATCTCCTTTTGTCCGCGCCAAATAATATAACCGCAAAATCCGGCACAAATGCCAAAAATCACCACTGTGACAAAGGCGACGACCCTATGCTTTTCACGGATATTTTTTTGTGACTCCTTCATTTTAGTATGCTCCTGCCTGAGATTTCCCATTTAAAATAAACCACAATTTTCTGATTATTTGGACAATATCGACCAGCTTGAACATACATTCGATGATTCCTCCCCCCCCAAGTAACCATAGTTGTCAATATACACCAACCACCAAATGCACACGATGTTGCTGTAATTGAACAATATTTTTAATTTTAACATGCCTAGATATTGTGAAAAAACAGCTAAACGCAATTTATTGAGGTGAAAATTGGCCTGTTTTTACCAAAATAATGTGGGGGAAATGACAGTATAGATAATGCAGTAAAACAGCATCTCAGTCAAACCAACATTATTTATGCTATTTTGTGCGTAAGTGCAGAAACAATTCGGAAGTTTGTATGAGGTGGTCGCCGAGAGTGAAATCTTGACATTTGTGCCAGTGGACAGCGTTGCCAGGGAAATATCTTTGTATCGTTTTTCGGATATTCCACCAGAAGAGTTCGCGTATCTCTACAGGAATAGAAGCTTTGACAGGGAAAGGTAGCCTGGTTTCACATCATTAGACTGCAATTATGTATTATCTGTCGCCTGCTTGGATCGTGTCAGCAGAAATGCCATCGGGATTGAACCGAGGGAAAAAAGGACAGATAATTGATAGGTACGCTCCAAACCGATCCAGTCACCCATAAATCCTAATGCAAACACCAGCACCGAACTGACTCCAAAATTGATGAACATATACATGCTGTTCATAAAGGTCGGCATATTTGAATTGGTGTCCTGAATACTGGCCATAAGCACCGGGCCAGAGGCAAATAAAAACAATCCGAGAACAGCCAATATAATAATATTCTGCGTCGCGACAAACAACGCCATAGCTGCAACAGAACCAATACTGGAAATAATCAGAGTGTTTCTGCGCCCGATTTTATCCGAAATATTACCCGCGCAAAACGTTCCGATCACCCCAAAAAATTGTAAAACAGATAATGAAATCCCGGCAGACCACAGCGATGCCCCCTGATGGGTTAAATAAACCGGCAGATAGAGGGTCAGCGCACTTTTCATCGCTGCCTGGAAGCAGAGAAAGGCAGCAATCACACACAAAAACCCCCCATAGCGATGCAACAGTTTGCGCGTGTCCCCTTTTTCTTTGGGCTTCTGCGCGCTCCGATCAACATCAAGATTTTTCAGCTTTACGTAGAGCACCACCGAAGCACCAATCCCCAGGGGGATCAATCGATAGATTCCCTCCAATCCCCAGAGAGAAACTGCCGAAAGAACCAGCAATGGCCCAAGGGTTCGAGCAAGTTCGCCGCCCACCATGAAGAAACTCATCCCCAATCCGACTTTGTTACCGGAAGCTTCTTTCACAATCACCGGAGAAGGGACATGAAACAGAGCCGCCGAAATACCGGCAACAATCAGCAGGATGAACAGCATCGCAAATGAATTTGCCAATCCAACCAAACCCATACTGATAGCCGTTATTGCTGGCGTCAGAATGACAAAATATTTGATTCCGGTTTTTTCGGCCAGCAGCCCGAGAAATGGATTAAACAGAGCAGGAATCCGTCTGATGATATCGAGAAAGGCTGCCATCGATAACGACATCCCCAGTTTATCAATCAGTAACGGCAACAACGGCGCTAAAAAAGCGGAGAAGGTATCGTGAGCCAGGTGAGCGAGAGATAAAATAATAACTTCTGTTTTTTTAAATTCGCTGTTCGGTTTCAATGGTTGTTCCATTCCTGGTTGTTGTTATTTCGCCGCACGATAAGGGGAAACATAAATTATTTCCAGTCGATGAGTCAGATACATCCAATTAAGCGAAAGTAGTTTTAAAAATAAGATCAACAAGTAACTTTCCCTTGCGGCAGGAATCAAGACACTTTGTCCAATGCAGCACTGATCTCTTTCGGCAACTGCGGACGTCCCTTGGCATTCACCCCGGTTCCAGTCACCCGTGCCTTCAATACCAGTTTTTTCTCTGGCAATGAATAAACATCTTGAACAAAACGATAGCGTAAAGGGGAAATTCTCTCCAGAATCACCCCAATCATAAAGCGGTCACCACTTTGCAATGAATACTTATAATCGATTTCCGCCCGGATGATCACTAAACTGATCCCCCGCCTGACCAGTTCAGAAAAATCAAGTCCCAGCTGTTTGATAAATTCATGGCGGCAGTGTTCCAGATAATTTAGATAAACTGCATTATTGACATGCCCCTGCATATCACACTCGTAATCCCGTACCTGAAATTCCAGTTGAAACTGGTATTGTTTCATTGTTTCCTCGCTGAATTGACCAGATTGAAGTTTTTATGTAGCCATATCCGGAACAGAAAAGCAAACTACTTTCCCTAAGATTCTATACAAAATCGAATGGACAACACAATCCCCCATTAAAAAGTGGGTTTTATTCTTGACAGTATCAGTAGAGATTCCTATATTGACTAACTCAACGAATGACTAAGGAGAAGCTATGAAACTTTCAACAAAAAGTCGCTATGGTGTGCGTGCCATGTTTGATATGGCCTTTCATGCCGGCACCTTGCCAGCGCAAATTAAGGATATTTCCCGGCGACAAAACATTTCACCCCGTTATCTTGAGCAAATCTTCCAGGACTTAAAAAAAGCCGGATTATTGAAAAGTCGCCGCGGTCCTCAGGGAGGATATAGCCTGACAAGACCTGCCGAAGAGATCACGATAAAAGAAATTGTTCTGGCCGCTGAAGGAGAACTACTTCTGGTCGATTGCATTAAAGGGCGGCGTAAAGATGGTGAAGCGGCTCCAGCCTGTGAATTTGACAATCAATGCGTCACTCAGCCCATTTGGAACGAGGGAAGCCGCATCCTCGGTGATTATTTTGCTTCGGTCAGTTTAAAAGATCTGTGTGAGCAGGGACAGGAAATGGGGCTGGAAAAAGAGCTTGATCATCGTTTTATGTATTTCATTTGAGTTATCATGACCTTGGATGAAAAATATCAAAATCTGCAAAACATCTTATCCGAGTTCAATTCAGCGGTGATTGCATTCTCCGGGGGGGTTGACTCAACCCTCTTGCTGAAAGTAGCCTGTGACAGCCTTGGAGCAAACAAAGTTCTCGCCCTCACTGCAACATCCCCTCTTTACCCCAGTTACGAAACAGAACAGAGCAAACAACTCGCCAACGATTTTGGTGTCCGGCAACAATTTATCAACAGTAACGAAATGGAACTGGTCGATTTTGTTAAAAATGATCTGCAACGTTGTTACCACTGTAAACACAATCTGTTCAGTCTATTTCTGCACAAAATGAAAAAGACCCCCTTCGAAACCTTGCTCGATGGTTCTAACCTTGATGATCAAGATGACTACCGGCCAGGTCGAAAAGCAGTAACTCAGCTGAAAATCCGTTCACCACTTCTGGAAGCCAACCTTGGAAAACAGGAAGTCAGAGAATTAAGTCGACAACTTGGGCTCCCTACTTGGGACAAACAACCTTTCGCCTGCCTTGCCAGTCGCTTCCCCTACGGAACCAGGATTACAGTTGACCGACTCAAAAGGATTGATCGATGTGAAACCTGGCTGCGTTTACAGAATTTTACACACTATCGAGTCCGTTGTTATGATCAACTGGCTCGAATTGAGATTGCCCCTGAAGAGATTCCCAGATTATTAGATAAGACCCTTCGCCTTGATCTGGTTGAAACGTTTAAACTAAATGGATTTGACTATGTCACCCTTGATCTGCAAGGATACCGCAGCGGCAGCATGAATGAAATTTTACCGCAGACCGATAATTTAGCGGTGAAGTGTTTGTAAAAAATATCGGTTCTATCCACAATAAAAAGGCTGCGGTTGAGTAATACCGCCCCAAATAGTTCTTCGTAACTGAGTACCGACAGCATGTTGCAACAGATTTTCGAATTGCTCCAGCACTGGTTTTGTTCGCAT